>DALYDM010000034.1:0-1660 GCA_031973235.1 Minisyncoccota bacterium | reverse complement strand
GTTTCGCGACTGCTTTATCTTTTTCTTCAATTTTATTTTGAATTGATTCTGGAAGTGTAAATGCCATGCGTTTACTTGCCATCAATACACTTTCATTCATATGAGCAATCCAGACATTCTCAAATTCAAGACCTTTTGACCCATGAAGTGTCATCACTGACACACCTTTATCACCACCGAGTGTCGCGGTGTTTAATGAATGATTGTACTCTTCGAGTCTATCGAGGTATTGCAAAAAATCCTTTAATTGTGCTTTTGAATTCTTCTCGAAATACTCTGTTGCCAAGTGAATACACGTACGGACTATCTCTACTCGTTTGATCAATTCTTCGTGTCCATTCGCAGTATCAACAAGTAATTCATTTCCAATTCGATGAACAATCTCATTGAGTGAATGTGTGTGTGAGTATTCTATCCAATCTGCAAGCTTTTTCCCCCAAGTTGAAACTGGATCTGAATCATCAAACAATCCTCCAGATTGAGAACTGCGAATCAGCATTTCGACTGAGAGTGTTCGCGTGTCTGAATTGTGAAGAAATGTATGTGCTTTAAGTATTGGTATATGTGAAGTTGAATCAAGGATTGATTGCGAAAGTGCCACAGTATCAAATGGATTAGCAATTACCCTAAACACATTAAGAAGTGACTGTGTTTCTTGTGCACTAAAAAATGACACGCCAAGCGAAGACCTCACAGGAAGCCCCATGTTTCTAAGTGTAGAAAATGCAGAAAGTGCGTGACGATTTTTAGGAACAAGGAGTGCACACTCTTCCGGTTCTACTCCTTCATCGATTTGCTTTTTGAAATAAAGTCCTGCGCCGATTATTTCATCACGCGGGTATACATATTCAAAAAGTGATACAGGATGAGTTTCTATACGATTACTATTTAACTTTTCATTTGTCAGACTACTTTGCAAAAGTGTGTCTGCAAGTGAAAGAATCGGCTCAGTCGAACGATAATTTTCTGTCAGTGTTATCAAATGCGCTTTACCAAACGCAGTCTTGAATTCTTCAAAATATGAAAGCGATGCTCCGCCAAATCCATAGATAAGTTGGCGGTCATCTCCCACCACAAAAATATTTGGTTTTTCCGTGTCCTTCCATACTGCTTTCAAAAATGCATTCTGGACACCAGAAGAGTCTTGGTGTTCATCAACCAACACATACAAATATGCCTCCCTAAGATCCGCGCATACATCTTCGTTTTCTTCAACAAGCTTTACCGCATATTCAAGCACATCATCATAATCCATCAATTCATTTTTGATTTTGTATGATTCGTAGTACTCATAAAATGTCGCGACTTCTTTTGTACGTGAAAGTGATTCAATCTTTTTTTGGATTTCTTTTTTGAGTTGGCCTTTTGATTCACCTCGTGATGAAATACTATCTGGATCGTTTTTCAATGCATCTATTTCCCTATCTATCTCAACCATAAAATCAAAATGCGAAAGTCGTTCGCGCTTCAAAAGCGACACGAGTGATTTCAAATCATTGAAATACATTGCAGGATTTCCACGCGAGTGTAAATATCTCCAATCGTGAGCATGGAGAAGCTCGTCTACCACAAGCACCGCGTCATCTTCCTTCAAGAGTTTTGGTGGCGCTTCAAAATCTAGAAGTTCATAATATTTCTCAACAAGCGTGTTGGCAAAACT
>DALYDM010000033.1:0-1925 GCA_031973235.1 Minisyncoccota bacterium | reverse complement strand
TCAAGATAATGATGAAATTTTTAAATTATTGAATGAAGAAGACAAAAGCGCGTACTTACACAATCTTTCTTTGGTCAGAAGTTCAATTGAAAGAGCAATCAGTAAAAAACATATTGATACCTTGTGCTCACTTCCGCTTAATGCGAATAAATACCAAATTATCTCGTCTGTTAAAAACAAGATTGAGATTCGCGATTCTGTATACTATATGTATGCGGGAAAATATGTATCTGGCACAGAGAGGATTGATATGTATTATGGATATATGTACAGGTCAGGAGCGCGTGGTCCATACAAGAGAATTATGCCGGTTATGAAGTTTGAAGAGTATGCACAAATGACCACTTCACTTGGGTGGAAAAAAATGCGAGTGTTGTCCATAAATGCACTTACAGGTGAAATACTTTTGCTTGCTGAAGATTATAATAATTCTCAAGCTAAATGGAGTTCAGGTGAGATGCAGAAGTATCACCTTACTCCAGTGCGAGCACTTTCATATATTGTGTTGAACAATAAGTTCTAGTAAATAGGCACCCTGATTTTTCAGTGGTGTTTTTTTGTGGATAACATATGTGCATCTTTTATTTCTTATTGCTACAATATATATGTTATTAGTTGTAATACACTCACGTGTTCTTTATTTGATATGCAAAAAAATTATATACAGTTTTTGGTTCTTGCTCTTGTCGCAATCGGAATGGTGATGATTGCAGGAATTCGTAATGATGTAAATTCACTTCAGTCACAAGTAGCACTTACAGGCAGGGCGCTTGTTAATAAGTCTCCAACTTTGACTGTTGAGGATGAATCAAATCGTGCGGCTCCCGTAAAAACTTACACACTATCTGAGATTGAAAATTCAATAAATAAACTTGGATGGTCGAAGCAGACCGACGGTTCATTTTCATCTGGTACAAGTAGTATTGAACGACATTATGCATGTCCAAATTGCCAAGGAATGGGATCAGGATGTTGTGTTTCAAATGGATCAGGTAGCCCAAGTCAAGGTTCAGAAGGGTGTTGGGGGCAATATGGTACTACAAATTATCAAGGTATCTGTACCGTAGCTCGACTTTCAACTGGATCAGTTGTGTCTGGTCGAATAACATCAACTGCAAATGTTCCTACCGCTGGAACATCAGCAGAAAAGCCAAAAGCGTGTCGACATAGTGAGACTTGTCCACAAGGTACAGCATGTAAAAATAATGTGTGTACTCCATGTTCAGGCCAAGGTTGTGTAGATGGAACAACACGCGTTTCTGGTACGGTATTACTTACTGCGACATTAAAAAAAGGAACGGTAAGTGAACAAGTGACAACACTTCAAAAAATGCTAGTAAGCCTTGGATATCTTAGTACTCCACCATCAGGTAATTTCTTGTCTAAAACAGAGGCCGCAGTGAAGATGTTTCAACTTGGGTATGGCATATCTCCAACCTCTGGAATTGTCGGAGAACTCACTCGTGCAAAACTCAATTCACTTTGCTCGATGAATAGTACAACTAAAGTTGTCACCTGCTCTCAGTAACTCTCTGTGTATATCAAATAAGTGTCCCAAAAAACCTTGTAAATACAAGGTTTTTTGCTTGCTTTTTAATACTTGACTTATATTTTGATAGGTATATAATAGCCCTATCTCTTAGACAACTTTGTAGTTGGCATAAAGATTGGATTTTCGAATCCACTCTTTTTGTACTCTGGCAAAGAAACAGGGATGCGAACATTGATAAATAAAAAGTACAAGATTGTGCATTTTTAATCCAAAAATGTACAAGTGAACAGTGCAAGTCTAGGAATTATTGAAACAATGTGTTTTGTTTCTTGTTTTGTTTCGTTCTACGGCTTGTGGCGGACTTCGGTCCTCACAAGTTTTTTTAGTAGAGTTTGATCCTAGCTCAGGATGAACGCTGGCGGCGTGGATAAGG
>DALYDM010000032.1:0-2071 GCA_031973235.1 Minisyncoccota bacterium | reverse complement strand
AAAAATCGATACTACACAACCCGAAGTGTTGGGTGAATCAATCAGTGATGATCTTGTTGTGTCAGAGGCAACAGAAACATCACAAGTATCTGATGTCAAAGATACACATTCAGTTGCTTCTTCGATTGATGCGGTGTTTGATCTGGTAACTACAGTAGATTCTAGTGATACTAAAAAAAATGAAAATATTCCCAAAGGAGAAAAAGAAGGACAAACTACTGTGTTAAACGAAGAAATAATTAAAAGTGAAGGAGAATCAACAGATTTACAAGATTTGAATCAGCCAGAGTGGTATTGGAATCTGATTGCACGTGGTTCTGAGGTGCACCCAGAACATGAAATTGCAGTTGATAGCTTTAAGGTTTTTTGGATTACTGCAACCGGAGATTCAATGAATATGTTTGGACTTGATTCGAGTGGTGCCTACAGTGCGTCGTATATCGATCTTTCATCAAAAATTGGAATGATGACATTTATTACCCCAGTTGGTACACCACGGTTTGTACGTTTCAATCGAGAAACAGCGCAATTTATTTTTGCAGACGAGTAGTATTAGTTCATGAAAAATAAACTTAGAAGAATTATTTCAATAAAGCAATTAATTTTAGGAAGTATACTTCTGGTTATTTTTATTTCTTTGACATATTTCATACCGCCAATTTTGCCAAAATATCATGATAAAGACGGTGAAGAAAAAACCCCCGGAGCTCAAAGTTCGTTTGCGCATTATAAATTTGTGCCAACTGATGGCCAGCTTGTTACTGGTACCGCGCAAAACATTCTTGCTCAAACTGCTGGAACTGCTGAAGGTGTAAATCTTGGGTCATGGCGTGCACTTCTTGGTGACGACGCGCTTCATTGGGGGTTTGCAAGTACAACATCTGGATACGATGCACAGGTGATCGTTGGCGGGGCACAATTAAATGGTGCGAATACACTTGTAATTCAAACAGAAATCGATGAAGACGCCACAGCGCCTGCTACAGTTGTGCAAATTTGCGATTTCGTATCTTCAACCAACGTTGATCATGCTGCATCAGGAAATTGTTCAACAGGAGGATGGCGCACACTCAACAACCGACAAGGAACAATTGCTCCTACGACTTCCACAAACTATTCTTGGAGTGTATATAATGGATATTTTGACAATGGTTCTGCGACGCTTTCAAATCCTGTATCAACTCCTCTTTCTAACTTTGTAAATGGCTCGAATCAGGTTGTAGTCAGATTTTATTCTACTACCAACACAACTTCAGTTGTGCATATTGATTATGTGCGTGTGTTTGCAGTGGTGTCTCCGGTGTATTTTGCCTCAGATTCAACTGTTGTTACAGGAACAGAAGCAGGAAATTATACTAATATCACAGTTATGACTCAAGGTGGAGGAACGGATACACAGTACAGCGGGATTACTGGTACGGTGTCTGTTACGCCAGATATGTATTGGACGTTTTCCGGTGTAAAAACATATACAGGAATGAATACTATTTTACTCATGGCACGTCATCTGTGTTCAGGAAACACTGCTGGAAACACGTATAGATTTAAAATATATAATTTTAATTCGTCCGCCTGGGAAGACATGACATCTACTTCTATCGCATGTTCAACAACAGCAGCAAGTAATTATTTTGCAAAAAATAATGTTACGGTTTCTAATTATATCAATGGTAGTAATGAAATGCGTGTAGGAATTTATGGACTTGCTGCGTATGCAAATACACTTCGTGTGGATGGTATGTATGTCATGCTCGGCACTACAAACACGAGTACAAGTGATTGTGAAATTACGATGGGTACTGCATCGTCTGGAGATTGTTCAAACACTCGAAATATTGATACGACTGCTTCAGTTTCAGAATGGATTGTTGCACCAGAGACAGAATCAACCACTGAAAGTCATGACTTTTATCCAGGTGATCATGATATGGATGCCACTGCATCTGAAGTTGCAAGTGCATATCATATGAAATTTAATATGACAAAGCCAAATACTGGATACATTGTCGGTGTTGGAGCTGCCTTTCGAGTACAACCAAGAACAGTGGCAACAACAGGGACACAGTCATAT
>DALYDM010000031.1:0-2297 GCA_031973235.1 Minisyncoccota bacterium | reverse complement strand
GGGCAATCAAAAAGTTTTGTTGTTCCGTTGTCTCCTTTTCTGGTGTATAGCATATGTTTATATTTCACACAGTCCTCCAACACAAGCTAATTCTTTTTTTACCTCTGTTTCGTCTTCTTTCTCATAAGTAACAATTTTAGAAAAATCTAAATCACCAAGACGTTTTTTCATTTCCTCATACTTTTCTTTTGTAATTGATTCGTACGGTGCAAGTTGATACACATGGTTTGATCGAGGTAGAAATGATAATCCACCGACTAAATCCCAGTTTTGGTAAACCCAATTTGCAACTTTTAACCATTCATCGTCTGAAACTGATACAGTTACAGAAGGATTGTGTTCAGTGAAATGTTGCTTAACTATTTTCCAATGCTCTAATTGTGCAATTGCGTCCACATCATCTTTGCAGATAGCTCCCTCAGGGGCTTTGACTGGGAACTCAAGCACAAAGGTCGATGCATTTTCGAGAGTTTGCCCGACTTCTGGACAGAATGGCACTCCTTGATCTTTAAGCATTTTAAACAAAGCGTCTGTCGCTGAAATGCGAACACGTCGAATATAATACGGTGCATGGCGAGGATGCATACCTGAAGCGCAATCTACTGTCTGAGAAACTGTTCCTGAAGGTTTTACGCAGGTGATACATGTTGATTGCTCCACACCAAAACGTTTTGCGTATTTTTTATTTGTTTCGATTGCCATTCGTTTCATTTTCTCTAAGATATCTCCATTACGAACAAGCTCGCAATCCCATTGTCCAGTAATAGACACCCCAAGTAGTCTTTCTTTTTCGCAATTCTTTTTCCATTCTTTCGACAAATATGGGAAATAGGTAAGTGTTGACTGGTAAGTACCTATTATTGTCGCAATACGAATTTTTTTGAGCAAACTCTCTTCAGTATCATCTGCTCTTGCGATAACTTCGGAAAGATTACAAAATTGTTTCGATTGTAAAATAATTTCTCCGCATGGATTTGTTCCCCAAGCAGGATATATACCACCTTTGAATTGATCAAGTCTTCTTTTTGGCAATGTTCCAGAAAGTCCTCCACGATTAAATATACCTCGTTCACCACTACCGCTTTTCATCAAGGCAACCCATTCATCAAGAAACTCAGTTGTGCTGGGTTTTGAAAGATATACAGCAGAATTGTTTGCAAGCATTCTTTGTCCTTCCGAAATATAAAATTGACCTTTCTTTGAATCACGAATCATTTCATCGTCTAAATCAGAAAGGGATATCATGGCACTTCTTCGAACACCACCCGCCACGACACATTCACCAATTTTACAAATGATGTCATGTGCATCTAAGTTTGATAAATGTCTACCTTGGCGACTTAGTACACGTTCGCGAGTAAATAAAAGTAATGATTGAAGCGGAGCGGGTCCAGAGCTTTTGCCACCCATAGTCTTTAGGCGTGATCCGGCAGGACGAATGAGAGAATAATCAAAAACAATATCATCTCCATCAAACCATGTTTTAAGTCCAAGTGAAAATGCATCTGCCCAACCTTCCTTGCTGTCAGGAATAACTAAAGTAGAGACCTTCGTGTTTTTTTGTTTTTTGACTTGTGGGAGTGCTTGAATATTTTCACTTTCTACTGACCAGCCAACACCAGTTCCACACATTGAAATATACATAATTTCAGCAAAGTCTTGGAAATTTCTTGGAGCAATAAAAGAGCAGTTATATGCGCAAACATTTGTTCGTCTTGTAGCTTTACCTGCGAATTGCAAAAGTCTCATAGATGGCATTGATTCTTGACTTAGAATTGTTTCGCGAATTTCATTATATTCAGATTCCGTAAGTTTTCCATTTATGTTATCCCGCATAAAATCAATGTAACGACCAACAGTTTCAGTCCATGTTTCTCGACGACCCTCTTCATCTATCCATTTTGCATATGTACGATAATATACAAATTCAGCAAGAGGATTCCTGAAATACTTTTTACCTTCCATAACAAGTTCTTTAACCTTTTCTGGCACAAAACCAGATCTTTCTCGTACCAACGATCTTTCTTTTCGATAAAGGATATATGCTTTTGCGGTTTGTAGAAAACTTGAAGCAACAAGTTCATTTTCTACAATGTCTTGTATTGTTTCAACATGAGGAATAAACTGTTTTGTTTTGTTTTCTTTTTTGAGTTCAAGAAGTGAATCTAACACTTTCAGCATTACTTTTTCCGCATGTATCTCGTCACCCTCTTTTACTGATTGCATCGCACGAAAAATTGCACGAGCAATGTGTTTTTGATCAAAGGGAACTATTGTTCCGTCACGTTTTTGTATAT
>DALYDM010000030.1:0-3196 GCA_031973235.1 Minisyncoccota bacterium | reverse complement strand
GTACGTGTGTATGGTGGAGTAATACAAACAGGAAAGGAAATTTTTGTGAAGCATGGCCTGAGTTCACGGAAGGCGCGAATCACAAAGATGTTCACATTTTCAGGTGTAAATCGGGTTGAGGCACAATCTGCTTCTTCTGGTGATATTGCAATTATTGCAGGTATTCCTGATGTGTATATCGGCGAAACAATTTGTCTAGATGATAGTGTGCAATCTCTCCAATCTATTTCAATTGATGAGCCAACAATCTCACTTAACTTTCTTGTGAATGATTCTCCTTTTGCAGGACGAGAAGGAAAGTTTGTTACAGGACGACAAATCCGTGAACGTCTCGAGAAAGAACTTGAGGTCAACGTGGGGCTTCGTGTTGATTTTGACCCAGAGAGACTCGAAGGTGATACAGGACCTTCATACTACAAAGTATACGGAAGAGGAGAACTTCACATTTCTGTATTGCTTGAAAACATGCGACGAGAAGGATATGAAATTCAAGTATCTCAACCTCAGGTAATCATCAAGATGGAAGACGGTATTAAAAAAGAGCCATACGAAGAGCTCATTATCGATGTACCAACTGAAGTTTCTGGTGCGGTGATTGAAAAAATTACAAAGCGACGTGGTTTGATGCAAAACATGATTGAGCACAATGGTATGACTCGAATTGTATTTGAGATACCTACTCGTGGACTACTTGGATATAGAAGTCAGTTTGTGATCGATACAAAAGGCGAGGGAATCATGTCTTCACGTGTGATTGGATTCAAAGAATACGCTGGTGAAATTAAAAAGCGAGAAGTTGGATCAATGATTTCTATGATCAGTGGAATGGCGGTGACATTTGCACTTGGAAATCTCCAAGAGCGAGGGGTGCTGTATATTGGCCACGGAGCGCAAGTGTATGAAGGAATGGTTATTGGAAATACTTCAAAAGGAGATGAAATGATGGTAAACCCTATCAAGGGTAAGCAGCTTACAAACATGCGCGCATCTGGTACTGATGAGGCGATTTTCTTGAAACCTCCGTTTGAGCTTTCTATTGAGCGAGGTCTTGAGACTATGGCAGAAGATGAATACCTTGAAGTGACACCAACATCTGTACGACTTCGTAAGAAATATTTGACTGACTTAGACAGAGCACGTGCGACACGAAAGACAACGTAAACATTGTTTGTAAAGAGAGCATTTGACTTTTTATAGATTAGTGATAAAATGGATTTGTATTGTAGAGATTTATTATAAAATCATTATAAAATAAGCATTATTTAGAATTTTTGTTATGGCTAAAACTATATCATTCAAACCAAAACAGGTGAGCAAAAAGCTTCTTTCGGAGCTACAAGATCGTGCGCTAGACGTCATTTCAAACCGATTTGGATTGAATGAAGATGCAGAGCGCAAGACACTTGAAGCAATCGGAGAAAAATACGGAATTACTCGAGAACGAGTACGCCAGATCGAAAATGCAGCACTCGCAACGATTCGAAAAAGTGATGCATTCAAATCTGAAAAACAAGTGTTTGACGAACTTCATGTCATCGTGAAAGAACTCGGCGCACTTGTCTCAGAAGATGAGCTCCTAAAAAGTCTTTCAAAAGATGCACTCACTCAAAATCATGTACACTTCTATCTTGTACTTGGTGATGAGTTCAGTAAGCACAAGGAAGATGAACACTTTTCATCACGATGGACAATTGATAACTCAGTTGCAGAATCAGTTCATAATGCACTCAAAAATCTCTATACATCTCTTTCAGACGACGAACTTCTTTCAGAAAGTGAGATCGTTGCAAAATTCCTCGAACATCTAAAAGATCTTTCTCAGGAATATCGAAATGAAGAAATTGCTCGACGATGGCTCGGACTCTCAAAAACAATTGGAAAAAATCCACTTGGTGAATGGGGAAAAACTGAATCATCAAACGTGAAGACACGAGGAATCAAAGATTATGCTTTTCTTATTATGCGAAAGCATGGATCACCAATGCACTTTCGTGATGTTGCAAAATCTATTTGTGATACATTTGGAAAAAAGACTCATGTTGCAACATGTCACAATGAACTCATCAAAGACCCACGTTTTGTACTCGTAGGACGAGGACAATACGCGCTCTCAGAATGGGGATACAAAAAAGGTGTAGTACGTGATGTGATAAAGGAAATTCTCAAAAAAGATGGACCAATGACAAAAGAAGAAGTTATTGAAAAAGTTATGAAAGAGCGTTTCTTGAAGAAAAATACTATTCTCGTCAATCTTCAAAATCCAAAATATTTTAAGAAGAACAAAGGTGGATTGTATACAATTGCATAAATAGCAAAATAAAAACCGACATAGTGTCGGTTTTTATTTTGCCAAAATGTATTTTCATTTTATACTTACTATGTATGAAAAATAATTATTCTCGTGGATCAGCAGGTGGAATTATTCTAATTGTGGTTGGAATTATTCTTTGCTGTTTACTTTTGGGTGTGCTAGTGAAGACATATAGAAATTCAACTTTCTCAAGTACATTTGTGCCTACTCAAGTCGTTGCTCCAAAATCAGCATCAGTAACTCAAACGCAAGTTTCAACCAACAATCAATTTGTTCCTCCGACAGGAGAGTGTGAGATGGTTATTAATGAACCTGATGATGAAGATAATGTTTCAAGTTCTGTATATTTTAGTGGCTTTTTGAGAGGGTGTGGTTCTGTTTCTGCACAAATGCTGATCGGAAGTGTCTCACTCTATCGATATGGTACTTCTGAAGCACTCGCACCAGCACTTACTATCAAAGCTGCACGTTCGGTGACTTCTGGTGATGTTGAGTTTTCTGGATACGTATATATTCCAGATTCAATTCGTGTAGAAAAAGGCGTGATGAAGTTTAAACATTTTTTGCCAAACGGTGGAACAAACACAATCAATCGTATAGTTTATTTTTAATCAACTTTAATCTACGGTATACTTAGAGTACTTTCATGTTCGAACAAACAATTATCGAAGGAATTGCATTGGGAATAACTTTTATAGGCAAGACCGCATTTTTGTGGGTCCCGCCAATTTTGGCGTACATTGCATGGCAATCATGGATGCATTACATCAACCGTCTTCACCTTTCTGAAATCAAGTGGACACTACTTGAAATTAAAATTCCTAAGGATGTAACAAAATCACCACTTGCAATGGAACTAGTGATAATCAATGCACTATATCAATC
>DALYDM010000029.1:0-3886 GCA_031973235.1 Minisyncoccota bacterium | reverse complement strand
CACAGCACCAAGTTGCCCAGATTGACCAAAATCATACATATTTCGAAAAAATTCGCCTAATAAAATTGTATTGAAAGTACTTGACTTTTATAATTTTGTGTGATAAAATATGAAAAAAAAGAACATGAAAGACAGCACACTCCGGAAATGGCTAAAATACCTCGCAATTATCTTTGTTGTAATTCTTATGGTAAAAGAATTTAAATCAAGATCTTCTAAAGAAGGTTTTGAAAAAGATAACGGGATAACAGTAATTGAAGTATACTTCCCCAGTAAGGAGAAAGGTCCATCAGAACCAAAAACACTCATACCAGAAGGATATGATTTCCGTTGGGGAAAAACAGATCAAACAGGCAAAGTATTTTGCGACAATTCACATTGGTATCCAATAGGCAAAGGACACGAAAGGGACTTCGTCGGGGACACAAAGAGTAATTGTAAGATGTCATTCCTGTCAGACGGAGAAGGATTTACGGTCACACTCTATATTTGGGAAGAAAATCGGTTAAACCGTAAAACACCCTAGGGGTCACTAAGTCAAGGAATTGAAAATGTTTCTTGACTTTTTTCTATATTGTGATATAATTTTCAAAAAGATCTTACCATGAAAAAATATCTAATTTATCTACTCTCCGCCGCGGCATTATTAGTCGCATTATGGACATTTGGGTACACATTTATTGTGTCAGCAATTGTTGCTGTGATGATAATCGCAACAGTCGTAATCTTTCTTCTGTGGTCTGGAGTAGGAACCTCTAAGGCAACGAAAGATGAGAAGCCTAACATCATTCCTGATGACACCGAAAGCATCTATATAGATCCAATATGGAGCTATGTAATATCTGCTATCGTTGTAGTTATCGGATCACTGATATCGTATGTAGTAGTAAGTCACATTATTGGCCAATGGATATTTAGCAATATATTTGATATCTTTGGCGTCAATGAAGCTGAAAATTACACTATGTATCTATCAAATGGAATGTGGTTCCTTGCTGTAATTTCAGGACTTGCTTATATCTACAGCGAGAAAAACAAGCTTACTATTAGAACCGGTGATTGTGGTGTAATAACTTTTCTCGGAGACAGAATTGCACCAATTGGTGGCACAATCTACTATCTAGGAGAAGGTAATCATTGGACAATTTCAAAATTGATTGACGCTATTCCTGTCACTATTACAAAGCACAAAATTGAATTTCAAGTCAGCGATGAGTTAAGTAAGGATAATGTAAAGATGAAAATGTCAGGATTTCTTCTGTATGGTATACGTATCCCAAACAACCATGCAGCATACAAAGAAGAGATCAAGGGGATTCTAACAAATCTGTGCATATCAGCATCAAGAATGGGCCTACGCTCTATCTCAATGACACAGGGAGTTGGAACAGTATCACCAGTATCTGATAGTAAAGCAGCATTTATTACTGTTCAAAAAATGATGAACACCATCAGTAAAAACAGAAAAAATGCCGCTGACGTGCTCAAGAAAAAACTTTTTCAAGAGCTACAGAAAATGTCGGAAGATGTAGAAAACAATGACGACAATGAGATAATCTCGGAAAAGCTTGGGATATACATTCTCGAAAAAGACTTAAATATTCTCAGTGTCATTCCTGTGTCTGATGATTTACTCAAGCAAATGGAGCAATTTGTAGGAGAAATGTTTCAACGTATTGGGGAATATCTTGACCTTGAGACATTCAATGAAATGTGCAAAGGTTTGAAATCTACAATGCCACATTTGACTGATCAAGAAATTGCTGAGATCATTCAACGCAACCAAGGCAAATTCAAAAACGTGGAAACTATCTTCCGTGGATTTGAAAGCTTTGGTGGTGGTAAAGTTGATGGACCGACCGCTGCAATAATCGCGGAAATCCTCAAGAAGATGGGGAAAAAATAGAGTACGCTCTTTAGAAGCCCGGCAATTTTGTCGGGCTTTTCTTATACAAAAAATCCCCGCAGTGCGGGGGGTTTTTTAGTTGATGTCTTGTATTTCTACGGTGCCTTGTCTTGGGTCGATACCTTCGATTCCAAACGTGTTGATTATGACCTGCATCAAACCAAACGCAGCGACCATGATAAACATCCCAATTATTCCGTACAGCATATGATCTCTTCCTTTCTGTTTATCCAGATCTCCCTTTTCAGCTTGGAGGAATTCAATAACTCCCCAAATAAAATAAAGAAATGCAACAGTAAAAAGAAAGATGATAAATGGATTAATGATAAGCTTATTCACTTTTCGAATAAGAGTATCAATATTTGCATACGCGACAGGAGTAAAAAGAAAGTTCATCATACAATCACATCATTAGCAAGGGTTTCCGTTTATGTCGTATGAACCTGGGATACAATCAACACCTTGGAAGTTTCCTGTGTTTCCACCGAGGAATGTGTTAACGAGAACTTGTACGAGTCCCCACACAGCCACGATAGCGAAAAGTCCAACAATACTATATATCATAGTATTTCTTCCTTTCTCCTTTGCAGCATCATCCTTTGCAATCACATAGTTGATTACACCATAAATGAAAGTGATGATTGCAAAAGTAATCAACATTGGAATAATGAAGTTCAAAATTCCAGATATTGTAGTCATAATACTTCCAACTGTTGCTGACTGAGCTGAAGCAACAAATGGAACAAACACCGCTAAAGGTAGCAAGTACGCAAGCGCTTTTTTCATATTATTTTTTGTAACGTTACTTAAATAAGCGACCATAATAATTATTATAGGTAATGAATTACCCTATGTGTAAATTATATCACTCAGACAATACTATAAAAAGTTACTCCTGTGAGTAACTTTTTATATATTTTATTCAGGAAGCATCGGGAGAACTTTTACATCTGCGGTTATTCCAAATGTATTTCCAATCACTTTGACCAGACCCCACACAGATACCATCGCAAACAGTGCAACTATTCCCCAAATCATAAACTGTCTACCTTTTGCTTTATCTTTCTCAGAATCCGAAACAACGTATTTGATTACACCGAGAATGAAATATATAAGCGCAAGTGTAAAAATGAGAGGAACAAATCCAGTAGAAATGTAACAATTTGCGAGTGTCAAAATATCTTGAAGTTTTTCAATTTTTGATCCGCATGCGCCAAGACCAGGTCCTGAATCCGCAGGCGTACTCACAGGACCAGTACTTCCTTGCCATCCCTCAAAATCATATTGAATATTATTTGGATCATAATTTCCTGCATCGAAAGAATCATAAACATTACCAGCATCAAAAGGATCAGTTTGTGCATGTACATGACCAGAAAAAAACAAGGAAAAAACGAAAATACACAGTAGTAAACACGAAATTTCAATACTCTTTTTTATAAAAATTCTATTCATATGTTATTAAGGTGTGACGAGTTCGTTTACCGTCTCACCGAGTGCATTTGCGAGCACCCATGCACCAAGCAATACGGCAGAGCCGATCATAACAGCAAGTAAATTTTCCTTTGCCTTTTCAATTTTCGCTGAATTTCCTCTTGCTGTGACAAACTGGAAACCTGCAAGAATAATAAACACCGCAACAACAGGAACTCCAATGGTAAGCACTATATCAAGCAATCTTTTAACAAAATCATTTATTGTATTTACTCCGGAACCTGCAAGTGGATTATTAAGTTCGAAATCAAGAGTAATATTTTCAGATCCGTTTTGATCAGTCCCACTTCCAGTTCCACCACCAGGACCACCCGGTCCAGTACCTCCAATTTGCGCAAAAAGTGTCACCGGCAATACAACATAAAATAGAAAAGTTAGAATTGTAATTGTCTTTTTTATAAATAAAAAATTTTTTTTAATGTAATTCATAATTTTAATAAAATGCATCAAAGTTTGTAGCGTCAAAGCCAAGACCTTGCATTATTA
>DALYDM010000028.1:0-4028 GCA_031973235.1 Minisyncoccota bacterium | reverse complement strand
AAGTTATTTATTTTAAAAAATGATGGCACTGAACTCGGAGATGGTGCAGGGAAGCGGTACTATGCAGGTGTGATTGATAGTGCAACAAAGGAAATTAGTGAACTAACATCAGTACCACGAGGAAGGCTGTATCAGGCAAAGCGATTTGGAGACTCAATTTTGGTGACCGGTGGATTTGATGATGGACGAAGTGATTTTATTGTATCTGCTGAGAATAATACAATGATACCTATTCATACAAATGTTTCTGTAGTAGACGTTTCTTTAGATATAAATGAAAATAAAGTCATCGTTTATACTGGTGAACGTATTAAGTTATACAATGATAGTGGAGTAGAGGTTGCCTCAGTTTTGCCTTCGGAAAAGTTACCATCAGATCCACTTTGGATGAAAAACAAGAATGACCATATTTGGTTGGGGTATACCACTGACTCAGATTCTTCGCTTGTTAGAATTGTAAAATTGGATATAGCATCAGGTCAAAAGATTGATGAATATATCGAGAGTGGTGGTTCAGAATATACTTTTTCAAACTCATTGCTTTATGTAACGTCTTCAAAAGATCGCATGAAATTACTATTTAATACTCTAAAATAATTTATGATAACAAAGCATTTTTTCAAAATGGTGATTACGTTTATTGGTGTGTTATTAGTCGGCATAGTCGTTTTGTTTGTCGTGTCTATGATTGAGAATAAAAATGATGATACATCTGAAGTTGTACCCGTATCAGAAACAACAATTGATCTCGATAGGTAAGATTTGACGTTTAGGGAGTCGTTGTGGTATATTATTTTTTGTGAGGCCAGAGACCACGGGTGTGATAATTCACTTAATTTCCCGTCGAGGCACACAAGCACTCTTTTGTGTTTGTGTAATTCTATGTCGGCCGTCACAGGTCGATTTTTAATTTGTTGATTTTTTGGATTGTTTTTCTATAAACAAACAAATAATCACTAATAACTATTTATTATGGCACTTACAAAACAAAAAAAGACAAGTCTTGTGAATGAGTTTGCAGGTCTTGTGGATGGAGCAAAGTCAATTGTATTCGTACAATTTAAAAAGCTTCCAGTTTCTGAAACAACCGAATTGCGACGTGCTCTTCGTGCGGAAAAATCTGGATATAAAGTTACAAAGAAAACTCTCTTGAAGCGAGTCCTTTCTGAAAAAGGATATACAGGAGAACTTCCAGAGCTTCCAGGCGAAATTGCAATCGCATTTGGTGAAGATTTGATTGCACCAGCGCGTGGGGTGTATGCATTTCATAAAACACACAAAGATACTGTCAGTATCGTCGGTGGAGTGTTTGATGGAAAATACATGAACGCAAGTGAAATGATGACAATAGCAACCATCCCTGGTCGCGAAACCCTCATTGCACAGTTTGTTAACCTTATCAATTCACCAATCCAACGAATGGCTGTGGTCACACAAGCTATTGCTGATAAGAAAGCATCAGCGTAAGATTTTGAATTGTGAATACATTAATTAATTATTAATTTGAAAATATTATGGAAGAAAAAACATTTGAAGTTCCAGCAAAGTTCAAGGACCTTGTTGAGAAAATTGACACTATGTCAGTAATTGAGCTCCATGAGCTCGTAAAGGTACTCGAAGAAAAATTCGGTGTATCAGCAGCAGCGGTTGCAGTCGCAGGACCAGCAGCGACAGGTGAAGCAGTAGAAGAAAAAGATTCATTTACAGTTGTTCTCTCATCTGCAGGTGAAGCTAAAATCGGTGTTATGAAAGTTGTTAAAGAGGTTCTCGGACTCGGACTTAAGGAAGCAAAAGACCTTGTAGACGGAGCACCAGCAACACTCAAAGACGGAATGAAGAAAGCAGAAGCAGAAGATCTTAAAAAGAAGATCGAAGAAGCAGGAGGTAAGGTTGAGCTTAAGTAAGCGATACACTTATGCAAAGCTAAGGTTGAGCTTAAGTAAGCGATACACTTATCCTTTAGGGAAAAGTAGAATTGAAATAAATTTACACACAAAAACACCCACATATGTGGGTGTTTTTGTGTGTAAAGTGATTCTTGTGCCATATCAGAGAAAAGTCTATAATAACCCTATTATGGCACTTGAAACACTAGGAAAACTTTTTGGTTCACTACCGCGTGTAAAGATTATGAGATTATTTTTGCTTAATCCTGAGCAATGTTTTGATGTGATTGACGTATCAACTCGTAGTAGAATTGCTCGACCCACTGCTCGTCGTGAATTGTCTGCATTGCAATCAGCAGGGATGATCAAAGCAAAATCTTTTTCAAAGGAAATTCCTGCGACCCCACGAAAGAAAGCACGAACAAAAAAAGTTAATGGATGGTGTCTTACTCCAGGTTTTGTGTACTCAGACCATCTTAAAAATCTACTCATCGATGCGGAATTTTTGCGACCAGATGATTTGGTTCAGCGATTCAAAAAAATTGGGAAGATTAAACTTTTTCTTGTGTCAGGTGTGTTTATTGGAGACGAAGATAGTCGTGTAGACTTCTTGCTCGTAGGAGACACAATCAAAAAAGGCGCCCTTGATAATCTTATAAAAGCACTTGAAGCGGAGGTTGGAAAGGAGCTTTCGTACGCGGTTTTTGAGACTCAAGATTTCCTTTACCGACTTAGTATGTACGACAAGCTCATTAGGGATATTTTGGACTATCCTCACGAGAGACTTATTGAGTCTGCTCAGTTATCCACACAATCTTTAAAGAATGTTTAAGAATTGGTATAATCTATAAGTAGCACTTTAGAGGTCGAAGTTTAAAGATGTTATTAGTAAATTGTTAGATGTATTCATTTTTTTTTGAATACAATCACCACGGTTACGTGGTCCAAAGTCATATGTTGATTCAAACATGGGGCGAAGTATTTAGTTCATCCCTCCAGGGTCTCTGGCTCGGATTTGTTAGCTTCGTACCAAATCTTATTATTGCAATTATAGTCTTTATAATTGGTTGGGTAGTTGGTTCTGTTGTCGAAAAGGCACTTGCAAATGTTGTCGGAGCTCTTAAGCTCGATCGACTTTTCCAGAGTGCTGGAGTTTCAGATATTCTTGCAAAAGCAGATATGAAGCTTTCTGTAGGTGGATTTATCGGTGGAATCGTAAAATGGTTTATCGTTATAGTCTTCCTTATGACTTCACTTGAAGTAATCGGACTTACACAAGTCAATGAATTCCTTCGAGAAGTTGTGCTTCGTTACTTGCCACAAGTTGTAATTGCAGCGCTTGTACTTATACTCGCTACAGTTATCTCTGATGCAATGAAGCGAATTATCACAGGAAGTGCGAAGGCAGCAAATGTGCGCTCAGCAAACATGCTTGGTACAATTGCTCACTATGCAATCTGGACTTTCGCTCTTATTATCGCACTTTCACAGCTTGGAGTTGCTCCACAGTTTATGCAAATTCTCTTCACTGGCATCATTGCGATGCTTGCAATCGCAGGAGGTCTTGCATTCGGACTTGGTGGAAAGGAAGCAGCATCAAAAGCTATCGATCGTGTAAAAGATCAAATGTCTTCACGAATGTAATTCATTCACGTGAGACACCCACAAAAACCCCTCGAAAGAGGGGTTTTTGTTTATTAATTTGTGTTCCAAATGAGGAGGATTGGAAAGAAAAAACATTTTTTACTGAAATATAATTGAAAACCAAAGAATCATTCTTTATTTAAAATTTAACCAAAAACCAGTCTTTTTGGAGCCCAAAAATGAGCCAAATTTTACCCCAAAAAACTTCTCCCTTTCACCTAAAATCAAGCTATATAAGGCTTATATGGAATTGGTCAAAAAGCCTTGTTTGGTAAGGCTCAAATCACTTGACTTTGAATTTGCTTTGGTATATACTCTTCACCACGATATGGTAAGTAATAAAAAATCACTTCGTTGGCGTAAAGGATAACCCTTATGTGGTTTTCTTTTACCGCCTAACAGGCGGTTTTTTAATAAAGACAGAAAGGTTGGTTGTTTGAAAAGTTCATCCTGTTTCAATACACACGTTTAAGGGTCTTTTCATAAGTGGTGTATTGA
>DALYDM010000027.1:0-4281 GCA_031973235.1 Minisyncoccota bacterium | reverse complement strand
CGGAATCTTATTTATCGACAAAGCACGCAATGTGCACGATCTTCCTCCAGAAAGCGATGTCAAATAATCCCTACAAAAAATTTGTATTTTTTGGCACACCAAAAATCTCTGTTGATGTACTAGAGCAACTCAAAGCATTTGGTATCACACCTGCACTCATCGTCACCCAACCAGACAAAGCACAAGGACGCGGGCTTGAAGTTGCTTCACCTGCTGTGAAAATATGGGCAATGCAAAATCAAATTCCATATCTTCAACCAGAAAAACTGAAAGATATAAAAGAAGATTTGGAAAGTATCAACGCCGACTGGTATCTCGTTGTCGCGTATGGAAAAATTCTTCCTTCATGGTTACTCACCATACCAGGCAGACGTGTACTCAATATCCACCCATCACTTCTTCCACTCTATAGAGGACCATCTCCAATAGAAAGCGCGTTGCTTCACGGAGAATCAATAACCGGAGTATCACTTATGATACTTGATGAAGAAATGGATCATGGTCCACTCATAGGACAAGCAGACTACGAAATAGAAGATTCCACAACAAAAGAATCATTATACAGCAACCTAAGTAAACTAGGTGCTATCTTGATAAAAGATTATGTTCCAGAGTATCTCCGTGGGGGTCTGACTGCAATCGCTCAGCACCATGATCACGCAACATATTGCGAGAAATTTACAAAAGAAAATGGTGAGATCGATGAACATGATACTTCAAAGAAACTATGGAACAAATGGAGAGCGTTTTATGGGTGGCCGGGACTTTACTTTTTTAAAGAAAATGATGGTAAAAAAATTCGTTATAAAATCTCTGACGCAACACTAGAAAATAACAAATTTGTAATAAAAAAAGTTATTCCGGAAGGAAAAAAAGAAATTGAATATTCAAAAATCTAGGTATACACCTAGATTTTTGAATATTTGATATCTATGCACAAAAATACTATACTCCACCTAAACATTCTAAAAAACTGAAAAATGGAACAAAGTATTCACGACCACACCTTCGCAATGTATGGGGATTTCGGAAAATTTGCCGAACTATATGATAAATATAGATTTCCCTACCACGAATCAATCTTTCGAGATATATTCTCGTCAAATTACTTCACTCCAGCCAATGGTCAAACGGAGTTTAGATTTCTTGATGTAGGATGCGGAACAGGACACTCAACATTCGCACTTGCACACGCAGCAAAACTTCACCTCCCTTCTGGATCAAAATTTAGTATCATAGGAATTGATATTGATTCACAAATGATACATGTCGCGAAGAAAAAGCCTCATGATTCACACATTAACTTCTATACTGGTGATCTCTGTGAAGAAACACATATCGGGCGAAATTTCGACATGATTATCTGTGCAAGTGCATTTCACTGGATTTCCAAGAATCCTGCTATGATCAAAAAAATGTATTCACTCTTAAAGGCATCATTTGTTGATGGTAAAACCGGGAAATTTCCACTCGTGATACTCAATAGAGATATTAGATTGAACGTGAGTATAAAACAATACCTGAGAGAACGCGTAGCACATTCAACTGGATGTACAGTACAAGAACTTCCAAATGTTCACAAAGAATACTTTCCAAACAATATTCTTTATCAATCAAACTTTTCCAAGATTTCTTCAATTGGTAGTCATATCATCAAGAATCCAACGACGCCAGAAGAGTTTGGTAACTACATCAAAACAACCAGCATTTGGAACTGTATTCCGAATGAAAAGAAAGAAGAAGAATTTGCAAAAATTCTTGAATTACTTGAATGCAATGCAAAAAACAGAAAAATGGAAAGAGAAGATTGGTACTCAATCCACTTTGGGTATCGTTACAACAGATAATTCAATACACTAAAAATCCCCCATTCGGGGGATTTTTTAATATTTCGAGGTAAAAGGATTTCGCTTCGACAACCCTTTGAGCATTTTTTTAACACTTCGCGCACCACGTTTCCACAAAGTTTGATTGCGGTCTTTTTCTGTTGTGATTGATTCAAACAAATCATCTTTTGCTTCATCGATAGCAGCATATAAATCACTTGTTTCTGATTCTGATCTATATGTCTTTCCATCAAGTGTAAGATTGATTTCTGCCTTATACACATCTCCCGACTTGTGATGATTTGTTGTTTTACCTACCTCTACGTATGCATTACTATCACCTTTTGAAAACTTATCAAGTGATGCGATGCGCTTTGTAACATAGTCACGAAGTGCATCAGTGAGATCCATATTTGTCGTTTTGATTTGAGTGTGAATCATGGCGTACTTGGTTAATTATTACTAATACACTTATTATACCACCATCACTCCATACCCAAAATCTCAATAATCTTCGACGACGAAGTACTACCTTGTGCAATCCGTACCGCCTTATATGACACACCAAAATGCTCTGCAATAAGCTCTTTGACTCGTTCATTTGCAGCACCCTGCTCTCTGTCTTCCCTCACTGAAATGAGAAAAAACCCAGCACTTTTTTCATACAGAGATTCTTGCTTTGCGTTTGGAGTGACTTTGACTCTAATTCTCATAATTACAATGTCTCAACTATCATCATATTTGTCGAACCAGGTTTCCCAAACGGAACACCTGCCGAAACAATAATGACATCACCATTTTTTAAATGCATTATTTTTTTAACTTCTTTTTTTACGACAATCAATGCAGACTCAAGATCTTTCAAGTGTGGCAAGAGTACCGGTATACATCCAAATGACAACATAAGCTTGTTGAGTACGCGTTCATTTGGTGAACACGCGAGAACAAAATGCGGGCTTTTGTGTCTTGTGATGAGCCGTGCAGTACCTCCGCTTTGAGTGAGTGCCACAATCGCCTTTGCATTCAAATCACGCGCTGTACACACGACCGAATGACTCACTGCATCAGCAGACGAATCATCGAGCGAATCTTTTGATCTAAAGAAACCATTTTTGTACATCGAATCCTCAACCTCTTGTGCGACATGTGTCATCACAGTCACGGCTTCGATCGGATATTTTCCAAGAGTTGTTTCTTCTGAAAGCATAATTGCATCTGTGCCATCAAAAATTGAGTTTGCAATATCAGACACCTCAGCACGTGTTGGAACTGGTGAGTGTATCATTGACTCGAGCATTTGAGTGGCCACAATCACCGGAACACCCATGTCATTACATTTCTTGATGATCATTTTCTGAATTACAGGCACATGTTCAGCCCCTATTTCTATAGCCAAATCTCCTCGTGCTACCATTATTCCATCAGAAAGTCGTATAATTTCATCCAAATTATCCACCGCTTCTTGTGTCTCAATTTTAGAAATAATTGCAATATCTTTTTTATCCTTTTTAAGAATCTCACGAAGTGTGAGCACATCCTCAGGAGTTCGCACAAAAGAAAGTGCCATCATGTCTACATTTGATTTGATTCCAAATGCGACATCTTCTCTATCTTTATCTGTGATAGACGAAAGCGATAGATATGCACCTGGAACATTCACTCCACGCCTTCCTTTGATAACACCACCAATTATTATTTTTGTTTTTATCTCATCTCCGTCAACTTTCACTACTTCGAGCTTTTGTCGTCCATCATTGAGCATTAGATACATTCCCTTTTTTACTTCTCTAGGAAGCTTTGCGTAACTCACAGAAACTTTTTTCTCGTTTCCGACAATCTTCTTAGTGGTCAATGTAAAAAAACTACCAGGTATAAGTGTGATTGTCTCTGTGTCAAAATCACCAATACGAATTTTTGGACCTGCCAAATCTTGTAGAATTCCAACACGAATACCATCCACCTTGGATTGAGTACGGATATTTTTTATTCGGACAGAATGTTCTTTGTGATCCCCGTGACTCATGTTGAGCCGACAGACATTGAGTCCTGCTTTCATAAGACTGCTCAATTTTTCAGACGACTCAGTCGCAGGACCGATTGTTGCGACTATCTTTGTGCGTTTTAAAAATCCTTGTTCCATATAGTTTGTTATAGTACCACACTTTTGCATATTTCCGCCCATTTTGGTATTATATTTTACGTATTCTCCCAGCAGCTTTGCGGTGGAGTGAGAAATGGGATGGGACCCATTTCGCAAGGGCGGAGACTGACGAGTCGAGCCAGGGTCGCGATATTTTTCAGCAGAAAAATATTTGTGACATCGACTGTATATAAATCCTTGTTGTACAACAAATTCTGGTTATTATTAAGTTAGTAATCAGATATGTTTGATAACAGAATATTCCCCTGTAGCTCAGCGGTAGAGCAATCGACTGTTAATCGATTGGTCGTAGGT
>DALYDM010000026.1:4754-7018 GCA_031973235.1 Minisyncoccota bacterium | reverse complement strand
GTACAATTTGCAAAAAATAACGGGGGAACAATTGGTAAGTTTACTGAAAGTGATTTGCAGGTAATGGCAAAAACTGTCGAGTCGACAGCTACCACAAGTGGAACGGGAGGAACAAACGATAGACCATATAAGTGTTACGTATTAATGAACGATGGGGGGATATACACATACAACTATAATTCGCTGTATGATCAAGGAAGTACATGGGTGATTTCGCCAGGTTGGATGTGTAAGGCAATGTCAGCATACTAATCAAAGTAAAAATAGTTTTAAAATGACCGTTTAAAACGGTCATTTTTATTATTGAAATAACATTGACTTTGTTAAAAAATAGTGATATAATAATAAAAACTATAAGCACATGAAAAAAGTAACAATTATCCTAATCGTACTCCTTGCCATAGGCGGGGTGACGTATTCACTAAGTGGAGGAAAAATTTCGGTCGATCCGGAATTCGACAAAGCAATGGATTTGGCACATCAAATTCAAAAGGAACGACTTGAAAAGTCTGAGGAGGTGCCGGACACACACAAAGTTCTCTCACAAATGCGCAAGCTCGATACTGCGACAGAGCCGAGTGTGAAGAAAAAGTCTTTGCATGAAGAAAATTTTTTCTTTAAAAAACTTCCAGAATCTGGAGGTAGTAGTAATTCACTCATTGCACTCCTTCGCTCGAGGATGAACGGAGCAAAAGAGGGAAGGTTTGATTTTCTTTATTCACCTTTTGAAGGTGAGGGGATTATTACGCCGGAAATGTTGGCGAAAAATTCTAGCTATCGTATTGTTGTGGTAGGTAATAAATGCCAACTTTTTACGTTGCATCTCGCAACTGGAAAGACAGTGCAAGTTAAAGACACCACAGAGCAACAAAAAATCCTCGCTCGGTTGGATAAGATTGTTTCGTGATCTACGAAACACATTGCCCGAAATTTTTCGGGCAATTTTTTATTTGACTAAAATTTACAAAAATACTAAGGTGAATTGAATCAAAAATATATGTACGATGAAAAAACAAATAGCACTTGGTGGTTCTCACTATGAGAACCGAATAGGTAAATCAATCGAACTCTTAAAGTCAATCTTTTCGGTTGTGATTGAAAAATACGGTTTTCCAAAGATTGCGGTGATGTGCGGGACGTCGGGTCCATTTACCGAAGACATCTTGGTTGCAAATGAAAATACACGCATAGTAGATCAAGTATCATATGAGTCACTTAATTTTCCGGTGCCTAGTGTGTCAGGACATGAAGGGAAAATTTATTTTGTGTTGATAGATAGTGAAATTCCGGTACTAATTTGCTGCGGGAGAGTACACTATTTCGAAGGACACTCCATGGATGAAGTTGTATTTAGTACGCGTGCGCTTGCATGTTTTGGGGTGGAAAAGTTCATCCTGACAAATGCAGCAGGTAGCCTTGATCCGCAAAAGTTTTCAGTTGGCGATATTGTTGAGATTTGTGATCATGTGAATTGTCTTGGTGATTCGCCCATGCGAGGACCACAGAATATATTTAAGGAATTTGTTGATATGACATCTTCGTATTCAAAATCAATGCATGTGCAATATGGTTTGATATGCAATGAAAAGTACCAAACTCACAAACATATTGGTAAATACGGAATTTATGTTGCTACTCCCGGAAGAGAGTTTGAGACTCCTGCTGAGGTGAAAAACAAATTCTCACCACTTGGTGATTTGATTGGCATGTCCACGATTCCCGAAGTAATCGCCGGAAGGCAGCTTGGGTGTGACATCTTTGCGTTCTCACTCGTGACTAATGTTGCAGCAGGGCTTTCTGAAGAAGAGGTGGTTCATGAAGAAAATCTGAGGATTGTGCAAACTCAAGCATCACTTTTTTCGGAAGTAATAATCGAATTGATCAAACTCACCTATTGATCAAAAGGCGTCTTAACAGGCGCCTTTTTTTGACAAAATTGTAGAAAAGAGTAGTTTTAGGGTAAACAAACAATTTAATATTATGGCTAAGAAAGACAAAAAAGTGGACTGGGAGCAATATGAAAGAGAATCTCGAAAAAGAAGTGCCTGGGGTCACTACATTGCACAGATGAGTTATGTACGAGCAGAAGAAAGAGAGCAGAGATTTCAAAGAGAACTCGGCGATGCTAAAAGCGAAGAAGACAAAGCTCGGGTAAGAAAAAAGAAAAAAGACGAAGATGATAACCTTCCAAACATGCTTATCATTACTTGATAATCATTTAGAGCTCCCAACAGTCGGGGGCATTTTATTTGATAAAATCTTTC
>DALYDM010000026.1:0-4744 GCA_031973235.1 Minisyncoccota bacterium | reverse complement strand
GAGCGTTCAAATCGAACGCTTTTTTTAATTATTAGAGTGGTGTTTGGGACGTTTGTCTAGACACACAATTATCATTTTGGATGCACACTCATTCTCGAGTAGTCATTCAAGTATTACATACACATGCAAAGAGATTATCCATTGGAGAAAGTAAGAAATTTCGGTATTATCGCGCACATTGATGCGGGTAAGACCACAACAACAGAACGTGTGCTCTACTATACAGGTGTGTCACATAAGATTGGTGAAGTGCACGATGGTGAGACAACCACAGACTGGATGGAGCAAGAGCGAGAACGTGGTATCACGATCACTTCTGCTGCAGTGACATGTTTTTGGACACCGACATATTCAGGTGCAGATAAGAACAAGAAACATCGTTTCAACATTATCGACACACCAGGACACATCGACTTTACTGTAGAAGTAAAGCGATCGCTTCGAGTACTCGACGGAGCAGTTGTGGTGTTTGACGGAGTGGCTGGGGTAGAACCTCAATCAGAAACAAACTGGCGTTATGCTGACGAAGCAAATGTGCCACGTATTTGTTTCATCAACAAACTTGATCGAACAGGTGCATCATTTGAACGTTCATATGCAACTATTCTTGATCGACTCTCAAAAAAAGCGATTCGTGTACAAATTCCTATTGGTCTTGAAGAAAATCATGAAGGTGTGATTGATCTTCTTCGAATGAAGGCATATTACTTTGAAGGTGATATGGGTAATAAGGTTATCGAAAAGGATATTCCTGAAGAATACAAAGCTGATGCAGAAAAGTATCATGGTGAATTGATTGAAAAGATTGTCGAACAAGATGACAAAATCTTGAACGAATACTTCGAAGGAAAAATCCCTGATATCGATACACTCAAGAAACTTCTTCGAAAGGGAGTGATTGCAAATGAAATTTTCCCAGTATTTGCAGGAAGTGCACTTAAGAACAAAGGTGTACAACTCGTACTTGATGCAGTGGTAGACTATCTTCCAGCACCGACTGATATTCCTCCGATTCAAGGTATCAATCCAGACAACGATGAGCACATCGACCGAAAAGCATCAGATACAGAACCATTTTCTGCGCTCGCGTTTAAGGTTGCTACGGATCCATTCGTAGGACAAATTATTTTCTTCCGAGTGTACTCAGGTACTCTTGAAGCTGGAAGTTATGTGTATAATCCACGAACTCGAAACAAAGAACGTATTGGACGAATTCTTCGAATGCATGCCAACGATCGAGAAGAAGTGAAAAAAGTATACGCTGGTGAAATTGCAGCAGCGGTGGGACTCAAAGATACTATTACTTCAGACACACTTTGTGATGAAGCAAACCCAGTAGAACTCAACCGAATCGTATTCCCAGAACCAGTTATCTCACTACGCGTTGAACCAAAAACAAAAGCCGACCAAGAAAAAATGGGTATGGCACTCAATCGCCTTGCACAAGAAGACCCAACATTTCGTGTGTCAACAGACCAGGAAACAGGTGAGACAATCATCGCAGGTATGGGAGAACTTCACCTTGAAATCATCGTTGATCGAATGAAGCGAGAGTTTTCAGTTGAAACAAATGTTGGAAAACCTCAAGTAGCATACCGAGAAACTATTACAGGAAATGCTGAAGTAGAAGGAAAGTACATCAAGCAATCTGGAGGACGTGGAAACTACGGTCACGTACGTATTCGCGTAAAGCCAATGGATATGTCTATGTCTAAAGAAGACATTGAAGATCTTCCAAAGAACGTGAAGCGTGAAGATCACTTTGAATTCGTAAACAATATTAAAGGAGGTGTTATTCCAAACGAATATATTCCAGCTTGTGAAAAGGGATTCAAAGAAGGGCTTGATCGTGGTGTTGTTGCAGGATTTAAAATGGTGGATGTTCAAGTTGAACTCTACGACGGAAGTTACCACGATGTGGACTCAAACGAAATGGCGTTTAAGATTGCATCATCAATGGCTATCCAGGATGCAGCAAAGCTTGCTCGACCTGTGATTCTTGAACCAATGATGAAGGTAGAAGTTATTACTCCAGAAAAATTCATGGGAGATGTGACTGGATCACTCTCATCAAAGCGTGGACTTATTGATGGCATGGAAGACCGAGGAATGAACAAGGTGGTGCGTGCTGTTGTCCCACTTTCTGAAATGTTCGGATACATGACAAACCTTCGATCTATGACAGAAGGACGTGCAGGATTTACAATGGAATTCCTACGATACGACGTGGTGCCACAAAATGTTACAGATGAAATTGTAAAAACAAGAAAATAAAATACAAAAGAGCGACGGCTACGCCGTCGCTCTTTTGTATTGTAGGGAATCCTGTAATGTATTGACAAAAATTTTATTTCTTGTAATGTAAGTCTAAACAAATTAAAACTTCGTACGATGAAAAAAGCATTAGGAGTATTCATGGTAAGTATCATGATAGTTGTGTCTGTCAGTGCACAGACGCCAAGTCCTGTAAAAAGTATTAATTATGCAACCGAAGGACACTATCCAGAAGAGTTTTTGAAAGGAAGGATGCGTGTATGTGGTAGTGACTCAATGGTCCTTAAAGATTCAAGGATATCTGGTCCAAATCTCGAAGTGCTCGATGATTCGATTATTCTAAGTTATACGTTTGCGTTTGAAAAGGCGGCACAAGAATGCATTCACGAACGTATTGCCGTGTTTGAAATGTATGACCAGAAAATGAATTTTATCAAGAAGTACCGCGTTCAGTTGTCACAATTTGATACACTGCTCAGATTGTTTATATTTTTTGCAGATAAAGAGTTTGATTCAAAGGGATGTTTTGTTCAACTCAAAATTCCAAGCACTGATCCATCAAAGGAATACGTGACACCATTCTATATTCTCCCATCTCGTTTTAATCAAGACTGAGTATGAGGTATATACGTGAAATTCTCGCATGGCTATTCATACTGATAAGTCATGCGCCAATTCTTGTACTCATTGCCTATATGATACATGTGTATCTTGGGGGAGTATTTCATGAAAAAATCCACACAAGCATCCTTGTGTGTGAAGCAGTATTGCTTGGGTGTTGGATTTTGGCGGGATACAAGATACGCTTGAAAAAAGTATTTAGAGTGTTTCCGGTTGTGACACTTGTGTTGTTGTGTGTTGCACTAGGATCACTTGCGTCATACGAATACTTGTTTAAGGTGCTTATGTTTACGAGTTACTCTATGTGTTCACTTTTGTTTTTAGTGATTCATGTGAGTAAGCGAATTCCAAATAGTAGGTAGAAAGATGAGGTTCCGATACGTCGGAACCTTTTTTGTATGTGTGGATAAATGCTTTACAAAATTGATATATATGGTAAAATGGATTTAAACAAAAAACGAACCTTCAAATGAGAAAATTCTTACTAGTGGTGCTTGGGGTGCTGAGTGCATTCTTCGCAAAGGCCACTGTGGTAAAAATCACAGTAGAAATGGCAGAAAAGGTCTGTATTATTGAGCGCTTCAGAAATGATGGCTCTATGTACAGTCGGCATATAATGCCGATGCAAATCATGGGTGAATTGAAGGACAGAGCCATGCTTAGTTCAAAATTCACTCCAAAAATCTTGGGGACGATGAGCACATTTGGTATTGGTGACACATTTAATGTCGTCAATGACAATTCACCTGTGCCGTACCCAAATTGGCGGTTTATGAGATACTTCTCAGTGAATACTGGTGGTAATCCTGTAGCATTCGCGAGTATTAAGATTTGCGAAGCACTCGACACTGTAAGCGGAAACTGGTTGTACTATACGACCGGAATGCCTATTTACAATACTGATGACAGTCTTTTGACTGACTTTGGGGTATGGAGCCCATGCATCCAGTATGCATACGGAGTTGATCTATATTTGGCTGGAGATACTGCAAAATCACCACTTGAGATTGTACAGATCACGACCTGTGCTGGAATTTTTCAGCCAGCTCACGAAATGGAAACAGTATCGGTATTTCCGAATCCTTCAAATGATGTGCTGTACGCACCAGTGCTTGCGGGAAAAGAAATCGATGTCTTATCAGTAGATGGCAGATTGATGCACAGGGGAGTTATGCCACAAGACGGCGCTCTCCCGGTAAGAAATTTTTCATCAGGCATATACCTGATAGTTTCAAAAATTGGAACCGCAAGGTTCCTCAAAGAGTAGGAAGTTTAGTTTTAAGGTGGCCCTGGATAAGTGAAGCGATCCGGGGCTTTTTTATTACAATATATTATTTAGATGTCAATACTTTAGAAAAAAATGGTATTTGTTTTTTCCGAAAAGTTGACACTCCTATTGCAGTTTGCTACTATGAAAAGTAATCGCACTTTTGCGCTATTTTTATTTGTGCAAAAAGTGGGTTGGTTGTTTTATTATTAGGTTTTAATTGTGCGGATTGTGTATTCACTTTTGTCCCTGGTTCTCGCGGATAAAGGTGTATGCGCAATCTGCTACTACATATTTTTATGGCAGGTGAATTCAATCGTAACAAGCCTCACGTAAACGTAGGAACAGTTGGTCACGTTGACCACGGAAAGACTACTCTTACTGCGGCTATTTTGACAGTTCTCTCACGACAAGGTGGAGAATACGGTGCAGCTCTTAAGGGTGTTGATCAAATCGACAAAGCCCCAGAAGAAAAGGCTCGTGGAATTACTATTTCACTTTCACACAACGAATACTGGACACCAACACGTCACTACGCACACATTGATGCTCCAGGACACGCTGACTACATCAAGAACATGA
>DALYDM010000025.1:341-7482 GCA_031973235.1 Minisyncoccota bacterium | reverse complement strand
GGAATCGACAATGACGGTGATGGCCTCACAGATTATCCATCAGATCCTGGATGTTTTTACATAACAGACAACGATGAGACTGATACGCTTACACCTGTTGAGTATGTGTGTTCAGATGGTGATGACAACGACGGTGACGGACTAACAGATTATCCATCAGATCCTGGATGTTCAAATTCATCTGATTCAAGTGAATTAAATCAAATAATTGTTACACCACCAGATGATATTCCGGTTGATGATACACCTACGGAAACAGGAGGAGATGTTCCAGGTGATACACCCGAAGATGTGCCAAATGATATCCCTCAAGAAGAATCACCTGTGATTCCGACAGACGATACACCTCAAGTGCTTTCTGGTGGTGATGGATGTTTTAGTGAAATTACTTCAGAGACCCCGTTTGGTGAAGTTGTTGTGATTCAGGTTCGAGGAACATGGTGTGAAGTGCTCGACACAATTGAAGATACCGGTGGCTATATAGGGCAAGTTCTCGAATCAACAGAAAACACCCTAGCAAAAATAATAGCGATCGTGGGTCTGGTGATGGGGGCGCTCTTCACAGTAATTCCATATCTATTTTTGACACCGTTTTCATTCTCAGAAGTCGGGTTGCTTCCATACAGACTTTGGTCGCTTCTCATGAGTGTGTTCGGTCTTAAAAAGCAGGTTCGACCTTGGGGTACAGTGTATGATGCAATCACCAAGCAGCCACTTGATCCAGCAGTTGTTGAGCTCCTTGATCTTGAAGGAAGGCCAGTCGCAACATCAACCACGGATATTGATGGACGATATGGATTTCTTGTTGGTCCAGGTAAATACAGATTGCTTCCGAAGAAGACTCATTATGCTTTTCCATCACTTAAACTTATTGGAAAAACACGTGATGAACTTTATCTAGATTTGTACTTTGGATATGTATTTGAAATCACAAAAGAAGGAGAGGTGATTACAAAAAATATCCCGATGGACCCAGAAAATTTTGACTGGAATGAGTTTGCAAAAAACCAGCAACAGAAAATGAGATTTTATTCAAAACGAGATTTCATTATCAACAAGATTGCTGACTTCCTCTTTTCAATCGGATTTGCAGTCTCGCTTGTAGCACTTATTAGTGCGCCAGTCATGTACAACATAATTATCTTTTCGTTGTACGTAATCACTCTTATTCTGAGAGAAATTGGAATTAAGTTTAGTTCGTTTGGCCAAGTGAAAGACAAAGATAATAATCCACTTTCGTTTGCAATCGTTCGAGTAAAATTAGGTGATGGAACAGAAATTTCTCACAAGGTTACAAATTCGACTGGACGATTCTATTGTTTGCTTCAAAATGGTACATACATCGTTACAATCGAGAGAAAAAATCAAGATGAGTCGTACACACAGGTTTACGAGAAGGTTCATGTGGTGACAAAAGGTGTCTTGAAAGGAGAAATAAAAGTTTAATTAAAATCCTCACTCGAGTGAGGATTTTAATTTTTAAAAACATCGATTTTGCGGTATAATTGATGCGTTAATTAATAATTATTTTTTTGATATGAAAACATGGTCATCGGTGCTTATTATTCTTATTGTTGGTGCACTTGGGTATCTCATTGTGACTCGAGCACCACAAAAAGAAACTATTACAACTAACGAACAACAAGAAACAACATCTATGGATACAGTAAATGAAGTTGAAATAACAATTACACAAGAAGGTACTGGAGAGCCAATCAAGGTTGGTCAAACTGCAGTTATGAATTATACAGGCAAACTAGAAGATGGAACTGCATTTGATTCAAATGTTGATCCAAAATTTAACCATGTAGAGCCTTTTGAGTTCACGCTTGGTCAAAATCGTGTAATACAAGGATGGGAAAAAGGAGTTCTTGGTATGAAGGTTGGAGAAAAAAGAACATTGGTCATACCGTCAAATCTTGGCTATGGAGAATCAGGAGTTCCAGGTGTTATTCCCGCAAATGCTACACTTACGTTTGATGTTGAATTGGTTTCAATTAAGTAATCATGAATAAAACCATTGTTGAAAAAATAAAAAATTTCGCATATATTTTCATTTCGCGAAAAAGATACTGGATGGGAACACTCCTTATTGCGTTCATTGTTATTCTTGTGGTACGTAAAAGCAACAATCCAGCTGATATTATTGTTGAACCTGTTGTTGAGGGTGTGCTGCAGAAAACGGTTGTCGCAACAGGTGAGGTGACAAGTCAGACCAACCTAAATCTAAGCTTCGATCAAAGTGGTGAAGTCAAAGATATCAAAGTTAAAGTTGGAGACAAAGTAAAAAAAGGACAAGTGCTCGCTACTATTGACCAGCTCGAGGAACAGGCAGAGCTCACACAGGCAAGAGGAGCACTCCTTGTCGCTCAAGCGAATTACAAGAAAGCATTTCGTACACTTGAGTCTGCTGAAGGAAGTTTGGAGAATGTTACCTCAGAGCAAAACGTTCTTGTAAGAAATGCAGAAAGAACACTGTTTTCAGATGATCTTGAGGCTGTGCCTGATTCGGCAGACAATGGGTCATCATTGGCGCCAGTTATTTCTGGAGTCTATAATTCAACAGTTGAAGGAGAATACATTATCACAATGTATGCTTCAAACGCATCATCCGGATACTCATTTCGAGTTACTGGTCTAGAAAATGGGTCAGGAACTGTAAGTACTACTTCATCTGTTCCACTTGGAGCACGTGGGTTGTATATAAAATGGCCTGAAGATTTTCAGGGAGGTGAGACATGGATTGTGTCGATTCCAAACAAAAGAAGTACATCATATGCAACAAACTTGAATGCATATAATTTGGCACTTGAGACAAGAAAAATTGAAATTGATAATGCAAAGCGATCAATTCTTGAAAAACAAGCTGAGTTTTCAAGTGGAAATATTGAAAGTGAAATTGCATACGCAGAAGTTATTAGTGCTCAAGGAAAAGTAGAAGCAGCTCAAGCAAAAGTAGAAAAGAAAATACTTCGTGCACCCACAGATGGAACCATTACTGCAATTGATATATCAATCGGCGAACTTGCAAAGGCTGAAGAACAAGCAATGGTATTGCAAGATATTTCTAATTTGTACTTTGAAGGTCTAGTAAATGAAGAAAATATTTCACTCATCAAAGAAGGCCAAACAGCAACGATACTATTGGATGCATTCGGTGATGCGAAGAAATTTTCAGCAGTAGTAAAAGAAGTTGATTTGTCTGCTACAAAAAATGCTGATGTGGTGAATTATAAAATCACTGCTACATTTGATGACGCATCCGAAATAAAGGCAGGGATGACTGCTACTGCTACAATCCTCATAGACAAGAAAGACATGGCTGTGTCTGTCCCATTTCGAGCAGTGTATGACGACAACGGCATGCCATTTGTATATGTTGTAGTGGATGATGAGAAAAGCGAATATGAAAAGAGGATTGTATCAACAGGCTTGCTTGCAGATGGAATGATGCAGGAAATCACTTCAGGGCTTTCATTTGGTGAGTCTGTTGTTACATCACTTGTAGAGCAGGACTCTTCTAAATAGGTTTTTGTCACACATGTATCGTTTTAGCGTTATCTAGGTACTTATAAGATAATAATTACAATATGGATTTACAAAACCCCCTTATTCAAAAGATTGGTAAAGCACTTTTTGGATTGATCGGAGTGCTTACAATTATGTTTGCAGTGAGACTTATTTCAGATGTCCGAGGATCAGGTGAAGAAAATTATAATACCATCACCGTGACAGGTGAAGGTGAAGCGTTTGCCGTGCCAGATACTGCAGAGATTAGTTTTTCTGTGAGAAATGATGCAAAGGTACTCTCTGATGCTCAAAAGGTTGTAAGTGATAAAGTTGCACAGACTCTAGCGTTGTTACAAGAACAGGGTATAGAAGAGAAAGAAATAAAAACACAATCATATACTTCATACCCAAAATATGATTACGGAAACAATGAAGTAGTATGTATGGCGATTGGATGTCCGTCTCCTCGACCAAACACCCCAGTCATTATTGGCTATGAAGTATCACAATCAATTGTGGTAAAAATCAAAAACACAGAGAAAGTGAGCCCTGTACTCGAAGGACTCGCAAAGATTGGTGTTTCTGATATGAATGGACCAAATTTTACAGTAGGTGATGAAGATGCACTAAATGCTCAGGCTCGAAAGCTTGCGATTGATGATGCTAAGTCAAAAGCGAAAATTCTCGCAAAAGACCTTGGTGTAAGATTGGTAGAAATCGTGTCATTTAATGAAGATGGTTCTACTCCTTACCCAATGTACTATGCTAAAGCTGGAATGGCAGATGTAGCAACATCGGAAGCGTCAGCACCAGAACTTCCAAAAGGAGAAAATAAAATTACTTCTCGTGTGACAATAACTTATAAAATTCGCTAATTAAAACCCCCCGTGTTGGGGGTTTTAATATGGTGAAATTTGACATATCTCTCCATAAAAAGTAATATAAAAGCATGCCCTCCGGGGCGGTTTTTTGTAACAGGAAAACCTTTATCGTATTTAACTTTTGATATATTATGGGACTTTTTAATTACATCAAGGAGACAAAAACTGAAATGAAGCATGTAAACTGGCCAACTCGCCAGCAAACTATTTCGTTTACTGTGATTGTTATCGTATTGTCGGTTGTTGTCGCAGCATTCTTGGGATTCTTTGATTACTTGTTTGCAAACGCAATCAAATTACTAGTATCTTAATTTGTAGAATATCATGTCAAAACAAGAGCAAAATCAACAACGAAATTGGTACGCGATTCATACATATGCAGGGTATGAAAATGCAGTTCTTCGAAATTTGAGACAGCGTATAGATTCACTTGGAATGGAAGACAAGATTTTTAATGTTATTGTTCCAACCGAGAAAAAAATTAAAATCAAAGCCGGAAAGCGTGTTGAAACAGAAGAAAAAATTTATCCTGGATATATTCTTGTAGACATGATAGTGACTGATGATTCATGGTTTGTTGTTCGAAACACTCCACGCGTAACAGGGTTTGTTGGTGCTGGTGTGAATCCTGTTCCACTCAAGAAAGAAGAAGTAGACTTTTTGTTTGGACGAATGGACAAGAGTACAGCACGTCATGCAATCGAAGTCGAGAAAGGAGAGATTGTACTTATTGCTGATGGACCATTCAAAGATCTCGAAGGAAAAGTAAATGATATTGATCATGAACGCGGAAAAGTTAAAGTTCTCGTATCGATGTTCGGACGAGAAACCCCGGTAGAACTTGATTTCTTGCAAGTCAAGAAGATGTAATCATGTAAAAAACAGCACTGCGTGCTGTTTTTTACTACGTTGACATTATGGGTAAATTCAAGTAATATACTCACTGTTACGCGTTTGCTTCTAGGATATAGTTTTCCTCAAAAAACTAATTCAACTATAAACTAAACACTTTTTACATGGCAAAGAAAATTATCAAAAGAGTAAAAGTGATGGCTCCAGCAGGGAAAGCTACACCAGCTCCACCACTCGGACCAACACTTGGACAGGCTGGAATCAACATTGGAGATTTCGTGACTAAGTTCAACGCAGCATCTTCATCAATGATGGGTGAAAATGTTCGAGTTCTTATCACTGTATATGAAGATCGAACATACGATTTCGTAGTAAAAACTCCAAAGGCATCTGAACTTATTTTCAAAGCTGCTGGAGTAGAGAAGGGATCAGGAAAGCCAAATACTTCAAAGGTAGGCAAGATTACACGAGCAAAAATTCGTGAAATCGCAGAGAAAAAAATGCCTGATCTCAATGCGAAAGACATCGAAGGAGCAATGAAGATTATTGAAGGTTCAGCACGAGCTGCGGGAATCACAGTCATCGACTAGTACTATATACAAAACACCTCACATCTGTGAGGTGTTTTGATTTTTGTTCTAAAGTGTGGTATTGTGATACTCCTGTTCATTAATAAAACCAAATATAAAATATGCGCAACACCATCATTCTGATCGGCCACAGGAAAAGTCCTGAAAACACCAACACTCGTTTTATGATCAACCGACTATCTCAAAAGTCAGATTTTTTGAGAATAAAACTTCATCAATTAGAGGAAAAAGATTCTCATATCGTTACTGGTCATCATGCGTATGAAGAGTACGTACGGTCTCTTGTGGCAGACAGTCATGTCGTTATTTTTGATTGCAGTGATGAAGAATCACTTTCTTCTAAAAATATACATCTCATCAAAATGCTAAAAAAGCAAGAAGGAGTGAAGTTTGCTATTTCAGTAGATGTGGGATATGTTCCCGATATGAAAAAAATTGATTTAATCAAAGATGTTGTTTCGGGTGTAATAAATGAAGGAGTAAGTATCATTACTTACTCACACGATTCACAGTTTGGCAATGGAGTTAAAGCCCTTGTTTCTGAGGGTTCGGAAAATTTCTATTAGTTAGATATGTGAAAGCTCGCCTTTTCGGCGGGCTTTTCTTTTGGTCATATTGTGTGGTAGGGTAGAGGAAACTAAAACTGAACATTGATATGAAAACTAATGTATTTAGGGTGTTTGAGCAACACTCTACCCCGGAAGAAAGATGCATTCTTGACTGGAATGAACTTAAGGAGGTTGTCGATTTCTTGAAGTCTCAAGGAAAGAAAATTGTAATCACGAGTGGAACATGGGATTTATTCCATGTTGGTCACGCAAAGTATCTACGCAAAGCAAAAGAATGTGGTGATGTGTTGATTGTCGGTGTTGACAGTGATGAACTCACGCGTTCATTTAAAGAGCCCAACAGACCGATGAACCCACAGGACGAAAGACTTTTCATAATAGGTGACTTAAGGTCCGTTGATCTCGTTACACTTTTGAATGTCGGTTCAGATAAAGACGGGGAAGTGTTGGTAAGATTCCTTCAGCCAGATGTGCTCGTTATATCTGAATCAACTCGACCTGGCTTCGTTGAAAGCATCTTCAAGAAACATAAAGAGGATTGTGGGGAGATAATTGTACTTCCTCCTCAGTCAACGACTTCCACAACAGCAAAAATCAGAAAAATGTTAGTTGATGGAGGAAAGCAGCTTGCAAATTTTCTAACCGGGAAGATTGAAGAATACTTTAAAAACGAAGAGAATGAGAAATAGGAAAAAAGTATTTGTCGGTTATATTCCAGTTGTGCATCGTGGATTTTTGG
>DALYDM010000025.1:0-331 GCA_031973235.1 Minisyncoccota bacterium | reverse complement strand
ATTCTTTATTTCTAATGAAATTGACGAAGTTTATGTCGTTTCAAAAGAAGTGATTGATTTCCTTGTTGTTTGCGGCCTTGATTATCTACAAAGAGATGTTCGTGCTGTTGAACCTCGTCATGTTGTAAGTATGGTTAGGTCTATTCATGAGAAGTTTAGTCCGGTAAAGCTTTTTAAAGCACGTCAGTTTAATGACTATACTGAAATTGATGAAGACTGTGATATATATCTTGCACAAGATGAGGTTGGTCGAAAACTTGATGAGTTTTATTTTTCTCCCAAAAATAAAAAGGTTATTTTTGCAACAACTTTCCTTCGTTGGGATAAACTC
>DALYDM010000024.1:0-8172 GCA_031973235.1 Minisyncoccota bacterium | reverse complement strand
ATGTATACTATATCTATGACAAACGGTGAGAAACTTACTCATATCCAAATTGGATGGCACTCGAGAAACATGTGTCCTCTCAAGAAGATGTCTACCCAGCCAGTATTTGGCGAAGGTAATCCTGAAGCAGATATTGTCTTTATCGGCGAAGCACCAGGAAAACTTGAAGATATTGAAGGTAGACCATTTGTTGGATCTTCTGGGAAATTTTTGACCGAGATGCTTGATTCAATAAAGCTCAAACGTGAAGATGTGTATATTACAAATATCGTAAAATACAGACCTCCAAACAATCGCGACCCACTCCCGTCTGAAAAATACGCATGCAAGGAATGGCTTATGGATGAATTGCGTTTTATCAATCCAAAACTTATCGTGTTTTTGGGGAGACATGCAATGAGTAACTTTTTTCCCGAAGAAAAAATTGGAAATGTTCACGGTGTACTTCTCGAAAAAAAATTTGAGGGACTTGTGACAACGCAATTTCTACCTCTTTATCATCCCGCCTCTGCACTCTACAACGGAGGACTACGCGATACGCTCAAAAAAGATTTTAGAAAAATTCCATCATTGTTGAAAAAAATCAACTCACAAACACGCGCGAACTAAACGCGAACTACTATTTTCGTACGCGATACTTCCATCCTTCAACAAACAAACTGAAGAATTTCAGCGGTGCCACAATTCCTGCAAAATACATAAAATCAATTGCGTGACGAATAAAATATCCAAGCATGCCGTAAATTTTTATTGGGCCATACACAAACACTCCCCAATTGTTTCCAACAGGAATACAAAATGCAACCTTCTTTGGTGAATAAATTTTTCTTTGTGATCTTCCTTTGATTTGTCCAACTATCTGAGAGGACACAAATGCTCCATCATACATAGCTGTTTGAGCAAGTCCACTGTATTTAGTATTTGCAGCATCTCCTACTACATAAACATTCTTAAATCCGTGCGCCTGCAAATAATCATCAACTTGCACTCTTTTGTTTTCTGAAAATTCAAGCCCCTCGATTTGTGAATAGAGTCTATTGAGTCGTGTACCCGCTGTCCATATTACGGTATTTGCTTTCAATGACATATCTTTCATGAATACATGTTCGACTTCTTCACGTTCGAGGCGTCTATTTAAAAATATATTTACTCCAAGTTTTCTAAGCTGAGCAAGAATTTTTTCGGATGCATCAGGTGGGAGCTGTGGAACAACTCGAGAATTTGATTCAATAAGGTCCACTGTAATAAAAGAAGGATCAACATCAGTAAGCTTTGCAATCTTCCTCAAAAAGATAGCGAGGTCTCCAGCAACTTCAACACCAGAAGGTCCACCGCCTACAACCACAACATGAAAATGAGAGATGAGTTCGTTTTGTGATGGATGCTGATGAGTCTTAAATAAATCAGTAATATGTTGCTTCAGACGATTTGCTTCTTTTATTGATTTGAATCCAAAAGACAATGTGTCTAGTCCTGGCACATCAAAATATGTCGTCTCACTTCCGAGCGCAAGTACAAGATATTCTGCAGTGTATTCACCTGTATTTTGACACACAACTTTTTTTGTATTTACATCAACAGAAATTACCGTGTCGACAAGTATCTCAACATTAGATGGAAGCATTTCTTCCAAAGGGATCGCCACTTCGATTGGTGATGAGCCTGTGACAACTCGATACAATCCAGGATAATATTCAAAATATGATTTATTGGATATGAGAGTCACTTGTACTGATCTTCCGACTCGAAACGCAACCTTTCGTGCTGTTTCTATTCCTGCAAAACCTCCGCCGACAACAATCACGCGGGTTGATGATAAATTCTGTGTCATAGATAAAAAAAGTATACCACGTTCTATTCTACAAAGGTAAATTCATCCACATCGTACATTTCATCATCACTTTTGTTCTCTTTTCTATCCTTTCTTCGAATTTTAAGTGCAACAACTATAGCGACAATCACCACCACAAAAAGAAGTGCATAATACACAATATTTAAAAATGAAGTATTACTCACTTTCTCAAATGATTGAATTGAATTTGCACTCAACATACTACTATCAATTTCTTTGAGTGCATCCAGCGGATCAACTGGTCCAGGCGTTTTTTCTATCGATGATGATTTCGTCTCAATGACGCGCTCGCTTATTGGTGGCTGGAAACTACTTTTTTCTGCGACAGAATATATTGGTTTTGAAATTTCTTTCTCCGAAACTTTCGTACCATTTGGATGAAAAAGTTGCACGCTGTACACAGGGACAAAACCGAGCACGGATGGCCTCAACACCATTGTGTTGTTTTCAAGAAGCACAGTATTTTTCGGAAACAAATAATACTTTCCATTTGATGCAATTTTCCATGAAGACATATCAATATTTGCCGATGTGGTATTTGTAAGTTCAACTTTTGGATCCGAAGATGTTCCAATCGAAGAAATTACCACACCTGCTTCACCAACTGATACAATTTTTTTGACTACAACCTCAGGAGAGTATGCGCCTTTTGATTTATAGAATTCAAACACAATTACGTATTCACCAGGATCATAAAAAACATGAGTAAACGGTCCACCACCATAATATTCATATGAAGTCCCATCACCAAAATTCCAAACATATTTTCCTGGTAAAATTGTTTTTCGGTCTGGATTAACAATAAGTGAATCAAACAACGCAGGAACACTAGCTGTGATTGGTTCTTTTGTTATTATTGTTCCTGCATATTGTGGTAACACTTTTTCATCTACCACATCCTGAGTGAGCTCAGTATCGACATCTTTCTCTTCATTGCTATTTTCTTCTGATGTAACTGTGCGTGAATTTTCTTTTCCCGGGCTTGGAATTCCAGGTGAAAGTGCACTTCCAAATGAACCAAGCGAATTTCCATCTCCTACCCCGCCTTGCGATTTTGTATATGATATCGAATCAATAACATCGTTATTAGAATCAACAAGAGAAAGTGAATCACCTTCGTTTGCAAGTGACATTACAGTATCGATTAGTGTTCCCGAAAAAGAAGGGTAATCAGACTTAAACGTAGACGCATTGGCGGATAGTATTACATATCCATTTCCTGGCACCACAAGCGAACCAACCCCACCATTTACAGGTGGAGTGTTCAATCTATGATTTGCACCATCATTAAATTTAAATCCTTCAAGAGAAATCTCTGTTGATGAATCATTGTAAACTTCAATCCATTCATGATCAGTATCAGTACCCGGCAAGTCGTACATGATTTCATTTATGATAAGACCAGCATTTACACGAGCTGGTATGAAGCTCGCGACCACTGTCATATACAAAATGAATCGAAACAATTTCATGTGTTTATACTGATGTGCCTAATATTTTCCTCAACACATCTTCAGGCACCTCTTTGATTTTCTTTTGTTCGCCATCTACCTTGTGCGAAACATGTTTGCTTGTATTTTCATATGCAGATGGCTCACTGATTTCAGTGTGTACACTCTTTGATGTCGGAGAAATTTCTGCTTCTTTTTTTTCGGGAACTTCTTTCTTGATCACTCGACTCAACAATGCTTTTAGTTCTGCTTTTTTCTCTGGAGAAGGTTCTTTCTTTGATGAATTGTTAAGTGTAGAAAGTGAGATTGGTGCAACTGGTTTTACTGAAACACTTTCTTGTGGAGTTGAACTTTTTTCTATCCGTGGCTCTATAACTGGATCTTTTTTGATTGGAATATTTTCAACATCAGAAACTACCGGTGTCTCTTTTGACTCAAGAGCGCTCAATAGATCTTTTAATTTCGCTCTGTGTTGAGGTTTTGCGTGAGTTGGATTTTCAGATTTTTCAGATGAAGTCGAAGTACTATGCGAAACTACGTTTTGAGTCTTTGGAAAAAATGGCTTACTTGCGTGTTCTTGATGCGGACGAGGTGTGTGATTCTTTGAATGCGAAAAAGTTGCTGTCCTTTGAGGTTGCATTTCGCGCTCACTCGAGAGTGAACGAGTGATATGCTCAATTTTTCCTTGAAATGGCTTTTGTGTTCTTTCCGATCTTTGACCACCGTCAAATTTGGTTTGTGTAGAATCACTCTTCTCTGGCGATGTCTGCGACTTTACAGATTCTGTGTGCCACGAATTAATTTCATTTTCAACCTCTACTTTCGGTCGAGCATAATTTCTTCGTGATGCATCAATCATTTTATCGAGATATACAAATTCTGGTTTTGGCCACGGAGGTAGCGTGTTTGCAGAAAAAGGCTTCGAAGTCATCCCGCCAATCATGAGCCGAAGATATATTTGCGCAAATCCGAGGTTGGTCAAATCTTGTGCGGTAAACGTAGGCGCAAATTCCTTTTCAAAAATTTCTGCGTCAGATGGTCCAATTCGAAACGTAATCATACTTCCTACGTTTCCAAGTATCGCATCACGCACCTCATCCACCATTTGAGTCACATACTGGTTTGCAACAGTAAGACAGAGTTTGTATTTTCGTGCTTCTGAAAGAATCTGTGCAAATGATTCGTTTGCAAAGTTTTGGAATTCATCCACATAGAAATAAAACGGCGGAAGTTTGTCGATTTCAGACTGAGAAAGCTCAGCACGAGACATTGCAGCGAGATAGATTTTTGTCACGAACATCCCCCCGAGAAGATTCATGTTTTGTTCTCCAATTCTTCCTTTTGAAAGATTGATTATAAAAATCTTTTTTTTATCCATTATTTCTCGAATATCAAAAGACGACTGTGGCTGGCCGATAATGTTTCGAATAAGTGGATTGAGTGTATACTGTCCAATTTTGTTTTGAATTGCGGGCGTTGCTTCAGACGCAAACTTATCAGTATATTTGGCGTATTCGTCTACCCAAAAAGACTTCACCGCAGGATCTTTTATGTTATCAACAATTTTTTTTCGAAACTCTTTATCTGAATACATTTTGTTTACACCCATAAGTGTTGAACCAGGATATTCAATAAGCGCAAGCAGTGTGTTGTTGAGAATGTATTCCATTCTTGCACTCCACGCATCCTGCCATATTTTCTTAAACACACTCATGAGTCCAGACACAACTAAATGCCGTTTTTCTACTCCAATATCTTCAAGTACATTAAAAGACATTGGATACTCAGTATCAAATGGAGCAAAATAAATTACATCATTGATTCGATCTTCGGGAACATATTCAAGTGCTTTTTCAGCAAGTGAGCCGTGTGGATCAATTACACACACTCCTTCCCCATTTTGAATATCTTGAATAACCAGATTTTCAAGCAGTGTTGATTTACCTGTACCAGTTTTACCAATGATATACATGTGACGTGTACGATCTTTGGCTTGGATACCAAATTTTGTTTTTCGATTTCGAAAATCTGTTTCTCCAAAATATGTAACTTTTTTTTCTGGATCAAAGTCGCTCATTACTTCAAATTATAGTATATAAACGAAATAAAAAACACTCACACATCTGTGGAGTGTAGTATTTAGAATTTAAATGGTGTAATCAGTGAATGTATATTCAAATCTGAAGGCAACTGTGGTGATGTTGAAGCTTGACTTGGTGCACCTTGAATCGATACCGGCAAGACTGATTCAACTTGTAACTCATTTGTAACATCTATATCATCCGAAACAACTTCTCCGTCTGTAATAAACAATTCATCTTTATACGTCATATCACCTTCAAAAAAATCTTCATCAAGCACATCAAGTGTTTCTGTATCGACAAAATCCTGTTCATCATCAACTGGTGCTGTCTCGTCTGCTTTTGCTGCAACTTCTACCTCAACACGAGAAGTTGCCTCTTGTGCCATCTGAGTTTGCTCTGCAACCGACGCAAGTAATGTTGCAACTGCAGTACTCGACTGTGTATCACTTACTGATTCAGAAATTTTTGCCAATGATTCAGAATGTACTTCAAGGGTATCCTCGAGGGCTCCTGTGACTTCGATTGCATCAGACAGGTCATCCTTTTTTGATAATTCAGTAATATGTTCTGATGCCTTTGCAACATGTTCTTCGATATTTTTTTGCAGCTCAACTTGAATTGATTCTTCAAGTTTTCCTGCTCGTGCAAGAGTTGTTGCTTCTTCGAGTCTCCGCTCTGCAAGCTTAACTTCATGTTTCGCTTTTGATTTTTCACCAAGCACTAAAAATCCTTCCACTTTCTCTGTCATGTCAGTTTTTACCGTATAAAGTGCATCTCCAGGAAGAGCTTGATTTGATGCATACCCCACACTACCTGAAAGCACAAAAATACATGCTACAACTGTCGCAGCATACCGTGATTGTGACATCATCGAAACAATATGGATGAAGTATGGAGTTTTGATTGGAACGATACCTGTACGAGAAAGAAGCGCATTTCTTACTGCGAGTTTATCTTCTTGTGTCATGCGTACACGTGATGCATGAGAAAAAAGTTTTTTAAGTTGTTTATTAAAATCGTTCATCGTGTAATTCCTTTAATTTTTTGAGTGCTCTGTGAAGTCGCACCGAAATTGAATTCGGTTGATCACCAGCCAAATCAGCAATTTCCTGAATTGTCATATCGTCAACATATCTCATTACTAATACATTTCTATATGACTCTTCAAGTTCATCAAGTAGAACCAAAAGCTTCTTTGCATCAATGCGGGATTCTTCTTCTTTTCTGCCACCATGTGCAATGTCAAACCCGTCTTCTGCCAAATCATCGAGTGAGACTTGTGGCTTCTTTTTACGCAGATAATCTATAAGCTGATTGTGCAGAACTCTATATAAAAATGGTCGTATTTCTTCGATACTATTACCCTTTTTGAGATATTCCCAAGTCTTCATATATGTCTCTTGAAGGAGCTCTTTTGCTGCCTCCTTGTCAGAAACTCTAAAAATAACGTGACGATAGAGGTCGTCGGCGTATTTGTCATATGCATCTAAAAATTGTCTTGAAATCTTGTCAATCTCCATACTTATGACGTACGAAAGGACACATTCTTACAGCCCTTTTCGTGGTATCCTAATTATAATAGCACGCAATTAAAAATACCCCCTTTTAAAAAGGGGGGGTATTTATCTAACTTGGATAGATTAGTTTAAATTTGGGTCAATGGGGAAATTTGCAACAATTTCAAATTCCTTACCCATAGATCGAAGCACCTTGCTCCATAGATTTTGAGGTTCATTGTCAAAAATCCACTGCCTAATATTTGATGCCACCACAGGCTGACCAGTATGGAGTATCCACAATTTCTCTTGAATCTCATCATCAAGTTCATTCGGGTTCCATCCAGCATATCCGGCAAAAAATCTAATTTGGTTTTGGTGAATTCTATTTAAACGTAAAAGCTGAAGCAATTGATCATAGTCGCCACCCCACCATAAATTCTTGCTGATTTGAATCGAGTCAAAAAGTTTATCTCCTATGGTATGCACATAATACAAAGTATCCGTTTGTGCAGGTCCACCAAAATATATCGGCGAAGGAAAATCAGGAAACCCATCGATTGCATCGCAAACCAAAACTTCTGTTGGTTTGTTTATAATAAAACCAAGTGATCCACTTTCATTATGTTCTGCAATTAGTATGGTAGACCGCTGAAAATAATTATTATCCATAAATGGCTCCGCTACAATAATCCCACCCTTTTCAAGAGGTGGTGGTTTTCTCTGTATAGACATAAGCAGTAGTTTTTAAGTTCATTTTTCACTGATACTACACTTTTCTAAAAAAGAATCAACTAGCAAACGTGCACCCACGGCGCACGTTTGCTATTTGATTCATCTACAGTATTGCACCCTCGCTTTCTAGAAGTTTTCTCTTTTTTTCAATCCCCCACCTGTATCCTCCAAGTGTTCCGTCTTTACGAATCACTCGATGGCACGGCACGATTACTGGTAAGTTGTTTTTGCCGATTGCAGTTCCTACTGCACGCACAGCTTTCGGATTTCCAATTTTTCTCGCAATATATTCGTATGTACAGACTTTTCCTTTTGGGATTTTGAGAAGCTCACCCCACACTTTTTGTTGAAATGGTGTCCCTTGAGAAAATATTTTTTTCTGAGATGGAGTCATGTGTGAATCATAACATGAGCATACAGGACTCCTTCCTTATTGGAACTGTACACCTTTCGTATCATACTCACAAAGCTCCGTGCGATATATTCAAGGTCTTATTGTCCTAACGCAAGCCAAGCAGTTGGCGTACAGGAACTCTCCCTCGACTAAAACTTTT
>DALYDM010000023.1:0-9065 GCA_031973235.1 Minisyncoccota bacterium | reverse complement strand
ATCGAATATATGATGATTCAAAAAAACTTGTGCTCAATTTGCATGAATTAGCTACCATGGTTCATTTCCCTTATGGAATTACAAGTACACCTCAACTCAAGCAGGCACGAGCAGGAACTTCATCTGCACCACTTGAGCTTGTTGCAGAAGGCACACTTCTTGGAGTAAATAGATATCGAGGGTTTGAAACCCCAGCGTATCTTACAAAGGAGGATCGTGTAAGACATTTTTATTGTATCGGTCAAACTGGTACAGGTAAGACAACCCTATTGAAGAATATGATTGTCCAAGACATCGAGGCGGGGCACGGTGTGTGCTACATAGATCCTCACGGAAATGATATTCAAGACATACTCGCGTCAATTCCGCGTGAGCGTATTGATGATGTAATTTATTTTGATCCTGCATACACTGCACGACCGATGGGTCTCAATATGCTCGAATATGATCCACGATTTCCAGAACAGAAAAGTTTTGTGGTTGATGAAATGCTCTCAATTTTCAATAAGTTGTTTGATATGAAGACTGCGGGTGGTCCGATGTTTGAGCAGTATTTTAGAAATGCCACAATGCTTGTACTTGAAGACCCAGAGAGTGGAAATACTCTTCTTGATATCTCTCGTGTCCTTGCGGATGAAAAGTTTCGCGCATTGAAGCTTTCAAAATGTAACAATCCTGTTGTGCTGCAGTTTTGGCAAAACATTGCGTCAAAGGCAGGAGGTGAGGCATCGTTGCAAAACATAGTACCGTATATCGTATCTAAGTTTGACGTGTTTCTTTCAAACGAAATTATGCGTCCTATTGTTGCACAAGAAAAATCTGTGTTTAATTTTCGAGAGATTATGGACAACAAAAAGATTTTGCTTGTGAATCTGTCTAAGGGAAGGTTGGGAGAAATTAATTCAAGTCTTCTTGGTCTTGTGATAGTAGGGAAAATTTTGATGTCAGCATTGTCTCGAACAGATGCTATGGGGCAGAAGCTCAATGATTTCTATTTGTATATAGATGAATTCCAAAATGTTACCACAAATTCGATCTCTCAAATTCTTTCTGAAGCACGAAAATATAGACTGTCACTCAATATTGCTCATCAGTATATCGGCCAACTTGATGAAGGTATAAAAAACGCAGTATTTGGAAACGTAGGTTCAATGGCAGTGTTTAGAGTTGGAGTTGACGATGCAAAATATTTTGAATCCCAATTTGCACCAGTGTTTAGTGCGGATGATTTGATAAAGCTTGAAAATTATAATGCATACTTGAAGTTGTTGGTTAATGGCCAACCGGTAAAACCATTTAATATTGAGACACTAAGACCACCAGAAGGACGACCTGAAATTGTGGAGAAATTGAAAGAATTATCATACCTAATGTATGGGCGTGACAGGCAAGAAGTCGAAGCAGAGGTTGCACGTCGATACAGAGTGTCGTAAATTGATTCTCGGCTATCATTATGGTAGTATAAGCACACATTATTCAATAAATTTGATTCAACCATGTCACAACCAGTACACGAAAAATCACTGATTATTATTAAGCCAGACGCAGTACAGAGAAACCTCATCGGTGAGATTGTCGGACGATTTGAGCGAAAAGGGCTAAAAATCATCGGACTCAAGATGATGAGTGTTGCTGATGCAACTCTTGAAGAGCACTATTCTCATATAAAAGACAAACCATTTTTCCCTGGTATTCGTGATTTTATGAAATCATCTCCAGTCGTTGTGGTTGCACTTGAAGGTATCAATGCAGTTTCTGCAATACGACTTTTGGTTGGACCAACAAAGGCGTGGGAAGCAAATGCAGGTACGATTCGAGGAGATTTCTCACTTTCAACTCAGTCAAACATTGTTCATGCATCAGATTCAGTTGAAAATGGAGAACTTGAAATCAGTCGATTTTTTGCACCAGAAGAACTCTTTGTGTATCAAAAAATTGATACAGATTTTGTATACGCCGAGCATAAAGCATAAAATCACCGCCAGAAATGGCGGTGATTTTTTTAAAACATATTTTATTTTGTGTATAGATTGCGTGAGATTGGACACTTTGTATATAATTAGGGTACGGTTATTTGGAAAAATTACCTAGAAACAATATCACTATGGGAACTTGGAATGGACGCATTCCTAATGTAATACATTGCTTTGGCTTCGTATTCAGGTGCCCACCTAGCTTAATGCTAAGGTAATTTTGCCCAGATAGCCGTAAGAAAAATCCGCTCTTTGAGCGGATTTTTCTATGCTACACTGTATACATAATGACAATTCAGAGACGAATGTTGATCAAAATACTCATACTTATTGTTGGAATTTTTGTAATCAATTTACTTGCAACGAAATTTCACTGGTACAGTATAGTGTGGTGGTTTGATATGCCAATGCATGCACTTGGAGGGTTGTGGGTGGCGCTAACAACATTGTTTATTTATAAATATCGTCGTACCACATACGAAGATATTTCTCGCCCGAAGAAAATGCTCATTGTTGCGCTTATTTCTGTTTTGATTGTTGGTGTTGCGTGGGAGCTTTTTGAATTTGGAATGGAAACTATTGGTACACTTGATCTTGCAAATCCAATCGATTCACTTTCAGATATTTGTTTTGACCTTGGAGGGGGAATCGTGGGTGCATTATATTTTATTTCAAGTTATGAACGTGTTATAAAATCCATCAACAAGGTATAATAATCACATGGCGAATAAAAAGAAGCTGACATTAACATTTTGTGCAGGTACAGGCTCTGTTACAGGGGCAAATTTTTTGCTAGAAGGTGAGGGAAAGAAATTTCTCGTCGATTGTGGTCTAACTCAAGGTACCAAGCTCGCAGACGAAGTAAACTGGGAAGATTTTCCGTATGATCCGAAAACAATAGACATTCTTTTTATTACGCATGCACATATTGATCATATTGGTCGTATTCCAAAACTTTACCATGATGGATTTCGAGGAAAGATTATTTCTACAGACGCGACAAAAGATATTGTTCTTCCTATGCTTCTTGATACGTGTGCAATTCTTTCAAAAGATAAAGATCATGGACTAGATTCTATTTATGATGAAAAAAAGGTAAAGGACATCATGCACCTATGGGAGGGTGTGCCATATCATCAAAAAATCAACATTGATCACGGTTTTCAAATGACGTTTAAAGACTCAGGTCATATTCTTGGGTCTGCAATGCTTGAGATTTTATATAATGAAAAGAAAATTGTGTTTACTGGAGATTTGGGAAATTCCCCATCTCCACTTTTACGTGACACTGAGGAACTTGTTGATGTTGATTATTTGATTATGGAATCAGTATATGGAGATAGAAATCATGAATCACGTGACGAAAGAAAAAAACGTCTTGAACAAGTAATCGAAGACAATTTCAATCGCAAAGGTGCACTCGTAATTCCTACATTTTCACTCGAACGAAGTCAGGAATTATTGTATGAAATAAATGATTTTGTTGAAGATAAACGCATACCATTTATGCCTGTGTATTTTGATTCACCACTGGCTATCGAGCTCACAAAGGTGTACAGAAATTACACAAAATATTTTAATGAAAGTGCTCAAAAACGTATCGAAGGTGGGGACGACATTTTCAAGTTTGATGGTCTTCATGTGACCGCTGAAACAGAAGAATCAAAACGAATATTTAGCGAACCAAATCCTAAAATAATTATCGCAGGGTCAGGGATGTCAAACGGTGGAAGAATAATACATCACGAAAAACACTACTTACCTGATCCAGATAGCACCTTGCTTCTTATTGGATATCAGTCGGTCGGAACGTTGGGTAGGCTTATTGAGGATGGTGAAAAAGAGGTTAGGATAAACGGTGAAATGATTTCCATAAAAGCCCGAATTGAGAAAATTAGTGGATACTCGGGTCACAAAGACTCTGATCACCTCATTGAGTTTGTTGAAAAAATGGCAGATAAGGTAAAGCGAGTCTATGTTGCAATGGGTGAGCCAAAATCATCATTATTTCTTGCACAGAGACTTCGAGATTATCTTGGAGTTGAAGCATATGCACCAGAACAGGGTCAGGTAGTAGATTTAGAATGCTAATACGTATGGAAGAAAATATAAAACACAATCATCTAAAATTAAAACTCGGTGTATCAGGTGCTGCAGAAACTGGACATTGTGGTATTGATGCACTTGCTAAGGCAAAAGAGCTTGGTCGCGAGATTGTACGACAAGGCGGTATTCTCGTTACTGGTGCTACCACAGGATTTCCGCTGTGGTCAGCGATGGGTACAAAAGAAGAGCGAGGGATTTCAATTGGACTCTCGCCGGCAGCAAGTGAGCGTGAACATGTTGATGTATATCGATTACCTCTTGATTATATGGATTTGATTGTATATACAGGGTTTGGTTTCCCTGGAAGAGATTTGTTGTTTACTCGATCGTGTGATGCATTATTGGTGGGATGTGGAAGAATTGGAACAATTCATGAGTTTACTATTGCATTTGAAGATGGAAAGCCGATTGGAGTTCTTGAGGGAAGCTGGGATATGGACGAGACAATCAAGGACATACTTTCACGTGGACATCGGCCAAATGATAAGATCGTGTTTGATTCTGATCCAAAAAAACTCGTTGAAAAAGTCATTGCTCTTGTATTGAAAGATAAGGTAAACGAATATAAAACTCTAGAGAATAATAAATAATAAAACCCTCACAAGAGGGTTTTATTATTAGAGAGATTTTACAACTCGCTCGAATGATGAAGGGTTGTGTTCTGCCATATCAGCAAGAATTTTTCGATCAACACCGATTGATTTCTTTGTGAGTGCTCCAATGAATTTTGAGTATGAGTATCCAAGTGGGCGAAGTGCTGCATTGATCTTCACTTGCCATAGTCGTCGTCGATCAGATTTTTTATCTCGTCGGTGAGCAAATGCATGTGTTCCCGCGTGGAGGAGTGCAGTCTTTGCTTCGATTTCCTTTGTTCCTCGTCCAAAACGGAATCCTTTTACTCTTTTTAGAATGTTTCGGCGTCGCTTGAGAGCGGTAACGCCTCGTTTTACTCGTGTCATAATACTAGTCTATAAAGTGATTGATAATAAGTTGGTTATTTTACACCAGGAAGCATTCGGCTTTTTGCCTTTGGCTTAATAGTGAAATCTGTTGCTACTCGTCCACCGAGTTGTGTCGCTCGAGATTGTTTTGCATTGAAGTGGTTGAATCCTGGCTTTCGAGCCTTGAGCTTACCAGTCTTTGTAACCTTCAAGCGTTTTGAATATGATTTGTTGGTTTTGATACTCATAAATTTGATCGTTAACTTTCTTGTTTGTGTCTCTTAATTATTTTTTACTTTCTTTCTCGATTGTCACCATAAGACCTTTCGGACTTTTTTTGACAGGCTCGGAAATCTTGTAATGCTCAGTTATAAGGTGAAGTACGCGATCGAGACGTTCTTTTAGGAAGTCTTCTTTCATGTATTTTGCTCTACCTGCAAGGAAGAGTTCAACTTTGATTCTGTGACCTTCTTTCAACCATTCAGATGCCTTTTTTGCTTTGAGTTCAAGATCATGATCGCCAGTGGCAATTTTGATTTGTATTGACTTTGTTTCTGTTGTCTTTGCTCCTGCTTTGGCTTTCTTTTGTTTCTTATTTTCAAGATATTGGTACTTTCCAAAGTCCATAATCTTTGCGATTGGTGGATTTGTGGTTGCCGAAATCTCAATAAGATCAAGACCTTTTGCCTGTGCAAGAGAAAGAGCCTCTTCTCGAGATAATACCCCGAGATTGTTTCCTTCATCGTCAATAATGCGAAGCTGTAGGGCGCGTATTTGGTTGTTTATTCGTTCCTTCAACGTAAATTAAAAAATCGTGAGACACGATTACCTTGGCTTTTATAATAGCGAATTTAAGCATGAAAGTCAACAGTAATGGACATTTTGGAAACCCACTGAAAAAACACAAAAAAGCCTGTATTTTGTGATAGATTTGAGGTATGAACGAGGGAATTCACAATCTATATAAAAGGGAGGGCGAGACTCCACTTTCGCGAATTAAGCGATTTCAGGAAGAATTCCCAGAATACAAAAATACACCAATGACCTACGCTGGAAGATTAGATCCAATGGCAGAAGGAGTGCTTTTGGTGCTCTCGGGCGAGATGACGAAAAAGAAAGATGAATATTTGTCGGTGGATAAAGAGTATGAAATTTCGGTACTTGTTGGTGTTTCTACTGATACTGGCGATGTACTTGGAATCGTCGAAGAGGTTTCTGATGTTGGTGACATTGAAAATTCATTGATAGCAGAGAAATGTGCCGCTCTTGTTGGCACGCATGAAGAACCATATCCAATTTTTTCTTCAAAACCTGTAAATGGCAAACCGCTTTTTGAATGGGCACGAAATGCGCCACTTTTGGCAAAAGATATTCCGCTTCACACCGTGGTGATCGATACGATTGAATTACTTTCAAAAAAAAATTTCACACTAAGTGAATTACTCGATGAAATAAAAAGTAGAATTGAAATGGTTGAAGGAGATTTCAGACAAGAAGCGATAGTACGAAAATGGGAAAGTACGATTGAAGAATATGGTGAGAATAATGTGTGTATGATAACGCTACGAATCAAGTGTGGGAGTGGTGCATACATGCGCGTCGTTGCCCAAAAACTCGCGCGAAGTCTTGGATATGGTGGACTTGCGTATCATATCAAGAGAACAAGGGTGGGGGAGTATAAAATTGAAGAAAGTGAGAAATAAAAAAACACCTCGCGTTGAAGCGAGGCGGAATAATATGAAGCACTTTAATTATCAAGAGGGCTCCATACAATCATTGATTTTGTAATACTTCTGAAAAAAGAGGCGTCAATTCTTTTTAGTTGTTTTTCATTCAGCTTGCTTGAATTGACCCAATCTTGAAGTTTTTCGCGATCGAATCTTTCTGAAACGATTTGTTGAATTTTTGCACGTACCTTGTCGATATTTGACTGTGCACCAACAGGGATTACTACTTGGTTTGTGATAAAAAGTTCGTCGCATAAATCGAGTACTGATTTAATCGAAGCATTGCTTTCAATCATAAATTGAATTCGGTGTGCCAGAATGTTGGCGATGGTTTCAGTAGGCAGCCCGCTCTCGATGAGCGTGTTTAGATTGGTTTCTCTGTGCAGCGCAAGATGGCGTAAGCCATCATTTTCCTTTTCCATTTTTTTGTTTTTTCTTATCTCGTGAACAAGAAAGTAGGTAAGGAAAAAGGAAGTAATCCCGAGTACTAATGCAATTGCTATCATTTTTTTTCGTATTAAGGTTTATCAAATTATAGCACGATATATGGTGTTTTGTCAATAGTTTTAAAATATTATTAAAAGTTCGCAGGTACTTTACCCCATCTCCACAAAATAAAAAACACCCGCAGGTGTTTTTTATTTTGTGGAGATGGGGGGATTCGAACCCCCGTGCAAGAGTGTTTCTCAAATGTTTCTACATGTGTGTCGTGTTTCAATGATTTAAATTCATATTCTTGGAAACTCGCAAGATAAATATGAATCGAGTTCAATGATTGTCGAAAATGTGTCGAACATTCACATTTCGTAACCCGATAAAATATTGCCCCTCAATCACTATCGGATGTCGTGACGAGTGACACCAGCTACGCTATTAAGCGAATGCTGGAGCAAAACCAAACTTACTTGCGTAAGGTGACTTTACTGAACTAAATGTTTTTCCATTTAGAAAAATGTACGATGATTTACGAGCTATACGTACGTGCTCGACATGCACATGAGAGAAGTAGACTATTGTCGATGCCTGGCATCCCCATTATTTTCCTGTTTTCAAAGTTCTTCGAAGTTCTCGATCTGTGTCGCGTTTTTTGATTGTTTCGCGCTTGTCGAATTTCTTCTTTCCTTTTGCAAGACCAATTTCTATCTTGATCTTTGGACCTTTATTGTACAATGAAATAGCGATAAGTGTCAAACCTTTGTTTTTGAGTGATTCCTCGATACTTGTAATCTGTTTTTTGTTCAAAAGAATTTTTCTCGTGCGGTCTTCGATGTATGAAAGTGGTGTGTTGTTTGCTTGAAATGGTGGAATAGTAAGTCCGGTGATGTATGCTTCACTTCCACGAATAATCACAAAACTCCCGAGAAGTTGTGCACGACCTGCACGAATAGATTTGACTTCAATACCAAGTAGCTCGATGCCTGCTTCAAAGGTTTCGAGAATTTCGTAGTCAAAATGTGCTTTTTTGTTTATCGCAAATGTCGCCATATAAATGATTCTATCATGACTGCGGATTGACATAAAATTTAAAAAAAGTACTATATTTACATATGAATTTTTTAATACGCTCAAATCAAAACGAGTGGCATCAACAGCTTTGTCTTTAAAAAGCTGATTTTTGATGTGAAAAAAATATTTCTCCTTTTAAACCAGCTTTTTAAAAGCTGGTTTGCTCATTCTAAATCTAAATAATTAAAAAAATGAAAAAACTACACTTCATTGCACAAGAAGACATTGACTTAAAAGAGGTCAATTATGATTCAGGTTATTCTGGTTTAACAAATACGTATCCAGGAATGATAATTCGAAAAGGAAAAACATTCTCGATATCCGGTGAGACTGTTGAAAGAAATTTAATGCTCTTTTATTGTGGTAAGAGTACAATGATTGACACGATCACTTTTACTAAAATGATGTTTGATTGTAAAATTTTAAGTCATCAAAAAATGACAATTGAATTAAATGAGATTAAGCATATACATTCACCACAGTTTTATATTGCTGGCTGGGGACACGTAAGAGTAATGTGCTTGTCGTGCGGAAGAACGATTAAGTGACCTATAAATACCTGAGATTGATTTCAGGTATTTTTTATTATTAACGAATTTGTGTATAATGCGCCTACATGGAAACTAATATAAAAATACCAAAAAAATCAAAAAAGAACCCACCAAAAATGGGAACGCAAATGGTTGCTATCATTTTGTTTTTTATGGCACTCACTGCACTGTATACACTTGTTGCTCAAGAGAAAAAGGTTGTTACAGAAGTTGCTCTTTCTGATGTTGCATCATCAGTAATAAAAGGTGAAATAAAATCTA
>DALYDM010000022.1:6153-9153 GCA_031973235.1 Minisyncoccota bacterium | reverse complement strand
TTCCAGGAAATACTTCTACACGAGTATTCAAATCTCGCGCATTTCCATTGTAAAAACGTCGAGCTGATTGAATTTTGTTTTCAGTGTCAGAAAGTTCACGCTGAAGTTCGAGGAAGTTTGTGTTTGCTTTCAAGTCTGGGTACGCTTCAGAAATAGCAAAAAGAGATTTCAAGGTTCCAGAAAGCATATTTTCTGCTTCACCTTTGTCGTGCGGATTGTTGCCTGCCTGCATAGCACGTGATCGAGCTTCTGTCACTTTTTCAAATGCTGAAGATTCGTGAGTGGCATATCCTTTGACAGTATTCACGAGATTTGGAATCAAATCATAACGACGCTTGAGCTGAACATCAATATCTGCCCACGCTTCTTTTGTCCGATTGATAGCACCAACAAAACCATTATAAGAAACAATTGCCCACAAAATCACCACACCAATAATTATATAAAATATCATCATAGTTTTTGTAATTAATTAATACACTAAAATTATATCACACAATTATCGAAGTACACTTGACATAATACTATTTTTGTTCTAATATTTGTAAAAACACACGAAATGGAAAATGAACACAAACTCATTGTACTTGAAAAAATCAAAGCAAGAAATGTGCTTGATAAACTCAAATCAGAGATTGAAATCTTAAAAAGTGCCCTTCTCGACAAGGATGTAATTACACCAAAAGTTGCTCAAGAGAAATTTTGGGAATTGTACAAAAATCAAAAGGACCTCCCAGCTGGAGAGTACTGGGCAACTATTTTCGACAAAGAGCTTCTGTTGTTTTTTGCTTTTATAAAAGTACACAGAAATGATGTCTTTGAATCTGATGGAAATATTATTTGGAATACGTACAAAGAAAATGTTCGTCTTTAGAATCATTTTTAACATTAGTGTGGCATTAAAATGCCACACTTTTTTTATTTGACAAATGTCCAACTTAGATATAAAGTAGCTACTACGAACCTTAAAAACTAAAGCATGAAAAAAATCAACCGAGAGCACGTCTGGCTTATTGGACACATTATCATAAGCTTATACTTATTGAACTATTTGCAAGGTGACCACAAAACTTCAATAGTTGTGGCCATAATAACCACCACCTTTCTTTTGGTCCACATCACAATGGATGATGAGATCCAAAGCATGGTGAGGTCCAAATACTCTTACTGGACGACAGTGGCTCTAGTGACTGCCCTTCTTGTAATCGGTGGTCAACAAGTGTATATACACTACGATGGACAGGAATTAGGCTTTCTAAATGTATATGCACACGTGACATCACTACTTCAATGCGTGATTGCCATGGCTCTTGTTGTGCAGTTTGGAATGAAGTACATAGCAGTAATTTTGTATAGGTATATGCATACTAAAACAAGAGTGATGCAAGGCCTGTGCGAGTATTGCGAATCTTACAGTGGACTGAGAAGATATGCTGCTGCAAAAACAATACGTCCGAACTACGATGCAGTACCTTCATTACAGCAGAGAATTACATTGTGGGAAATCAGACCGTTTCCTGAATATGGCATTAGACGAATAGATCGTGCCCAAAAATTGAAAAAATACGGATACCTATATTATAAGTACCAACGAGTAAAAATGTTCTTATCAGAAAGCAACTTCTCTTTCCATGACTAGAAAGAGAAACAGGGTGACGGCGTAGCCGTCACCCTGTTTTTATATTCCCTTTTGTTACCCTATTCTCTAAAATTATTTTTCTTTCTTATCTCCTTCAATCGTTACAAGCAAAGGCGATGCGAGGAATATACTTGAATATGTTCCAAAAAACATTCCCACAGTGAGTACAAGTGCAAAATACTTAGTAGTCTCTGGTCCAAAGATAAGCAGTGCGAGAAGTACCAATATTACTGTAAGCGACGTATTGATAGATCGCGTAAATGTTTGAGAGATACTTTTTCCAACTGTGTGCTCAAATTCTTCATTGATTTTATTTTCACTATTAAATCCAAGATTTTCTCGAATTCTATCAAACACCACAATTGTATCTGAAATGGAAAGTCCTAGTACGGTAAGGAGTGCGACGACAAAAAGTGTGTCCATCTCAACTCCTGCAAAATGTGTCACGAGTGCAAAAACTCCAGCCGAAATCAATACGTCATGCACCAATGCCACCATCGCTATTACTCCATACTTCCAAGACGAAACAGGTTCAGACACCTTTCTAAATGCGTATGCGATAAACGCAACAATCACCAAAATCACAAGTACAATCGAGACGACAGATTTTCGAGCAAGCTCTTTTCCGACAGAAGGCCCAATTGTGGTAAAGTTTTTTTCCTCAACCTTCAAAGTACCTCCGAGAGAAAGTACACTGAGCAATTCTTTTCGTTCTGACTCAGTCAGTGAATGTGTCTTGATGATATATCCATCAGTTCCTGTTGGCTGAATGAGTGCTGATTTGATTGAACTTTTCTTAATTAATTCCTCGATTTTTGCTTGTTCAGGTCGAGTGTCAGGATACACCACTTCTGCTAGTGCTCCACCTTTAAACTCAATTCCTGGCTTCAAACCAAAGACAGAAAGCACCACGATTGATGCAATTACAAACAATGCGGAAATTCCTAAAAATATTTTTCTGTTTCGAATTATAAACATATATGTTAGTTAGTAGATAGTAGTAAGTAGGTAGTAGTGTAGATAGAAAATCAAAATTATTTTGAAAATCCTGAACTAAAGAGAAACTTCACGGCTTTTGACGTGTCTGAAACATCGAGAGCAAACAAGAAAATTCGAGTTATCATGATCGCTGAAAATAGCGAGACAAGCACTCCCATTCCAAGCATCAAGGCAAATCCCTGAATCAAAGGAGTTCCAAACCAAAACAAGATTGTTGCAGTGAGGAGACTTGAGATATTTGAATCACGAATAGATGACCATGCTTTGTCGAAGCCCTTTTGGATTGCAACACTGACAAGACTTCCCTTTTTCATCTCCTCTTTGATTCTTTCAAAAATAAGGACATTGGCATCAACTGCAAT
>DALYDM010000022.1:0-6053 GCA_031973235.1 Minisyncoccota bacterium | reverse complement strand
GGGTCAAATTCAAGTCGTGCTTTTTTGAGATATCGTCCAGTCAATGGAGAATCAACGTAGTATGGATCATCGATGACATCATTTACGACTTCACCTTTTTGCACCTTTTCTACTGCTTCATTATATTTCTTAATCAGCTCATCTCTTTCTTTCCCTTCTGCTCTTTCAGTCTTAAATTCCAAAAGTGGTGTCTGTCCAATCATCTCCACAGCTTTTGATACATCGGTCACTCCAGGCAAATCTACAATAAGCCGTTGGTCATCCGTCGCAAGAGCGCCCCCTTTTTGGATTTGTACATTTGGCTCAGAAACTCCAAAAAGATTTACTCGTCGTTCGACAATATCACGAAGTGCGTTCATAGAATTTTCAACCTCTCCTTTCTCAACAAGAGAAACATCAGCACGGTACACCAAGTGTGTTCCGCCCGAAAGATCAAGTCCTAGTCGAAATTTCTTTGTTTGTATCCAAGAATCAGAAGTAGAAATAATTTCTGATGCATACACAAAATAACCGGCGAGTGCGCCGAGAATCAAAAGTATCAATGCCGTTATCCGTTTTTTTAACATACATTACCGAAAATTACCCAATAATATGGCTATTGTATGCTTATTTTACACTATCGGCAAGCCGTTACTTATTGACAAGCTTTGCAACTTTAAGAGCATGGTGAATCGCGTATGTAGTCAGTATTCCAAGTGCAAATCCACCCACAATATCGATTGGAAAATGGACTCCGGATACCACTCGGGCAAAACCAATAACAAGAGCAATTATAAAATAGACTGTACCCATCCGTGGATGATAAAACCACAGCGCAGTCGCAAGTGCAGAAAAAAATGTCGCATGTCCAGAAGGAAATGAGTCATAACCGCCATAATAAAAAAGTGGGTTGATGGCATCAAAATATAAAAAAGGTCTGGGTGAAGATACTAGCCATTTCAAAATCACAACCAGTGCCCATGACATAAAAACTGATCCAAACACGGTGACAAGCTCAAATAATTTTGCTTTTGCCATCATGATTGGATTCTCTTTGTGAGCATATGTATCGTTATGAAAGAGCACAAAAAAGACTGCGAGTATTACTACGAGCGTACCAAATCCTGTCGCAAGCCAAATGACAGATGATTGCAAAAAAACTGATTCAAATTGAATTGTTGGAAAGAAAAGTAATGCGTCCATATATATAGTGTAGATTGAAAACTCTTAAAAACAAACTAAATTCCCAGAAACTCGTTTTTCATACTATCTCTGTGTGTCGAAAGTCTATATTGTCGCATGCCCATCAATATTCCAAGTGCAGTAAATGTGGTGAGCAAGTGTGAACCTCCGTAACTAAGAAATGGTAACGTGATTCCCGTCACCGGCATCACACCGATATTCATCCCCACATTAATAATAAAATGGCTCATCAAATAAATCGCAACTCCCATACCAAAAAGCATTTCGAAATTTGTCACTCCGAGCAACGCTGTTGCAAGAACTCTCCAAATTACGATTCCATAACACACAAACAAAAGCATTACACCCACAAAACCCCACTCCTCTGCGAAGGCGGCAAATATGAAGTCTGTCTCATATTCTGGCAAAAACTGTAGTCGAGATTGTGTGCCATACCCTACCCCTTTGCCCAAAAACTGCCCGGAACCAACCGCAATTGTAGATTGGTAGGCATTGTATCCAGTTCCTCGAATATCTGCGTAAGGATTAAGGAAGTTTGAAATACGAGCCTTTTGATATGGTTGGAATACAAAAATCCAAAGCGACACAAATGTAACCAGTCCGAGACCAAACACAATCGCTAGATGTTTTTTTGAGATACCTGAAACGAGTGTCATACCAAGCCAAATAAAAAAAATAATCATTGCTGATCCAAAATCCGGTTGTAAAAACACTAAGAAAAATGGCACGAACGCATACAGTGCTGACACAAACAAATGCTTCACATGAGCAATTTCTACGTGACGTCTTGAAAAATATTTTGCGAGCACAAGTATCACGACAAGCTTAGTCATGTCTGATGGCTGGAACGCGAACCCTCCAAATGAAAACCAACTTTGAGCACCTTTCACTGTATTTCCAAGCACAAACAAAATAAGAAGTATTCCCATAAAGCTCAGAAAGAGCGTCACAAGTACATCAGTCCTTCTTAAAAATCTAAAATCAACAGTGGATAATAAAAAGAAAATTGTAAATGAAATTCCGATCCAGAGTAATTGCTTTTCAAAATATGCACCGTCACCAACAAAAGACTTCATTGTTATAAGTCCTGACCCCACTAAAGGTATTATGGCACTCACCAAAAGCCAGTCCATACCCGAAGATGCTCCACTTTGAATTTTTCTTAAAAATAACGGCATTGGTTTTAGTACAGTTTTTCTCCGAGGGTAAATGGGTCAATTATTGGAACTATTTCGAGTGTTTGCACACTTTTCTCAAATGGCGTCAGCCAAGAAAAATATACTTTTGTTTCAGTTTGCTTTGGGAGGCCATCTACAATTGTCTTAGAAACACCAACTGCATTATCAAACTGATCATATAAAACAGCCATCACTTGAAATCTTCCAACATCAATAAATGATTCATTGCGAAGTGTGGCGTATGCCTTGGGTACGGTCTCAAGTGATCCAAAACCCTTATCTTTTTCGACAACACGAGCTTCTTTGTATGCTGGTGAAGTTTTCCAAAAAATTGGCTTTTTTGTAAATTCAAAACGTGTGATTTTTGGTATTCTGTTTCCGCCAGTTGAAAGTGCTTCTTCAAAAATAACTGTATGTCCATTTGGCAATATTGATGCCACTCCCTCTCGAGACGTGATCACAACATTTTTTTCATCATATAATTTAAATTGATATGGAACACTTTTTACCGCTGCGTCCACATTTTGATTTTCGATGTAAGAAGCAACATGATACACGCCAGGTGCTACTTCAAATGCCCGCGCCCAAACAACTATGAGCTCTCTTGTCTCGGACGCACACATCAATGAACATGTTCCACCGCAATCTACTCCCAACTCAGATCCATTTTTTTTGCCATCTGTACATGTAGCAGGTACTGAGATTTTTGGATAAATAATCGCAAAAAGAACTCCAAAAATAATAAGGAGTACGAGTGAAAGATACATGAATTGTCTTTTGCCTGCCCAAGTCATAAGAGTAGTTAGTAGTAAGTAGAAAGTAGTAAGTAGAAAATACAAAATGCATTTCCTAGATACTAGAAACTAACAACTACAAACTTATTTAAATTATAACATTAAAAAACCCTAGCACTAATAGTACTAGGGTTTTTTAATTCAGCATAAAAATTGTTGAAGTTGTATCTGTGTGTATCTGTGGATTATCGGTGACAATCTGCGATACAAACAAAAAAATCGAACACTTGGTGTTGGCGACAACCTACTTTTGCCCGAAGACTATCATCGGCTCAGTAAGGCTTAACTTCTCTGTTCGGAATGGAAAGAGGTGTTTCCCTTACGATAGATCACCAACACTAAATGTTCGATTTAGTGATTGTTTAGTTCATCATTTAAGCACTCAAGTATAAAGGGGATACTATAATCCGTTCCCCGTTCCACACATTTCTCCTACACATTCGTGATCTCGACGGGATTCAAACCCGTGACCTCAGAACCAGCTCCTGGCACTGGTACTACGCTCTATCAGACTGAGCTACGAGACCTGAAATCCGGGGGCATGTATCTCAGCACGCCTATAGCATAATTAAAAAGATGAATTTTGTTACATCTTCAAAGAACTATGCCCTACTCCTTGGTTTGTATAGATGCATGAAGCCTCTATGCCTCAAATGATCTCTCTGAACGGCAACGTTTCCACATTGTTTTCCATTCCATCGATTCATCCTCACCAAATACAAGGGTACCCGAATATGTTTTTGTGATTTTGCAAAATGTACTATTTATACTTGAATGCTTAAATAGTTGTTGTCATAATAGTGATTTTCAAAGTTCCTAATAGGAATCGAAACATTAGTACGCCTCGGCTGAGTACATTACTGTACGTACACCTAGCGCCTATCAACGTGATCATCTCTCACGCTTCTTAAACGATTCCTAATCTTGAAGCTGGCTTCCCTCTTAGATGCTTTCAGAGGTTATCCATTCCCGACATAGCTACCCTGCATTGCTTTTGGCAAAACAGCAGGTACACCAGAGGTCAGTTCACCCCGGTCCTCTCGTACTAGGGGCAAATCTTCTCAAGAATCAACGCCTGCAGTAGATAGGAGACCAACCTGTCTCACGCACCTACTTGCCCCGCATAGCTTTTTGAAAAAGCGACGTGGGGCCATACTCATATATCGACGAAGAGATATGAGTATGTTTTTCTCGTATTACTACGAGGATTGGACTGTAACTTCATCTCTTTCAAGATGTTTGACATTCAGTCTCTACGGGTAAGGGAGCGTAGCGAACACTTATGCCGAGTACTCTCGGCCAATGTGACACTCTTCTTCCACTCTTCCCTCGGTATTGTCCATCAGCGATTATCCGCGTTTTATCCGCGACAATCTGCGATTCGGATTTTACCGATATAAGTCAACTTCTCCCCTCACTATTACTAGTGTGGGGCCGCCGTGAAATGTACACACTGTACATTCATGGTCTTGTCTCTGTAAACATAAGTATTTTTACAAATACTTCCCTCAACGGATTCAAACTGTGAGTCAGTCAAAACAAAATGTAAATAAATTTACTTCTTATCTCAACTTCCTCACGGTTTGAACCCAGCTCGCGTACCTTTTTAAATGGCGAACAGCCATACCCTTGGTAGCTTCTCCACCACCAGGATAAGGTGAGCCGACATCGAGGTGCCGAACTCCGCCGTCGATATGAACTCTTAGGCGGAACTAGCCTGTTATCCCCGGAGTAGCTTCTATCCGTTAATCTTCGGCCGCATCTAATGCGTACCATCGGTTCACTAGGTTCTGCTTTCGCACCTGCTCGAGATGTACCTCTTACAGTCAAGCCAGCTTGTGCCCTTACACTATCGGCACGGTTTCCATTCGCGCCTAGCTGACCTTAATAAACCCCTCCGTTACTTTTTAGGAGGGTACCGCCCCAGTAAAACTACCTTCCAGAAACTGTCTCTCTCCGTTTTTGCCGTAGAGATTAGAATATGCCCATTAAAAGAGTGGTATTTCACTGACGAGTATTACATCACCGAGATGATGCACATAACCTCTCCCACCTATGCTACGCATTTAATAAACATACTCAATATCAAGATGTAGTAAAGCTTCTAGGGTCTTTTCGTCTAACTGCAGGTAACCGGCATCTTCACCGGTATTGTATTTTCACCGAGCAGGTCCCCGAGACAGTTTCCCAGTCATTACACCATTCGTGCGCGTCGGAACTTACCCGACAAGGTACTTCGCTCTTCTGTACCTAAAAGAAGGACTCTATCTTCATCCATTTCAAAAAAGAAATTAGGATGTATGGCGCTGGTCTCTCGATAGCCATATTTGGACTTGCTATGCATTACTGCACAACAAGGTAGCTTTTTGTTTGGTATAACTTCATCACACTTTTGATCAATTGTTTATCTTTTTCTATGACGGTCCCAGTCCTTCACTACACTTCAATGAAATGTAGTGAACCTTAGGACCGTTATAGTTACGGCCGACATTCACCAGGGCTTATATCAGTCAGCTCATGTCTTGCGACAATCACCACCGATATTTGACCTTCTGGCATTGGTCAGGTGTCACCCCCTATACATCCTCTTGCGAGTTCGCAGGGAGCTGTGTTTTTGATAAACAGTTGCCAGGAATACTTTCGCTGCGGCCACGCACATCACGCAGGGCGCGATGTCTATAAGTTGAAAGATTAAAGTCTAAAGTTGAAAGGAAATACAAAATGCATTTCTCTTCTTTTAGCTTTGAGCTTTTTACTTTTATCTTCACATCACATTCTGTGTGATGTGCGCGGCAAGCCTTATCCCAAAGTTACGGCTGCTTTTTTGCCGAGTTCCTTGGGGACCTCTCACTCGTTCGCCTTGGTCTACTCGACCTGACTACCTGTGTCGGTTTACGGT
>DALYDM010000021.1:0-9408 GCA_031973235.1 Minisyncoccota bacterium | reverse complement strand
TTTGATATACTGGTGTCATGGATACAAACGAAAAGCAAAGATTGGCAGAACAAATTCAGAAACTTGAAGCCAGTATGTCAGAAGTGGATTTTTGGTCAGACAAGCACAAGGCACAGGCGGTGATTAAGGAAATCCAAGAATTGAAAGACAAGCTAGAAGGTCTCGGAAAATACGACAAAGGTGATGCGGTCATCACAATCTTTTCTGGTGCAGGCGGAGATGATTCGGAAGATTTTTCTCGAATGCTTCTTGAGATGTATATGAAATACATTTCAAAAAAAGGCTGGCAAATTTCTTTTCTCCATGAAAACAAAAATGATCATGGTGGATATAGAAATATCACTTTTGAAATAAGCGGCAAGGGCGCATATGGCACACTCAAGAATGAATCTGGTGTGCATCGACTTGTACGTATTTCGCCATTTAATGCAAAACAACTTCGCCATACTTCTTTCTCAATGGTGGAGGTGATACCGAAACTTCCAAAAGACAATGATGTCGTGATTGATGAAAAAGATATCAAGATTGATTTTGCTCGCTCAGGTGGACCTGGTGGACAAAATGTAAACAAGCGTGAGACTGCAGTGCGCATGGTGCATGTTCCGACAGGACTTGCGGTGCATGCAGATGGTGAACGTTCGCAAGAGGCAAATCGTGAAAAGGCACTCATGCTCCTGAAGGGTAAATTATTCAAAAGACAAGAAGACGAACGTGTCGCAAATGAAAAAGGCCTCTATATTTCAAAGACGACTGAAATCGAATGGGGAAATCAAATTCGTTCATATGTACTTCATCCATACAAGATGGTCAAAGATCATCGTACTGAAGTAGAGACGAGTGATGTAGACGCAGTTCTTGAAGATGGCGAAATAGACGAATTTATCGAAGCAGAGAAAGGGCTGTAAGTGGGGGTTGTTTTTGGAACTCACCTTAAATTTGGTATACTATATAGGTTAGTTTCTGCATGACTTTTCGTATTGATTTTTCAATTACTAACAACTTGATACTAATCACTATTTTTTATGATTCAATTTGATAAAGTTAGCAAAGTATATCCCAATAGTTCTGTCTCACTCGAAGATGTGAATCTTTCTATCAAGCAAGGTGAGTTTGTGTCGCTCGTGGGACATTCTGGTGCAGGTAAAACCACTCTCATAAAACTTATCTTGGCAGAAGAATCTCCAACCGATGGAGAAGTGTGCTTTGAAGGTAAGTGTATTCACAAGCTCTCAGATAAAGAACTTACAAAATTGCGCAAGCGAATCGGAGTAGTGTTTCAAGATTTTCGATTGCTCCCAAACAAAACTGCGTACGAGAATATTGCGTTTGCAATGGAAGCCGCAGGTAAACCAGACGATGAAATCGCTTCTGATGTACCTCATGTGCTTGAGCTTGTAGACTTGATGGACAAAATTCACAATTTCCCTCATCAGATGTCTGGCGGAGAACGACAGCGTCTCGCTATCGCCCGAGCAATCATCAATCAGCCTGAAGTGATCATCGCAGATGAACCAACAGGCAACCTTGACCCAATCAACACATATGAAGTAGTACAAATCTTAAAGAAGATTAACGATCTTGGTACTACGGTTATTTTGACGACTCACAACAGGGGAGTTATTGATTCTATAGGAAAGCGTGTTATTACAATCGAAAAAGGTCGAATTACTCGAGATGACGACAGTGGAAAATACGTCATTTAAGCATTATTCACACCCAAAAGTATATGACTTTTTGGGTGTGTTATAGTTAATAAATATGTTTTGGACAGACCTAAAAAGAATCGCACGATCAGGGCTCAAAAATTTTATCCGAAACGGTACTGTGGCTTGGGCATCAGTACTTGTGATCACTATCACACTCTCTGTCCTCACCGGACTTCTCTTTTTTCAAGCAGTACTCAATTATTCTCTTACGCAAATTCAAGACAAGGTTGACGTGACGGTGTACTTCACGACAGATGCCTCAGAGGACAAGGTTTTTGAAATAAAGACTTCACTCGAAGCCTTACCAGAAGTAGCTCAAGTTACCTACGAATCCGCAGACGAAGCTCTCGCAAAATTCAAAGAACGTCACTCAAATGACTACCTTACACTCCAAGCACTCGAAGAACTCTCAGACAATCCACTCGGTGCCTCACTCAATATTAAAGCGGGTCAGACATCACAGTATGAAAGTATCATAAAATTCTTTGAAGATGACAGTGCTCTTGGTAAACAAAATGAAAACTTGATCGAGAAGATCAACTACAACCAAAACAAAGTTATCATTGATCGACTTACGTCTATTATTGATGGTGCGAGAACTCTTGGATTTTTGATTACAATTATACTTGCTTTTGTTTCTGTTCTTATCACATACAATACTGTACGTCTTGCAATATTTATTTCTCGAGAAGAAATATCTATCATGAAGCTTGTTGGTGCGTCTCCTCGGTACATTCGTGGTCCATTCGTGATTGAAGGTATTATTTGTGGTGTGATTGCATCACTTATTACACTCATATTGTTTTATCCTGTATCGCTTTGGCTTGGAAACAAAATGACTACATTTTTAGGTCTTAATCTTTTTGATTATTACCTCTCGCATCTTGGAGAGATTCTCCTCATTATTATTTTCTCAGGAATATTCTTGGGAGCAATATCAAGTTTTTTTGCAATCAGAAAATATTTAAAGAAATAATCATTACATATCATCATGAGCACACAAAAGTCAGGACCGAAGTTTATTTTTGTAGTTGGAGGCGTCATCTCGGGCGTTGGAAAAGGAATCACTGCCTCATCACTTGGAAAAATCCTTCAGGATCGCGGACTTACTGTCACTGCGCTTAAGATAGATCCCTACGTCAATGTCGACGCGGGGACTATGAACCCCACTGAACACGGTGAGGTTTTTGTTTTGGATGATGGAGACGAGACAGATCAAGACATGGGAAACTACGAGCGATTTCTTGGTACCACTCTTTCTCGTACAAACTACATGACCACCGGACGTGTGTATCAGGCGGTAATAGAGAAAGAAAGAAATCTTGAATATGGCGGAAAATGCGTAGAAGTGGTGCCTCATGTACCACTTGAGATTATTTCTCGAATCAAGAAAGCAACAGAAGATGCAAAAGCTGACGTGACTGTGATTGAGGTTGGTGGAACTGTGGGCGAGTATCAAAACATTCTTTTTCTTGAAGCTGCTCGAATGATGAAAATCAAGAATCCAAAGGACGTGCTTTTTGTGATGGTGTCGTATTTACCAGTACCATCAAAAGTGGGAGAGATGAAGACAAAGCCAACACAGTATGCTGTCCGCACACTCAATGCTTCTGGAATTCAGCCAGATATTATCGTAGCCCGAGCGGACAGACCACTCGATGAGAAGAGGAAAGAAAAACTCGCATTTTCTTGTAATGTCCCACAAGCGCATATTATCTCAGCTCCTGATGTTGAAAGTATTTATGATGTGCCGATCAATTTTGAAAAAGAACATTTGTCAGATTTGATGTGCGATCTTCTTTCAGTGAAGTGTGGCAAACCTGGCTCGGCGCGTTTTTTGCAATGGAAAAAATTTGTATCAAATGTTCACAATTCTAAAGACGAAGTTCATATTGCGGTAATAGGAAAATATTTTGATACAGGAGACTTTGTACTTTCAGATGCATATATTTCTGTAATCGAAGCAGTGAAGTATTCTGCGTACGCACTCAAGAAGAAGCCAGTACTTACTTGGTTTAATGCACTCGACTTTGAGAAGGATCCAAAAAAAGTGAAAGAACTCGCAAAGTTTGATGGAATACTTGTGCCGGGAGGATTTGGTGCACGAGGAATTGAAGGAAAATTAAACGTGATTAAATATGCACGAGAAAACAAAATTCCATATTTTGGACTTTGTTATGGAATGCAACTTCTTGTGATTGAATTTGCTCGAAATGCAGCTGGACTCAAAGGAGCACACACTCGTGAAGTGGATCCAAAGTCTCCACACCTTGTGATAGACGTCATGGAGTCTCAAAAAGAAATTATCGACGGCAAAAACAAAAAATATGGTGGAACAATGCGACTCGGTGCGTACCCTTGTGTACTAAAAGATGGAACACATGCACGTCTCGCATATGGTGCAAAAGAGGTGAGTGAACGCCATCGTCATCGATATGAAGTCAATCATACATATGTGCACACATTGGAAGAAAATGGATTGGTTTTTTCTGGAACTTCACCAGACAAGACGCTTATGGAAATAGCCGAACTTCCAAAGAGTGTGCATCCATTTATGGTGGGGTCACAATTTCATCCTGAATTCAAAGCGCGTCCACTTGAGCCACATCCGCTTTTTACTGCATTTCTCAAGGCTTCGTTAAAAAACAAAGGTCAATAAAAAAATCCCGTACCATAAAGTGGTGCGGGATTTCACAATGCGTATTCTACGTGCGGTGTGTGCAAGGAGCCAACCTTTGCTGTCGCAAAGCGCTTTTCGAAGATTTCGAGTTGCAGAATCTAAGTACTCCCACGTATTATATTGTGGACCATAATGAGGAATTTTATTCTTGCGTCTTCGGAACATCTCTTGAGGCTAATGGTATCATGGACTTTATTTTTTATTATATTGACATAAAGCTCAATTATGATATAATATTATTGAACCTTAAAAACAATATCATCGTATGAAAAAAATGTTTGCCGAATGTATTTCTTTCAATGAAGGAAACACAACCAAAAACATTGTCTTACTTGTCTGTGGTGAGTCACTCAACCCGTTGAGTGTACATGTTTTAAATCACGAAATGACACAAACATCCAGATTAATGGGAAAGTCACAACTGACTGTTGAGGATTGGGATTTGTTTCGTTTTAACAATCCTGAGTTGCCGGCTGTTGAGTTGGGTAAATCGCAGATTGAGCAAGTTGTGGCGGCGAAGAATAATTTGCAGCGAAAACTAAGAGTGATTCCTCGATACGATACTCAGTCGAGAATCGCATTGAAAATTCCTCGTAATTAAGTTATTTCCACCTGGTATGTACTACATACCAGGTGTTTTTTTATTGACACAATCGCCAAATACTGATATATTCTTAATCCGTACATTAAACAAAAAAAAGAATATGCAAGCAAGAAATGAAAATCGTGCACAGCACGGACAACATCAGCAAAGCTTCAGTCGCAAGCGTCATGCAGAAAAAATCCGATTGAAAAACGGAAGGGTTGTTGTGAAAATTGTCAGGGTTAACGAGCCCAAAGGCAACAGTAAAAAAATTGGAATTGTGTGTGTACATGTTTTTACTGATGCAACATTCAGCAATGTAGTAGAAACATATTATGCACATTCTGCACTAAATCGTTGGAGTCAGGCTTGTTCAGAAAATGGGGCTTTGTCTGAGGATTTGAATAATACTGAATTTCGTACTGTTCAGAACTCGATCGAGAAGGCAAATCTCACTGATTTTGTTCACTTGAAGAAAAAAGCTCTTCTTCTCGAGAAAAAAATGAGCCTAGCATCGTAAAGTATTGATGTGTTCACCGCTTCCCGGATTTTGGGAAGCGGCCTTTTCGTTTGTGTCGATAATACACATAACACAATCTTTGATGGAGGTTGTGTTTTAAATATAAATTATTCTCGTGATACTTCTCAATCTATCCTTGTCGTAGCGGAGCGTGACGAAGTGCTTCAATTATTTCATTTTCATCATCAGTAATTTTGTATATCTCAATATCCTTTTGGTCAATTGTTTTGTTTGCAAGCAAGACATTCTTTATGAAGTCTTGTAGTGGATTCCAGAAATCACTTCCAATACAAAATATTGGCACATGAGGAATTTTGCCAGTTTGGACAAGTGTGATAATTTCAAAAAATTCATCTAGTGTTCCGAATCCACCTGGTGCAAAAATATATCCTTCAGCTGCATATGAAAGAGTGACCTTTCGAGCAAAGAAGAAATAAAACGGGATTGAATCTGTCACATATGGATTTACATTTTGCTCAGTAGGGAGCTCGATGGTGAGCCCGAGAGATTGTCCTCCTGCTTCAAATGCTCCACGGTTTGCTGCTTCCATAATACCTGGGCCTCCACCAGATACAACGGCAAATTTTAGTTCTTGGGAAATCTTGTGTGCAAGTGAGCGTGTTTGTATGTAGTATTTGTTGTTCTCATCAAATCGTGCCGAACCGAAGAACGTCACTGACTGCTTCTTGTCTTTAAGGAAATCAAATCCTTGTTTGAATTCTTCGTTGATTACACATATGCGTGTTTTGCTTTTGTCGTCTCCGACTCTGTTGATACATCCTGCTTTTATTTCCTCTGGGGTCAAATGTGTGTGTCCGTTGTGTAAAGTGTTCATGGATGTATTGTATCAGAAATATCAGAGAGCAAAAAAGCGCACCCAATCGGGCGCGCTTTTTCTTATTTCCACTTTTTGTTTGGAGTAGACCCACCAATGAAGGTGAGTGCTTTTCCTTTCTTGCTACCTCGTCCTGTTCGTCCGATTCGGTGAACATAGTCGTCGTAGGTTTCGGGAAGTTCATAGTTGATCACGTGAGAGATATCTGAGATATCAAGCCCTCGTGCTGCCACATCTGTCGCGACCAAAATTTGCACATTGTTGTCTTTGAATGATTTGAGTGCTTTTTGTCGTTGAGAATGGTTTTTGTTTCCATGAATAGATTCAGCCTTGAATCCTTTTTGAAGAAGTCTTTTTGAGAGTTCTTCTACTCCATGTTTTGTTCGTCCGAAGATAAGTACTTTGCTAAATTCTTTGTCATTAAGTAAGTCGTGGAGAATTTCAATCTTATCTTGTCCGTGTGGAACTCGTACTACATCTTGGTCAACGTTTTTCGATGTATCTTGTGTCTTTACTGAGATGCGTACAGGATTTCGAAGAAAGTCATTGATAAGCATTTCAATTTCTCGTGACAATGTCGCTGAGAAAAAGAGTGTATGTCGATTTTCGGGCATCATTTTCATGATGAATTTCATGTCGTTGATGAATCCCATATCAAGCATTCGGTCTGCTTCATCAAGTACGATTGTGTTGAATTCACTCATAACAATCTTTTTTCGTTCGATGAGGTCCTTCAATCGTCCTGGTGTTCCAATCACAAAACTTGGATTGTATTTGAGATCAGCAATTTGTTTGCCGATACCCATACCACCCACGCAACACGCAGAAAATACTCGAAGTGTTGGTGTGAATCCACGAAGTTCGTCATTGATTTGAATCGCGAGTTCACGAGTCGGTACTACCACCATAATCTTTTCAAATTTATTGAGAAGTACTTTGTTGATGAGTGGGATAAGAAATGTCGCTGTCTTTCCTGTACCAGTATTTGCAATACCTACCACATCCACACCTTTCAATATGTGCGGAATCGCACGATCTTGAATCGGAGTAGGAAGAACATATCCTTTGTGTCCGATTGCCTTTTTGAGACGCTCATCCACGAGGAAGTCACTAAAAGTGTGTTCAGGAACAAACTTTTCAATTTCTTCTGTGATGATTGCTTTGTTGATAAATCGACTAAAGTCGAGTCGTTCTCCAGGATTTGCACGAGATGATCGTCCGCGTGAATTGCTGAACCGTCCTTTGATGCCTGGGCGTGAACCGCCACTGTTGCCACCAAAAGATCTTTTTGGGAAGGATTTTTTGAATCCTCCTCGTCGTTGATTTTCCATATCAATAAAAAGAGTATGCATTAAAAAAACGCACTCCTATAACTCTCTAGTCTATAAAATAATAAGACGGCGACTAGTCTGGTCTCGAGAGTTTTAAGAGCACGTGAGTGCATAAGAGGGAATGGAAATTCCACAAGAAAACCGTTGAGATAATAAGTTACTTAGGTACTATAATCTATATTTTATATTTTGTCAACAGTGCAACAATTTGTACTTTGTTACTCTGTATTTGTGGTAGTTGATACTGAGGTTCAAATTGTTACATTCTTGTCATTACAAAAAAAATATGGTATTTTGAAAAAAACAAAACAACAAAAAATGGGAATGCCAAAAAACCTTTTCCTTGTCAGACACGGACAGTCTGAAGGAAACTTAGTCGTAAAAAAATTTGAAGAAACAGGAGATGAGCAATTCTTCAATGATGAGTTCTTAGGACTTCATGAATCACAGTATGCTCTGACCGACTTGGGTATCGAGCAGGCCCAGAAAGCAGGACTCTGGTTCAAAGAGAACAAGATTATCTACTTTGACAGAATGCTCGTTTCAAACAATGTTCGTGCATTGCAAACTGCAGCATATCTTAGTCTGCCAAATCCAATGTGGATGCCGGATTTTAACTTAAGAGAGCGGGATGGTGGATTATTCAATGAGATTACTCCATCAAAAAGGGATATTGATTATGCAGATCAAAAAAGGTTTTACAAGAAGCAGCCGTTTTTCTTCCGTCCTCCACAAGGCGAAAGTATTGCAGATCTTTGTCATCGAATCAAAGTAGTGATTGATACTCTTGCCAGAGAATGCGATGGAAAAGATGTGGTTATTGTCTGTCACGGTCATGTCATGAGGGCGTTTCGTATAATACTCGAACGCTTGTCTCTTAAGGATACAAACGATCTTCTCATTTCATTGGACCCGAGCAAAAGAGTTCCAAACTGTTCAATCATTCACTATACGAGAGAAAATCCATTTGAGAATACTCAAATCCTTTCAGATAGATTGGATTGGGTGCGCATGATACGACCCGGTGGTGGAGGTGATCCTGAAGACGATTTTTCTGTAATTCAAAGAAAGAAATATACAAACGCAGAATTGTTGGAGGAAGCAGAAAAAAATCGAACAAATCCAGATTGAGAATTGGTACATTAAAAAAGCTTCGCACTTTGTGCGAGGCTTTTAAATTTGTGGTATATTTCGAGAATATATTGCGGGATCGTCTAATGGTAGGACATTCGCCTCTGAAGCGAAGTATCTTGGTTCGAGTCCAAGTCCCGCAGCCAACATGAGCTAGCTCAAAGATAGAGCTAATCAAGTAGAACTATACTTTAATTGCAAACCTGCTGAGAGCAGTATTCAGAACAAAAAACACTTCTAAAACGAGAAGTGTTTTTTGTTCTTGACTTCCAAAACCATATACCCTATACTATAGGGTATATGGTCAAACAACAACACAATCATCATGTTCACAAGCACGGTGAGCCGAACACAAAGGCTCGCAAAGTTATTAATATGGCAATAGGAAGTGTGGCAAAGATTCCCGAGATGGTCGACGATGGAAGATACTGCCCTGAAGTTATCCAACAAATTGATAGCGTTATAGGTCTACTACACAGTGCACGAAAAGAATTATTAAAAGGTCACTTAGAATCTTGTCTTGCAGAACAACTGAAAACAGACAAGGAAGGATCAATCAAAGAATTGTTAAAAATCTACAATATGCAGTAGATTTTTAGTGTTTTATTATTCATAAATTTAT
>DALYDM010000020.1:6817-10776 GCA_031973235.1 Minisyncoccota bacterium | reverse complement strand
CGTCACTACGCACACATTGATGCTCCAGGACACGCTGACTACATCAAGAACATGATTACTGGTGCAGCTCAAATGGACGGTGCTATCCTCGTGGTGGCAGCTACAGACGGAGCTATGCCTCAAACTCGTGAACACGTTCTCCTTGCAAAGCAAGTGGGTGTTCCAAAGATCATCGTATTCTTGAACAAGTGTGACATGGTTGAAGATGCAGACATGCTTGATCTCGTGGAAGAAGAAATCCGAGAATTGCTTGGAAAACAAGGATTCGACAAGGATTGTCCTATTATCCGTGGATCAGGTCTTAAGGCACTTGAATCATCATCAAACGATGACGAATGGGCAAAGAAAGTTATGGATCTTGTGAACGCAGTTGATACATATTTCCCAGAACCAGTTCGAGACACTGATAAGCCTTTCCTTATGCCTATCGAAGACATCTTTTCTATCGAAGGACGAGGAACAGTGGTTACAGGTAAAATTGAACGTGGAATCGTAAAAGTAGGTGAAGAAATCGAAATTGTTGGTCTTAAAGATACAGTAAAGACAACAGTTACAGGTGTTGAAATGTTCAACAAATCTTTGAAAGAAGGTATTGCTGGAGACAACGCTGGTATTCTTCTCCGAGGAATCAAGAAGGAAGACCTCACACGAGGACAAGTTCTTGCGAAGTCAGGTTCAGTAACTCCACACTCAGAATTTGAATGTGAAGTGTACATTTTGAAGAAAGAAGAAGGTGGACGACACACTCCATTCTTCAATGGTTACAAGCCACAATTCTACATCCGAACAACAGACGTTACAGGAGATGTAACTCTCGAAGCTGGAAAAGAAATGGTTATGCCTGGAGATACAGTGAAGCTCAATGTGAAGCTCGTAGCACCAGTTGCACTCGAAGATAATACTCGCTTTGCTATCCGAGAAGGAGGAAAGACAGTAGGAGCTGGAGTTGTAACAAAAATCACTAAGTAACTATAGTCGTGTGCGCCTTATTCCTTTAGTACATTCGAAAATGACGACAGAGAAAAAAACAACAAAAGCAAAAAAGAAGTCAGTCTCGAAGGAGGAGGGTGTCGTGAAGCTCCGCATTCGTGTGCGTGCATATGAGAACAAAATTCTCGATGCATCAGTAAAGCAGATCATTGATACTGCAACTCGCCACGATGCGAAGATCATGGGCCCAATCCCACTCCCAACAGAAATCAAGAAATATACTGTGAATCGTTCGCCTTTCATCTACAAGAATGCGCGAGAACAGTTTGAGATGAGAACTCACAAGCGAGTGATTGACATCTTGAATCCAGGTGCGAAGACTATTGAGGCTCTTACGAACCTCTCGCTTCCATCAGGAGTAGATATTGACGTTAAAATGCTTTAATCAACCATTAAAGTCGTAAGGCCAAAGGCCGAAGCTTTAATAAAAGAAATTTAATCAAGCTTTGGCCTTAAGCCTTATTGCTTTAGTTATTACTATTATGAAATTCATACTTGGAAAAAAACAGAATATGATCCAGTACTTCAACGAAGATGGTGTTGCACATGCAGCAACTATTATTGAAGTTACTCCAAACGTGATCACTCAGATAAAGACACAAGAGACTGATGGATACAACGCAGTCCAAGTTGCATTTGATGAACAAAAAGAATCTCGAATGAAGAAGCCACAAATGGGTCATTTGAAAGATCTTGGGCATTTTCGTCACATGCAAGAAATTCGACTTGAAGAAGCGCCAACACTTGGACGCGGAGATACAATTACACTTGATACATTTTCAAAAGGAGATGTAGTGCGAGTTACTTCAATCTCAAAAGGTAAAGGTTTCCAAGGTGTAGTGAAGCGCCATGGATTCGGTGGAGGTCCACGATCTCACGGTCAAAAACACTCAGAGCGAGAACCAGGATCTATTGGTGGAGGTCTTCGAACACGTGTTCCAAAAGGAATGCGAATGGCAGGACGAATGGGATCTGATGTAATTACAGTACCAAATCTTACGATTCTTGATATTGATGCATCAGCAAACCAAATATTAGTAAAAGGAGCTATTCCAGGACGTCGAGGAACAGTGGCTCTTCTCATGACTAAATAATATATTTACTATGGAAGCAAAAGTATACAACCAAAAAGGAAAAGAGTCAGGGAAGATTGCACTCCCCGAGTCAGTCTTCGGACTCTCATGGAACGCTGATCTTGTTCACCAAGTGGTGACAGGCATGCAATCAAATCAACGTGCAGGAACTGCGAATGCAAAAACTCGCGGTGAAGTACGAGGAGGAGGAAAGAAGCCATGGAGACAAAAAGGGACAGGACGAGCACGTCACGGTTCATCACGTTCACCGATTTGGATTGGTGGAGGTGTAACTCATGGTCCTCTTTCAGAAAAGAACTACACAAAAAAGATTAACAAAAAAATGAAAACTAAGGCCCTCTTCACTGTTCTTTCAGAGAAGAATCGTCATGGCGAAATTCTTTTTGTTGATGGAATTTCACTTGCTGATGCAAAGACAAAATTTGCAGGAGAGGTAGTGAAAACACTTGCAACAATCCCAGGATACGAAAAACTCGCATACCGAAAAGCAAATACTATTTTTATTGCACTACCAGAAAAGGATGACGCAGTAGAAAAGAGTTTTAGAAATCTTGGAAATGTAACACTCGGACGCGTGTCAGACCTCAATCCACTTGATGTGTTGAACTACCGTTTTCTCGTAGTTGCAAAACCAGAAGAATCAGTCGGCATTATCGGAAAGAAGCTAACTTCAAAATAATTGTATGGCAAAGAAATCAGACAACACACACATCGCACTCGATGTAACAAAAATTTTGAAGAAGCCTCGTGTTACAGAAAAGTCATCTCGATCACTCGAGGGCAATGTATACACATTTGATATTGACCCACGAACAACAAAGATCGAAGTCAAGAAGGCAATCGAAGTGCTTTATAAAGTATCACCAATCAAAGTAAACGTTGTAGTTCTTAAGCGAAAGAATGTAACAGTACGAGGTCGAGCTGGTGTTAAAGGGGGAGGAAAGAAAGCAATGGTATATCTCAAAAAAGGGGATACTATTGAATTCGCATAATAACCGAAGACTCACGTCTAAATACAAGTTATGAAAAAATTTAAACCAACAACACCATCACGACGACATACTTCTGTAGTTGAATACCGAAAGATGATTACTCGTTCAAAACCAGAAAAGTCTCTCACAAAGGGATTTAAGCGCGGAGTTGGACGAAATAATATGGGACGTATCACTACTGCTCATAAAGGAGGTGGACACAAGCGATCATTTAGATTTGTTGATTTCAAGTACGACAAGATTGATATTCCAGCAAAGATTCAAACAGTCGAGTATGATCCAAACCGATCAGGACTTATTGCACTTGTTGCATATAATGACGGCGAAAAGCGATACGTACTTCTTCCGAAGTCTCTCAAGGTTGGCGATACCTTTATAGTGTCAGAAAAAGCACCTTTAAAGCCAGGAAATCGACTACCACTTCGAATGATTCCAGTAGGTACATTTGTATACAACATTGAACTTAAGCCAGAAGGAGGAGCAAAAATTGCTCGTTCAGCAGGAATTTTCGCTCAAGTTGTTGCGAATGCCGATGGTCAGACTCAAATCAAAATGCCTTCAACAGAAATTCGAAAAGTTTCTGAAGAATGTTGGGCAACTATTGGTGAAGTATCAAACGAGGAATACAAACTCATGAATTGGGGTAAAGCAGGACGATCACGATGGAAGGGTATTCGCCCAACAGTTCGTGGTTCAGCTATGAACCCAGTGGATCACCCACACGGAGGAGGTGAAGGGCGACAAGGTATTGGTCTACGACGTGGACCAAAGACACGACATGGTAAACAAGCATTCGGTGTCAAAACTCGAACTCCAAAGAAATATTCAAACCATCTTATTGTCTCACGACGAAAGACAGGCAAGAATCGAAAATCACAATAAT
>DALYDM010000020.1:0-6717 GCA_031973235.1 Minisyncoccota bacterium | reverse complement strand
ATATATTTGACAGCCTTATTTCCATTTGCTAAGATATGTGAACTAGCTCCTAAAGGGCTATTTTATTTGCTATATGACACGATCACTTACAAAAGGTCCATACGTGGACGAACGTTTGCTAAAAAAGATAGAAGGAAAGAAGCCACTCGAAACTGGTCTTATTAAGACATGGGCACGAGCTTCAACTATTAGTCCAGAAATGGTCGGATTTACTTTTGGTGTACACAATGGAAAGACTCATGTTGAAGTACTTGTGACTGAAGATATGGTAGGACACAAGCTCGGAGAATTTTCACTTACTCGAAAATTCGTACGACACGGAGGTAAGATGCAAAAGGAACTTGAAGCAAAGAAGAAAGAGGCTGAGATTTCAGCAGCTAAATCTGCACGTGCATCAGGAGACGACAAAAAGAAAAAATAATCCCTTAATTTATTATTATGAAAGCAATTCTTAAAAATTATCGACAATCACCTCGCAAGACACGCCTCGTAGGAGACGCTATTGTAGGGAAGCGCGCAGTTGATGCAATTGATCAGCTTCGTTTTATGCCTAAGCGTGCAGCAACACCAGTACTCAAGCTTCTTGAGTCTGCGGTTGTAAATGCAATGAATACTACTGATGTAGACAAGAATGATCTTGTTGTGAAGAGTGTTCGAGTTGATAAGGGAATTGTGTTGAAGCGAATGATGCCACGAGCACGTGGTTCTGCATACCGAATCAACAAGCGCACAAGTCATGTGGCGATTGAGCTTGGAGTGAAAGAAGTTTCAGCAAAAGCTTCAAAGACAGTCAAGGCAGCAAAGGTGGCACCAAAGAAGGTCGCAAAGAAGAAAGTTACAACAAAGAACGCGTAATCTAATTACTGAATAATTTTATGTCAAAAACAGTTCACCCATATTCACATCGACTTGTTATCCTTCGAGACTGGAAGTCACGATGGTTTGCAACAGGTAAGCAATACGCATCACTCCTTCGTGGAGATGTGCTTCTTCGAGAGTATCTCGCAAAGAAACTCCGAGGATTTTATGTATCATCTCTTGATATCGAGCGAAGTCCAAAGACTACTCGAATTATTATTCGAACTTCTCGACCAGGAATGCTTATTGGACGTCAGGGTGAAGGCGCACAAAAGCTTCGAGAAGACATCACAAAGTTTTTTAAGAAAAGATCAATCAAAGTTCCAGAAGATTTGAAACTTGATATTGTCGAAGTTACTTCACCTGATTCAGACGCGCACATCATTGCGTATTCTGTAGCAGAAGGACTCGAAAAGCGACTTCCGTTTCGACGCGTACTTAAGACTACTATTGAAAAAGTAATGGCAGTACGAGGTGTTGAAGGAGTACGTGTTGTTCTTGGAGGAAGACTTGGAGGAGCAGAAATTGCCCGAACAGAACAAGCGAAGAAGGGAAGTATTCCGCTTCAAACATTCCGCGCAGACGTCGACTTCGCACGCGAGAAGGCACACCTTCCGTATGGAGATATTGGAATTAAGGTTTGGATTTATCGAGGAGAAATCTTCAATGATAAACCAACACAGAAATAATTAAAGGCTTATGTTGCTACCAAAGAAAGTAAAATTCCGAAAATGGCATACTATGAGAAAGGATATGGATGCTCTCCGACCTGATACTCGTGGTATTACACTCTCATTCGGTTCATATGGATTAAAAGCTGAGACATCAGCTCGAATGACTTCAAACCAAATCGAAGCTGCTCGAAAAGCAATGTCTCGAGCACTTGGAAAAACAGGACGAATTTGGATTAGAATTTTCCCTGACAGACCATTTACACGAAAGGCTGCTGAAGTGCCGATGGGTAAAGGTAAGGGAGATCCAGAAGGGTATTGTTTTGAAGTCCGCCCTGGTCGAATCATTTTTGAAGTAGACGGTGTCACAGAAGCAATAGCACGCGAAGCTCTTCGCAAGGCGGGAACAAAGCTTCCAATTAAGGCACGAGTCATAAAGAGAGACTAAATTATATGGCAAAGAAGACTATTAAAATCAAAGAGATGAGTATTGAAGAAATCAATAAATCACTCAATGAAAAGCGTGAACAAATCCAAAAGCTTTCTTTTGGTCTCGCTGGTTCAAAAAACAAAAACGTACGACTCGCTCGTACAACAAGACGAGAAATCGCACGACTTCTCACAGAGTTACACACACGAAACAAATAATAGTATGACTAACGAAAAGACAAAATTGAATAAGACATTGAAAGGTGTCGTAGTGTCAGACAAGATGGACAAAACTATTGTTGTGTCGGTAACTCGATATGTCAAAAATCCAAAGTACTTGAAGTACCAAAAAATTTCAAAGAAGTACAAGGCACATGACGAAAACAATATACACAAGATTGGCGATACTGTCGAAATCGTTGAAACACGTCCTTTGTCAAAGGATAAAACATTCATCGTAAAATAGGCTTATGATTCAAACAGAAACAGTAGTAAAAATTGCAGATAACACTGGAGGTACCGTTGGAAAAGTCTTCAAGATTCTTGGAGGTTCAAAAAAGCGATACGCAGAGCTTGGCGATAAGGTTATCATCTCTGTAAAGGTGGCACAACCACGTAAGGCAGTGAAGAAAAAGGATGTACACCAAGCAGTTGTTGTCCGACAAAAGAAAGCTTTTCGTCGAAAGGATGGATCATATATTCGTTTTGATGAAAACGCAGTAGTGATTCTTGAAAAAGGAAAGCTTGATCCAAAAGGAGGTCGTATTTTCGGTCCAATACCACGTGAGCTTCAAGAGAAGGGTTATCAAAAAATCGTCTCATTGGCACCAGAGGTACTTTAAAGAAAGGAAATAGTGATAAGGGTAAAGGTAAGGTATTTGACCAACCATCCGCTTATCACTAAATCCTAACCACTATATTTATGAAAATCAAAAAAGGAGACAATGTAATAGTGACTACTGGACGCGACAAGGGTAAAAAAGGAACTGTCGTGAAGACATTTCGAGATCTCGACAAAGTTATTGTTGATGGTTTGAACATGCGCAAAAAACACCAAAAGCCAAAGCGTCGTGGTGAAAAAGGTCAAACAATTGAAATTGCAATGCCAATGCATGTTTCAAATGTAATGATTGTTGATCCAAAGGGTGGAAAGAGAACTCGAGTTGGATATAAGGTCGAAGACGGAAAGAAGATTCGTATAGCTCGTAAGAGTGGAGCGAAGATATAAATAGACAGGGGCTAGTGAAAAGTGAACAGGAAGCAAATTCTATTCACTCCTCACTAATCCCTTATCACTAAATTTATGAAATCAGTAAAAGAAAAAGCACAAAGTGCATACGAAGTGATGAAAGGTCAGTTCGGATACAAGAACAAGATGGCTGCACCAAAACTTATGAAAGTTGTTGTGTCAGTTGGAACAGGTTCTGGTATGAAGCGAGATATCAAGCGCAATGATCTTGTGATCAATCGCATCACAAAAATCACTGGTCAAAAGCCTTCACTTAAGGGTGCAAAGCAATCAATGGCATCATTTAAGATTCGACAAGGAGATCCAGTTGGGGTCATGGTAACACTTCGTGGAGCACGAATGTACGCATTCCTTGAAAAGCTTTTCAATATCTCACTTCCTCGAACAAAAGACTTTCGAGGTATTGATCGAAAAATTGTAGACAATATCGGAAATGCAACTATCGGTATCAAGGAACACACTATTTTCCCAGAAACTGCAGACGAAGAAATCAAAGATGTATTTGGTCTTGCAATCACACTTGTCTCGACAGCAAACTCAAAAGACGAAGCTACAACATTCTTCGAACTCATTGGAGTACCGTTCAAGAAGTAAATCGCAATCTAACGGATTTATTTTCAATTTACAAAAGAGCGGCGCCGTAGGCGCCGCTCTTTTGTATTTGTTGACATTTCTTCTCAAAAGTATAGTCTAGAGAAAAAAAGAACAATGGAAAATAAAATAACAAAGATTCAGGATAGAAGAAACTACAGGCAAATTAGATTTACTATTTATCATTTTTTTAGTCAAATATTTTTTTTCATTTTATTGATGCTATTTGATGATAGTGGGACAAATCTAATGCAGGTTTTTGTACTGATTTCTGTTCCCATATTTCTTATGCTTGCAGCAATGAATGTGTTGCGTTGTGTAAAACTATTAGCTCTAGAGATTCAATATGAAAAGTAAGTCATCAAGGCTGGTTTATGCCAGCTTTTTTAGTTTGAAATATATTAAGTTGACATCATTCTTTAAAAGTATATTCTGAAGAAAACTTCTAAAACTAAATACTATGGAATTGGAATTTATTATTATTGCAGCTGTGTTCACTGCAGGGACAGTCTATCTCTACATGAGAAAGAGAAATCTTTCTAGTGATTTTACAAATATTGCTATGTGTGGACATGAGGCAACAGAAGAAATTGCATTTACTAAATTTAACGAAACATTTCATTTTAAGCAAGTTAAGAAAAAAGGTAAATATGATTTCTGCACGAATTGCTGGGAGTCAAAAGTAATATGTTGCTCTGTGTGCGGAGAAGCAATTCATTTTGATGAGTACGTATGTTTAATTTCTAGCCCTATTAACTTTGATGAAACTAAAGGCGCACGTTGTTATTCAAAAAAATCAGGTGCATATATTGCGTGCGGAAAACATACGGATTCCTTCTTTGATATTCAAGGTACTTGGACACAAAATGGATTGAATAAACTATTTAAAATTTTTGGAGCTCCTCAAGGAAAAAATACGTTTTGGAAATGGAAAGAAGTTGGGTTTACACCAGTCGAAAGTGAAGAGTATAAAAATTACAAAAGGAATAAAAATTGTCACACTAAATCCATGTCAATTGTATCAATTAGTTCTAATAAAAATAAATAAGATTTAAGCCCGCCTCGGCGGGTTTTTTTGTTTTCCTTATACAATCCTTTGCATGCTATTATGTCTATATGAAAATTCTGTATGTAATTACGAAAGGTGAGGAAGGTGGAGCGCAGAGTGTTGTCTCAGACTTAATTCATGCACACGCACGTCGGGGCGACCACGTGCTCCTTGTGACAGACAAAGAAGGCTGGCTGTCGAAAACAATTCGTGGGCCTTTTGTCGAAGTGGTGTTTTGTCCATTTTTTTCAAATTCTCTTAATCCAATTACCCATCTTCAAGCAATTTTTGATGTTCGAGAAATAGTGAAGCAATTTCAGCCAGATGTTGTATCAACTCATAGCTTTGCAGGTGGAATCGTAGGACGGTGGGGAAGTGTAGGACTCGCACCTTCGATCCACACTTTTCATGGTGTGAGTTTTACCGACGGAACACCATTTTGGAGAAAGGTTGTGAGCATTATTGCCGAAGGTCTGACAGGTTTGATTTCAAAGAAAATGATTGCAGTTTCTGATAATGATAGAAAGACAGTTATTCGCTATCTTCCGTTTTTCTCAAAAAAGGTGCTGACTATACACAATGGTGTAGCACTTCCGCCACAAGAAGAACGAAAACTTTCTGAAAAAATTCGTCTTGTTTTTGTTGGAAGAATGGAAGCACCTAAAAATCCATTTGTACTCATTCGTGCACTGTCTCGATTGAGTGAAGATGTTCAAAAGAAATTTGAACTTACATTTATTGGTGACGGCTCATATAAATTACGAGCACAGCAAATGTCTTCGCTCTTGATTCCTTTTGTAGACACTGAATTTCTCGGGAAAGTTACTCGAGAAGAAGTAGAAAACATTTTGAATAAAAAAGATGTTTTGGTATTTACCTCACACTGGGAAGGATTCCCCATGGCAATACTCGAAGCCATGGCACGTGGTCTCGCAGTTGTTGCAAGTGATGTTGGTGGTATACATGAAATGGTTGACGCAAAAAACGGTTTTCTTTTGTCTAAAGAAAATGAAGAACAATCACTATCAGATACACTGACGGCATATTCAGCTAACCCACTTTTGGTGTTTGAACAAGGCAAGGTGTCTCATAAAAAAATTGAAGAACGTTTTACGCTCGAAACTATGATTAGCAAAACTTGTGATGTTATTGATGGTGTCTCAAGAAAATAAATCACTCAAATTTCATCATGATATACTAGGCTTATATGCTTACAAGAAGTGGGAAAATTGTTTTTGGGATTTTTATCACAGGATTAGTTGTCCTCTTGCTGTTTCTGTTCCTCAAGAGTTCTCCTGATAATTCTAAACAGCTTTTTGAAAACACAATACATAACGGGACATATATTCCAACCGCGCAAGAGCTAAATATATTTGATACACCGCTTTCTTTACTCGACAGTGCTATTGAATTTGTGGAAGGTAAAGTGTACATATCTCCTAATAGTCGATATGCACTTTTTCAAGCTGGGACAAAAAAGGTTGAGGGTCAAATGGAGCCTGGTTCTGTTGTCATTATCGTAGATATTCAAAAAGGAATGCTGAAGAAGATTTATGATGGGATTTTGGTGGGTGAGCCGTCGTGGTCAGAAAATATTGTGACATTTTCGTCTGATGGAGTGTATATGTATACTCTCAAAGAAGGAATGCTCAATGTTGTTTCTCAGTCTGGAGTGCATCCACATATTTCTCCAGATGAGCATTTTATTGCATACGAAGATAATGGGATTAATATTTTTTCAATTCAAAGTCGTGCGACGACTGTCTTGACGCAAGATCCTTTAGATAAAGTTGGGGCATGGATGAATGACACAACAAAGTTATTTATTTTAAAAAATGATGGCACTGAACTCGGAGATGGTGCAGGGAAGC
>DALYDM010000019.1:9436-11293 GCA_031973235.1 Minisyncoccota bacterium | reverse complement strand
CCACTAACACTGCAATCGTAATATGGCACAGAGTTTCCTTCTTCGATCATAATATAGCGATCATTTATCCATAAGGTCATTGATTGATCAAGCGAGCGATACCGAGATGCAACATCATTCGATAAATCTTTTACAAAACGCACATTGTTATTCTTGTCAAAATGTACAACTATGCTTTTTTTATAAAAACTAACATCTATTTTCTTTTCATCTGAACACAGAAACACACTATGTTCACCGAATGTTTTTTCTGTATTAGTAGAGATAACCCACACAACACTCGCCAAAACTAAAATTGCAAAAATAATTTGAGCTATTTTCTTACTGTGTTTATTCATACATTGACCCTCTTAATTTATTCAATTCTACTCTTATATTCAATATCACTTCATCATTACCTTCATTGTTTGCCTGTTCAAGCACATCATAATATGCCTCAATTGCATTTTCGGTATCTCCCACATCTCTATACACTTCTGCTATCGAAAGATTGAGTAGTAGTCCCTCTTTAGAACTAGTAATTTTTTCTTGTTTTTGATCAATCCATTTCCCAAAAATTTCTTTTGCCTCACCAATTTCAAAACCACCGAGTGCTTTTATTTCTTCGATTACTTCCGCTTTTGTTTTTTCTTTATTCTCAAATGATTCAAATTCTGGACTTTCAAATGACATAAAATATATTTAAAAAATAATTATTTTTTTACCTCTTCTGCCTTCACATGAATCACATTTGGATCATCCCCTTTTGGACGCTTGGGTACAATCAAAAGACATACAAAATATCCTATCGAAGCGGGCACAAGACCAGTCACAAACATTATAATGACAAATCCAATACGAAAAATCACTGGATCAATACCGAAATATTCTCCGAGTCCTCCGAAAATTCCAGAAACCATTACATTGTTTTTACTTCTATAGAGTTTTTTCATATTTTTTCTAATACTATTCACTCGTTGCCCCATCAAAATCAGCTTCGTTATCCATTGCATCTTGTTTTGTTGCACGTACGATTCCATCTTTGTGATGTGAGGGAGCATAAATCGTATAAAAACGAAGTGGTTCAATTTCACTTTCGTTTATAACATTATGTTCTGCTCCAGCTGGAACAATCACAACGTCACCATCACCTACTACATACTCATGCCCATTGATAACCACTTTTCCTGTACCAGATTCAAAACGAAAGAATTGATCATTTTCTTTATGAATCTCCATTCCGATATCTTCCTTTGGAAGCAAACTCATAAGCACAAGTTGCATATGTGCACCTGTATAAAGCACTTTTCTAAAATTTGTATTTTCCAGTGTTAATGCCTCTATCGGCACCATATATCCTTTTTTCATATAGTAAGTATACCATCTTGAAAACAAAAAATCCCTTGTATTTGTAATTCAAATACAAGGGATTTTGTTACGTAATTTTGTTAATCGTTCTTTATTGCAATATACCCAAGCAACACAGCATAGACAATGTGTTCATCAATCAGTGGATTGTTTTCTGGCCAAAGCAGTGCAAGATACATGAGCACGAGCATTACTATTCCTGACAGTGCCCCGACTTTTACATACTTATTTAATATAAGTGAAAGACCTATTCCAAGAAGTCCACACATAAACAACCAATCAACAACCCCAACCCCAGCAAGTCCAGTGAAAAATTCAGCAAATGGACCCCTTACTGCATGCGTAAGGAATCCAGTTGTCGGAGATCCTCCTTGAAGCCAAGAAGATTCGAGCTTTGTCGCAAAACCAAGACCGAATGTTTTATCAAGAAACGCCCACAAAAATGTGAACCCCATCAAGATACGAAGAACCTTCAACAACACTGCACCTGAAATTATATTTTTCATAATG
>DALYDM010000019.1:0-9336 GCA_031973235.1 Minisyncoccota bacterium | reverse complement strand
CACAATCTGTTTGCTGAAGATGTAAGTCATAGGAAATTTTTTCTGGATCTGCATACACATACACCCCATCACCACGATCTTTCATTTCACCAAATCCAGGACTTGCAATTCCTTCGCCGAAGATAATGTACAATTCTTCTTGATTTGTCATACCTTCTCCACTTACTGTCCAAATTGTTTGTGCTGTACGCGCCATCATTTCTTGATCGAGAGGTCCAGCTGTACCAATGAAATCTCCTTGTCTGCTATCTTTTTCAAATGGTTTATACAAAAAACTTCCTTTAACATTTTTTCCTCCTTCGCCTGTAAATGTCATACGCAAAGTAGCACTATCTCCTGCCTCTGTATTCCATATATAGCAAAGCTCTCGTGACTCTACTTGAGGCACGTCTTCAACCACAGGAATATCAGCAGTTATTTCTTTCTTTGCACCAGTAACAAGCACATACACCATCAACCCAAGCACCGCGACTGCAAAAATATATTTAAATAACTTCATTATGTTAAAAATTATCCTCGTTTTCTAATAAATTCTGTTTTGAGAACTAATCCCTTGATTGTGTCTGTACGACATTCAACTTCTTCTTCGTTGTCAGTGAGTTTTATATTTTTTATTATTGTCCCCTTTTTTAGTGTTACGGATGTTCCTTTCACTTTCAAATCTTTGATGAGTTGGACTGAATCACCATTATGTAAAATTGTACCATTTGAATCTGTTGTTTCCATGCAACCATTCTAAGGTATTTATTGATTTATTACTAATAAAAAATGCCGCGCATTGCGCGGCTTATACTTATGCAACCTTTTTCAAAACAGAAGATGGGTTGTGCCATGGCTTTCTGATTTCATTTTCAGTTCGCAAGGCACCATTTTTTTTACGAACATACTTACGGTAATACTTCCGTGAATACTCAAGTGACTTAACATACTTCCTCAAATGAACCGGAATACCGAACATGAAAAATTCTTGTCGCATTGAATCACTCACTGGCGACACCCAATATGTTTTCAACTTAAAAACCTTAATGGTTGCGTGGTGAGTTTTCTGACCTCTTCCGGAAAACACTGGACGATTCATCAAACGATCCACCAGGAATTCGACTTCGGACGGAATACGATCAACTGATGTCGGTGTACGATAACGTTTTCGCGTAAAGATTCGCTCACCGTTTTCATCCAAAATCAAAATCCATATCGCACCACCTTTTTTTGCATACAATCCGTTTGCCTTCTTGTCAGGACTATTTCCTGTAAGTGTAGGATTGAATGACGTGTGCACGACCAGTGTGAGTCCTTTGATTTTTCTTTTAAAGGTCACCTGATCAAAAGTTTCTGGAATTCGTTTTGAATCCGGAGGGACAGCACCAGTCTCAATCATAAACTTTAGTGTGCTTGCGGGTGATGCTTCATACAATCCATGTTTTTTCAGTCGTCTGGATAGAACTGAAAATTTCATTCGGTCGGTTTTTTGACGCTTTTTCTTTGCGCCATTGTTCATTTTTCTCATCTATATTTGTTTTAGAATTTGAATTACTTATAACAATAAATAGTGAAAAAGTCAAGAAATGCAATCTAATCCAAACAAAAAACAAGGCACATGGTGCCTTGTTTTTTGTTACTTCTTTTTATCTTTTTTTGGTTTCTTTACTTCTTTTTGTTGTCTGTTGTTTCCTTTTGCCATACATGTATATATTATTTGTAATTACTTACAAGTATATCAAATAATTATTTTTTGGGTGTGTATATTACTGATGCGGGTGAACTTCTTCTTTGTGTGCATAGTAGATATTATTTACCAACCCCACAAGTCTTCCTGTTGCTGCACCTGCAATCGATGCAAGTGAGAGTACAGATGCGGTTGAGAATTGATCAAACACACCGAAAATTGTTCGAGACTTATAACGAAAAAGTAGATAGAGTCCGATAATCAAAATTGAACCAAAATCCATTGCCGAAAGATTGATAACTCCTTTATGTTTATCTTTCTCAACTTTATTTATTCGATACGACATGTGTCGTCCAAGAAAGAAAAACACTGTAGCTATCATTGCTGGAAATATCCATTTGATTTGATGGAAAATCGCATCATATGCCACAAGAAATCCTGAACCAAGCATAAGTATAATCTTGATTGCCATGATTATCTGGATACGTAAATGAATTTTCCCTTCATTGTCGAGACGGTGAACCTCTTTGATTTGCTCAACTATTTTTAGCTCTTCTTCAAACATAAATGAATTATTATATTCTAGCACGGACATAGATACTCGTAAATTCAACATAAAAACTCACATGAAGTGAGTTTTTATGTTGAATTATTTTTTCTTCTTTGCTGCTTTCTTCGCAGGTTTTGAAGAAGATACTTTTTTGACAACTGTTTTTGTTGTTGCCTTTTTTGAGACATCATTCGCCTGAACTGGTGCAACCTTAATCACTTCTTTTTGAATCTTTTCATCAAGTAGTCGTGTGACTGCATTAGTAAGTCGATCAAGCTTCATACTAATTTCAGCAAGTTGCTTCTTTGTTGTGTCATCTACTACCGGTGTCGCTGGGCGAAAATCTGGTCGCGGAGACGGGCGGTCATTTCGGAATTCTCGCTTTGGTCCTCGATTATCAAAATCTCGTCGTGGTCCTCTATCTCCACCTTCACGTTTTGCACCAAAACAATTACTACAATAGATTGGCTTTTCACCAGTTGGTCGAAATGGAACTTCACAGCCTTTTCCGCATTCATCACAAGTTGCCTTGTGCATTGTGACTTCTCCTCGATCTCCACCTCGATCATTTCCACCCCAATTTTTCTTTTTGAAATCTGGTCTTCCACCACCATTTCCTCCTCTAAATCCTCCTCGAGCTCTATCACCTCCCCCTTGAAATTTTCCCATGTTTTTTTAAATACCCGCCCCTAAGAGAGAGTGTTAATGAATATACTGTACAGTCTACGCTTTTATTGCATAATTTGCAACTTACAACTAAATCAAATTTTTAAAAAATATCAATGAATAAATTACTAACTATAACTGCCGGACAAGAAATATTGATGCTTAGTACTTTTATATTTTACGCATTTGTTCTTTCGAAAAAAATATTCTTAAGAAATTCTGTGAATGCCTTCATTTCCAACTGATTACTCTTAAGGTACAACATCTTTTCTTCACTTGACATTGATTCTAGCTTCATCCTAAATTTTTCTTTTATATCTAAACCAACACCAGCACCAGAAACAGTACTTATTTCAAAAAATGAACCCCCCTTCCATGCTTTTAGGGTGCATTCTGGGCTTGATGGAGTATGAATTTTATAGAATTCCGCAATCAATGAATTAATTTGATTCTCCACATCTCGACTATGATCTTCAAAATCTTGCTTAAGTTTTGCAATTTTTTCGAGTAGACCAATCTCGTTTTTTGGAATATCTTCAAATTTATTGAAGCCTCTATTTTCCATTTCACTTTGTAAAATTTTCTCTTTATCCAAAAATTCAATACTTCGATCCCAATGATCTATATGAATATAAGGATACAAACGTCCACTGCCTGTATGACCCTCGCATGATCCGCTAGTCTTAAATCCATTAACCATAAAAGCTACGACAGTTTCTTTGATATTTTGATCTATTGGTTTACCTAATCCATCAGTAATTTTCTCAACTTCAGCGAGACTTTCATTCCACTTTTTTTCTTTTACTTCATTCTCATGATTGTTTTCTTGCGACTCGAAAGATTTCATAAATATATTATAACAGAGCTTGTTTACGTCTGTATTTTGGATAAAATTTGGTTTACATACTTTGTTTGAAAATACACTCCGTCGTTCGAGCCTAAGTCTTTTGTGGCAAGACCCTATAAGTGTATTCTGGTGGGAACTTTTACCTATTCCAACCTGTCTCGGTCTACAAGTTTAAATTCAAAAAATCCTTCAGTACAGCAATATCTTTCTTGTTGTTGTCATAGAAATAGGAATTAACGCCAACCGACTTCGCACTCTCGACTGCCGCAGGATTGTGCTCGAAATATACAACCTCCTTCTTATCAAGCCCGAAATGCTCAAGAAGGGTTTCGTAATACTTGGGATCGGTCTTCTCGGGATCGTGCTTCAAAGTGAAGACTTCGTAAGGCATTTTATCAAGACCGAATTTCTTAAACTGCTCATCATTTGCTCCTGTGAGAATGATCTTTTTGTTAGGGTAAGTTTCGAGAAGATCCTGCACTCTTTGGTTATCTTAATGAAAAACATGCTGATAAAAAATGTCAGGTAATTATAGACCCTGAAAGAGCACATATAGCTAAACAAATGTTTGAAAAGGTTGCATATGAGAAATGGAGTGGTAGAAAAATATTTCATTGGCTTAAGTTTGATCTTAATTTGAAAACAAGAAATGGAAATAAAGGTCTAACTTTAGGAAATATTTATCTTATACTACAAAGCCCTTTTTATTATGGAGTTTTCGAGTATCCTAATAAAAGTGGGAATTTTTACGCAGGAAAACATGAACCATTGATTACTAAAGAATTATTTGATCAAGTACAAGCACAAGTTAAAAGCCAAGTATTACGAACTCAAGAACCCAAAGAATTTGCTTTCACAAAAATGATGACTTGTGGCTTATGTGGCTCTGGTATATGTGCAGATGAGAAGTTTAAGAAACTTAAAGACGAATCTATTAATCGCCATATCTACTATGGATGTACGAAAGCTAAAGACAAAGACTGTAAATGTGGCTACATTAATGAGATTGAGCTAATAGAACAGTTTGAAAAACTTCTTAACCAGATCAGTATTGATGAGATAGGAATGAAGGATAAGATCAAGGACGAGGTTCAGAGGATTAAGAGATTTCAACAATCTGTATTAGGCATAAAACAAGAAATACTGATCAACGATATTGATATTCGTAATTACGCCAAGTTTATATTAAAAGATGGATCAATAGAAGAGAAACGAGAACTGCTTACTTGTCTTAAGAGTAGAATTATACTTAAAGAAAAATATATCTACATTAACTAAAATTAATTAAGAAATTATACATTCCCATACCGCAAACTCCTCTAAGTGGTGTTCCTGCAACAGGTGTTCCAATATCAATAGTTTCTTCTCCTGTTTGAGGAAGAATTTTCTGATACTTAAGTGAAGAAATAACCAATGATGCTGAGCAATCATACGTACCATTTGTTTTCACAATCAGTTTTGTTGGAATACCTGCTTTTGCAGTAGAAACCTTAGGAGAGTATCCCGCTTTTGCATTAATGGTTATGTACTGTACACCGTCTCTTATTTCGCTGTTTTGGACCCCTGTAGCACTTTCTGAGCCACCTTTTGATGATCTACCCAAGACAACAATTCCTATACCAATGATGAGTGCACTAATGATAATAATTGAGACAATTTTATTCATACGATAATTATATATTAAACAAAGGACTAATAATACCGACACCTGCAAGACCAGCAAGGAGGGCGAAGATTCCAAGACCAATTACAACAACTCCTGCTGATTTAAAGAATAATGGAGCATGTTTTGATTTAGCGAATGATACAGAACTAAAGGACAGCAAAGCGAGCATTGGAAGTGTTCCGAGAGCAAATGCCAACATTAACCCCATACCAGAGACAAATGATCCACTTGAAAGAGAGGCGACTTGCATTGACTGAGTAAATCCACAAGGAAGAAAGAATGTGCCTATACCAATAAGAATAGGGGCAATGGTTGCATGTTCTACTTTTCTAAAATAGTTAAACAAATTACTTGGCAACGTTAACTTACTTTTTTTGAAAACTCCTACGAGGTTAAGACCTAGAACAATCATCACTGTTGAAGCAAGTAGTCCCAAGATTGCAGAAAACATAAAATTAATTCCGATTGCCTTGCCAATAAAACCAAGTATTCCTCCGAGAAAAGCAAACCCGACTATTCTCCCTATATGGAATAGAATAAAAGACTTTTTAGCTGACTTTCCGTCATCTTGCATTACCTTCGCTGAAAGAGAAAGAACAAGACCTCCGACAATAGCAAGACAACTAGAAACAGAAGCAATGAGACCAATAATAAAACTGGTTGCAGGTGTTGTCTTTCCACCAATACCAAGATTTAAGATTCCAGATTTTTGGAGTATAAAGAATAGTGCTAAAAATACTAAACCAATCGGTATTGCTTTCCAGATGATATCGTCTGATTGTTTCTCCGCAATAACTTTTTCTACCGAAAGAATGTACCCATGAGATTTAATCTTCTCAGTAAGCAGAGACGCTAGTTCCTCTGGGGTACTATTGCTGTCTGTGTCGATATGCACAACTTCTCTTTTTAAATTTACTTGAGCCTTTTTTACAATATCCTGATCATTGAGTATATCTTCAATCAAGATTTTGCATGAGGCACAATGGGTTCCAGAAACATGTAGTGTGTAATTTTTCATAATTATAATTTTTTAGCCTTAATTCGTAATGAATTCGACACCACAGAAACACTAGAAAATGCCATTGCAAGCCCAGCAAATGCAGGGTTTAGTAACCAACCAAACAATGGATAAAATGCACCAGCCGCAAGAGGTATGCCGACAATATTAAAAATGAATGCCCAGAAAAGATTTTGCTTGATACCTCGCATAGTCATTTTTGATAGTTTTATCGCTTGAGCAATTTTTGAGATATCACCACCAAGAAGTGTGATGCCTGCTGATTCGATAGCTACATCCGTACCAGTACCCATAGCGATACCGACATCAGCTTGTACGAGAGCAGGGGCATCATTTATACCATCACCAACCATAGCAACAAACGCACCACCATCTTGCAATTCTTTAATTTTTCCTGCTTTTTCTCCTGGCATTACTTCTGCGATAACAGCATCTATACCTGCAAGCTTTGCGATATAGGTTGCGGCTAAATAATTATCACCAGTGAGCATTATCACCTTAATATTTCTCGCATGAAGCTTTGTTACTGCTTCCTTTGATTCTTCTTTGAGAGTATCAGAAAGTGCAATGAGCCCAATTTGTTTCTTATCAACTTCAATAACAACAACTGTTTTACCTTGTTCTTGTAATTCTTTTATTTTTGTTTTTTGCGCGTCAACTTTTGATGGTTTATGAATCCCTACATATTTTCCATTAACCATACCTTCTACACCTACACCCTCGAGTGCTTGGAAATTCACGACAGTTTCAATATCGATATGTTGTTCCGTAGCTTTTACAACGACAGCATCAGCAAGTGGATGCTCAGAAAATTTCTCTACACTAGCACTTATACGAAGAATATCCGTTTCTGTCCACGCATTATCAAGAGAGATAATGTCTGTCACCTCAGGTTTTCCTTTTGTAAGAGTACCTGTTTTATCTAGGACTACTGTAGTAACTTTACTTAATTTTTCTAGAGCTTCAGCATTTCTAATAAGAATGCCGTGTTCCGCCCCCTTGCCAACACCAACAATAATAGCAGTCGGTGTCGCAAGCCCAAGAGCACATGGACATGCAATGACGAGAACTCCTACAAGCGAAAAGATGCCATATGAAAGAGCTGTTGAAAATCCAAGAGTAGAGGCACCAATAGTAAGCCACAGAGTTAATGTAACAAGAGCAATAATAAGTACCACTGGTACAAATACACTCGAGATTTTATCTGCCAATGCTTGTATAGGGGCTTTTGATCCTTGTGCGTCTTCAACCATTTTAATGATTTGAGCAAGTACTGTATCAGAGCCAATCTTTGTAGCTTTAAATTTGAAATTACCTTGTTTATTAATTGTTGCACCTACAACAAAATCCCCAATCTTTTTATCTACAGGAATCGGTTCACCTGTAATCATTGATTCATCAATTGATGAGTATCCTTCAACAATAACTCCATCAACTGGAATCTTTGAGCCTGGCTTTACGATAAGAATGTCTCCGATCTGCACTTCATGTACTGGTACTTCTACTTCAACTCCGTTACGCCAGAGCAACGCTGTTTTTGCTTGTAGTCCAAGAAGTTTCTCTATTGCTTCTCCTGTACGAAGCTTTGATCGTGCTTCCAAATATTTTCCCAACATCACAAAACCGATAACAACGATAGTCACATCAAAGTAGGTAGTTTCAGGAAGTTTGAGAGCTACTCTCATTAGAGGGAAGAGTGTGATGAGGATACTGTACACATATGCCACAAGCGTACCTATACCAATAAGGGTATCCATGTTGGCAACACGATACCGAGCAAATCGAACTACACCTTGTAAGAACGGCTGTCCAACCCAAAAGAGTACAATACTCGCAAGTACCATAGAAATAGTGTTAAAAATAGACATTGGCAGAGGAAGGTTTGGAATTGAAGAAAACAATTTTGCACCAATATCCCACATCATTAGAAAGAAAACGAGAAGAGCGACTGGCAACACAAACTGTGTTTTCGTTTTCATTGCCAACAATTCTTTTTCTTTTTCCTGTTTTGATTCGTTGATTCCTGTGTGTATACTGTGATCTTGTGCTGTAAAAGAATCGTTTTCATCAAGAAACGTATATCCTAATTTTTCAATCTCATTATTCATTTGATGCACAGAAACAGATGTATCATCAAAAGAAATCTGAGCTTTTTCTGTTGCAAAATTAACATTTATATCGTTAACACCGGTTAGCTTAGAAACCTTGTTGCTGATAATAGTTGCACAACTTGCACAATGCATCCCTTTTATTTTTAGTGTTTTGTTTGTCATATGGAGATATTAAATTAGATGTTATACCACTGTGTTCTCCAGTCTTTGAATTGTTTGAGTGTTGTTGTAAGGAATGTATCAACTTCATCAGCATTATTCAAAATTTCAGTTCTACTTGATTTTGTTTTTATCTCTTTTGTCATAATCAACCCTGCTTCGTGATGAGCAATAAGAGCATTGAGGAAACGCAAGTCAAATTTCTCATCATATGTTCCAAGGTTAGAGACGATAGGGTCCTTTACTTGTCTAGTGTCTCCATACCAGTCTTTTTTCCATGCATAGAGTTCAGAGATCGCCTTTAGTTCATTTTGAAGTATCATCGCTGACAAGTCTTTCATTTCCTGTCTTTGTGTTTGTGTACTTGCCTGTGTAGCTAAAAGCATTGCACCTCTGTGATGGGCAATCATTGCATTAATATATCGAAGATCAAGCGTTCTATCTGGACGACCTAAATCCATCGTAGTTTTATCGTACATACTTACTTTGTAATCAGGAGTGCTTGCATATCCAGCTACCCACCCCAAAACACCTGCTACTACCATGAGAGAGACTGCTAATGTAATTGAAATTTTTGACATATGTTTATAAATTTATGAATAATAAAACACTAAAAATCTACTGCATGTTGTAGATTTTTAACAATTCTTTGA
>DALYDM010000018.1:0-12579 GCA_031973235.1 Minisyncoccota bacterium | reverse complement strand
GAATCGAACCGCCGTATAAGAGTTTTGCAGACTCTTGCCTTACCACTTGGCGACTAGACCAGTTATTAAAATATACCTAAAAATAAGGAAAATTGAAAGCGTTTGGTCTAAAACGTGGTTTGAAAAAAATAATAATCTGTGGTACTCTTTTTTGTACATGCGCCCATAGCTCAGCTGGTAGAGCACTCGCCTCTTAAGCGATTGGTCCTTGGTTCGAATCCAAGTGGGCGCACATGAGAGAAAACAAGAACTGTTTCTTGTTTTTGATTCATATTTTATTAGAGGTATTCTAAGAAAATTTGCTCGGGTGGCGTAATTGGTAGCCGCGCTTGTCTTAGGAACAAGTGGAGTAATCCGTGGAGGTTCAAGTCCTCTCCCGAGCACAAATAGAAAAAAACCCGTTCACGGGTTTTTTTCTATTTGTGCTCGGAGCAAGCCAACTGCTTGGCTTATGCGAGAGGACTTGAAAAGGTTCTCCCATATTTTTGTGAACCCACGAACAAAAATGGGAAACCTGTACCGCTCCTGTAAGGAGAAAGTCCTTATTCACATTAAAATAAATCACTCAATTCTCACGTATTGGGTGATTTATTTTAATGATTTTTTAATACTAAAACTCCATTTCTTGTCGGCTAGGAATTATTCTTTGTAAAAAATTTTCTTTTTTCTCTTCTTCAACTGGTTTCTCTTCTTCATCCACAATTACTACCACACCTTCACCCTCTTTTGTTACTTGAAAATTCTCTCGTATTATTTCTTCTTGTCCACGATCACTTTTGAGTGAAGCTATGTCTGATTCAAGTTTTTGTTTTCTTTCTTGTAATTCAAGCAATTCTCGGGACGCCTGCTCTTTTAATTGTCGAGTGTCTTTGTTTTTCTTAATCAAAGTTATCATATTTGACCCAAAGAAAATGCACACGCCAACCATTGCAAGCAATACAATTGGAGAGTGGAACCATTTTGTCTTTTTTTGGGATACTTGATAGTCTGCCATTATCTGGTATTATAAGCCACATAGCCATAATTTGCGAATACACATGATACTAAACCCAAAACATCGAAAGAAGGTAAAGATAATTTGGAGCATCATATCAGTACTTATTGTACTTTCAATGATTCTTCTATACACACCTATATTTAGATAGCACATAAAAAAGACGGCACTATGTGCCGTCTTTTTTATGTGCTATGCGTTGTATTATTTCTCAATTCCAAAACACTTAAGCTGTATCAAACTTAGTTGCCTTCACGCATCATTTTCAAAAACACATCATGAGGAATATTGACTTTCGCTCTAGCTTGCATCTTTTTCTTTCCTTTTTTTTGCTTTTCAAGCAACTTCATTTTTCGGGTGATGTCTCCACCATAGAGATATCCTGTCACATCTTTTCGGAAGGCTGAAAGCGTCTTTGATGCAATAATTCTTCCGTTTGCAAATCCCTGAATCTTTGTCACGAACATCTGTCGTGGAAGTATCCCATGGAGTTTTTCAACAGCATTCTCTGCTTCTTCTTGTGCACGACGCTTTGAAATCACACGAGTAAATGCAGGGACAATCTCTTCTGCTACGAGAATATCGAGTCGCGTAACATCAGCAATACGCATATCAGCAAACTCGTACGAAATAGATGCGTATCCAGATGAAATACTTTTGAGTTCATCAAAAAAATTTCTCATCATTTCTCGAAGTGGCATCATCACATTGATCGCCGAGCGATTGTCACCGAAATTTTCTGTTTCGTGGACCTCTGCCTCATGGTCATACAAAAGTGGCATCAGAGAACTAAGATAATTGGTTGGAGTAATAATTTTAATTTTGACCCATGGCTCCATGACTTGTGTCACTTCCCCGTCATTTGGGAAAAGATGAGGTGAGTAAATTGTTTGTTCTTTGCCGTTCTTTAGTTTGACAATATAGGTAATCGATGGAGTTGTGATTACAAGTTCAAGATTGAATTCTCGACGAAGTCTTTCAGAAATAATTTCCATATGAAGCATTCCAAGGAAACCACATCGATATCCACGTCCTAGAGCTCCAGAAGCTTCTTCTTCGAATGTAAATGCTGAGTCTGAGAGTTTGAGACGTGAAAGTGCAAGCTTAAGCTCTGGGAAGTCATCAGCGCTTTCTGGATAGATTGACGCCCATACCACAGGCCTTGGAAGCATGTATCCTGGAAGTGCATCTTTGGGATTTTTGAAAAGAGTGATTGTGTCTCCCACAGAAGCAATACCTGGGCGTTTGATACCAGTCACAATGTAGCCGATCTCACCTGCGCTAATTTTTTCTTTTGACACTTCAGTCGGACTAAAAGTACCAACTTCAAGTGTAATAAACTTTTCATTCGCAATTCTAAATAGTAATGTGTCGTGCGGCTTCACTTCACCATTTAGTATTCGCACATACACTATCACACCTTGGTGATTTGAATATTTAAAATCAAACACAAGTGCTTGGAGTGAATTTGCATCCTTGTTGAGTTCTGGGTCATAAAGCGTATTTGATTGTGGTGCTGGAACTCTGTCTTTGACCGCACGAAGAAGCTCGGGAACACCCTGACCAGTCTTTCCTGATACTTCAAGCACTGTGTCTGGATCTACGTTCAAAAGCGACGCAATTTCGAGCTTGGTCTCATCTACTCTCGCAAGCGGAGAATCTACCTTAGACACAGCAGGAATAATCACAAGTCCACTCTCGCGCGCCATTTGAAGCGTAGTAAGAGTTTGAGCCTGCACACCCTGAGTTGAGTCCACAAGAAGAATCGAGCCTTCTACTGCTTTCAATGCGCGTGATACTTCATACGAAAAGTCGATATGCCCTGGCGTATCAATGAGATTCATCACATACATCTGTCCATCAATCTCGTACTCCATACGCACTGGCTGCATCTTGATGGTGATTCCTCTTTCACGTTCGAGTTCCATATTATCAAGTACCTGATCACGCATTTTACGCGACTCGATGGTCTTGGTAACCTCAAGCATACGATCAGCAAGCGTAGACTTGCCGTGATCAATGTGAGCAATAATAGAAAAGTTTCGAATATTTTTAGGCTTCATGTCTTGCCATCATAGCAGAAAAGTGTTGGAAAATAAAGTTTTCTGATGCGGACTGAACGCGGACTTTACGCTGAACAGACGCGGATAAATACGAATGTGAGTATATAAAATATTGCTTGACAAATAGCTAATAACTATGATATAATATTACAAACTAAAAACTACACAGATGAAACTAACAGCAAGAAAATTCATATTCCTTCCAATCTACTTGATTCGAGGAATCCACTTACTTTTCTTTGTTATTTGGAAATTTAAAGTCCCAGAAGCCGTATATTTTTATGGAGGCGAAATCATGATTGGCAAAAGGTACTACAAAGTCAATTCATTTAAAAAAGCAATATTCATCCCTTTCTCGACATATTTAGATGGATCCTTAAGAATGGGAAATTACGATGAATTTCCAGTTTTTTATCCAGAAAAAGGAATTAAGTTCTTTATTTAAAAATGCACTCTCCCCATATTGGGGAGCTTTTTTATTTTAGTTTTCTACGTTTCTTCCGCGTCCAGTCCGCGTGGTTCCGCGTCTTAGACGTTTAGTCAGCAATATTTTGTTCTGGCACCACCACAGCTTGTTTCCAGAATTTCTTGTGTAGTGCCGAAGCCACTTCGGTGAGTTCGCGACTTCTAAGCAGATACAAAATTCCTGCCCATGCGATAAGTCCTAAAATTCCTGCAATGAATCCTTGCAAGAAAATTCCCCAGAAAGTATTTATGTCAAATACATTATCAAGAAGCGAGAGTGCCTTGTAAGTAACAAACCCGAGAATCATCGACGATGCGACACTTTCAAATCCTACACGCTTGATGTTTGTTTTGACTTCACTAAAATAATCTTTTCGAAACATTATCCAAAGCGCGAACGCGTTTACTATTATTCCGCATGCATACCCAAGTGGAAGCATGAGTATTCGTGTCCCTTCTATTCCATCTACACGAAGGAGTGAATCAAGAAAATGGGCAAACAATGGAACGTTGTCATAAAGCATCAAAAATCCAAACGCGAACAAGATTTCAGAAAGTGTAAAAATAATATTTACAATCAGCGGACGTTTTGTACGACCAGCAGCATAGTATCCGCGGGTCAAAAGCACAATCAGGCTTTGGGCAACAACAGAAAACGCAAAAAGTGCGAGTGCTGCCGCGGTAAGTCGTGTATCATCCCAGGTAAACCTTCCTGTTCCGAGAATCACACGCACAATCTGAGCACGGAGTACAACAAAAAGTACAATTACTGGCATTGACCAAAAAATAATCTGACGCATTGAGGTCATGATTGAATGACGAAATTCATCAAGTCGTCCAAGTGAAAATGCTTTTGCAAGTGTCGGAAATGCTGCGACAGAATACGACACACCAATAATACTTATCGGAACAGCTTGAAGATTGTATGCAAATGAAAATATTGAAATAGATCCTTCATTCATCATTGACGCGATTGCAATCAATACAAGAAGCGCAAAACTGTTGAGTGAAAGTCCAAGAGTCCGAGGGAGTGAGAGCAATACCACCTCTTTCAAAAGTTTTTTATCAAGAGACCCTACTATTTTTGGTACAAATGAATGTGAATACAACACTGGGAGCTGAATAATCATGTGGAATATTGCACCTATCACCACACCCACTCCGAGCCCGAGTACACCCATGGTTGGGTAGAAAAAATATATTCCAAGCAATATTCCAGCGTTGTATAAAACTGGCGCAAGTGCATAGACAAAAAACTTTCGATAGAGCTGTGTCACTGTACCGAAAAGATTTGACAATCCCAAGAAAATTGGCGAGAGCAACATTATTCGACTTGTAAGCACAAGTTCATGAAGTTGCATCGTGTTAAATCCAGGTGCAACATAAGGTGCGATTTGTGGCATGAGTACAAACAACACAACAGAAACCACTGCCATCAAGGCAAGGAATCCTGAAAAGACCTGTGAGAGGAACAAGCGTGCCTCTGTAACATTTTTTTCATCGCCTTTTAATCGATCAATAACAAACGGCAAAAGTACAGTAATCGAAACCATGGTTGATACAGAATTAAACATTAAATCAGGAATTCGAAAAGATGCATAATATACATCGAGCGAACCAGATGCACCAAGCACATGCGCAAAAGATCTATCTCTAATCAACCCGAGAATTTGAGACAAAAACGCAAATCCCGCAAGCAAAAAAGCGGCCTCAGTGATACCGCTAAATTCCTTATGGATGAGTGAGAGAAGCTTTTTAACCATTGGTTCTATTATATCGCAGGAGTGGTTTTATATTCAAACTGTTGATAAATTCGAACAAATGGCGACTGATTTTTACATGGGTGTCCCCTTATCCAACCACTATATTAATAATCCTTCCCTTTACATAAATAAATTTCTTTATTTCTTTTCCTTCTATCCATGCAATAATTTTTGGATCTTGAAGTACCATGTTTTTTACGTCAGACTCAGAAGTATTTTCATCAATAGTTATTTCACTTCTAACTTTTCCATTTACCTGAATCCCGATTGTCACACCTTCATTTTGAATCTTCTTTTTGTTTGCCTTTGGCCATGATGATACATGAATTGAATTCTTCATTCCTAACGTTTCCCAAATTTCTTCGGTCATAAATGGTGCAAAAGGCGCAAGAAGTTTCAAAAAATGAATATAGTCTTCTTTTGTAATAGCAGTCATTGCATCAATATGATTTTGGACAATCATCAATGCAGAAACTGAAGTATTGAATGAAAATGCATGAATATCATTTTCTATTTTGAAAGTAGTCTTGTGAAGAAGTGATTCAAATTTTTTATATTCAGTTATCTCACTTTTTGGGATCATACGGACAATTTTGTCTTGTGATCTCCATACTCGCTCAAGAAATCTTCGTGGCCCCATAATACTATCAGTATTCCAAGTTGCCATTTGATCAAATGGTCCAATAAATGATTCATACACACGAAGAGTATCTGCACCGTAAGTCTTTACAATATCATCAGGATTTATAATATTCCCCCATCGCTTAGACATTTTTCGATTATCTGGACCAAGAATCATTCCTTGATTTCTAAGTGATTGAAACGGCTCTTCTGTAGGTACATATCCCATATCTTTCAAAAATTTGTGCCAAAAACGTGAATACAGAAGATGTCCCGTTGCGTGTTCTTGTCCACCTACATACATATCAACATTTTTCCAGTATGAAATTGCTTTCTTGTCTGCGAAAGCTTTTTTATTTTTTGGATCCATGTATCTTAGGAAATACCACGAAGATCCCGCCCATCCAGGCATTGTATTTGTCTCATATCCTGCTTTGACCCAAGAAGAGACTGTCGCAAGAGGACTTTCTCCTGTGCCAGACGGCGCATATGATTTTACATTTGGAAGTTTCAACGGAAGATTCTTGACCTCAGTCAGAGTTCCATCTTTTTTATGGATGAGAGGAATCGGCTCTCCCCAATACCTTTGACGTGCAAAAATCGCATCACGCATTTTGTACTTTGTAACAATCCGGCCACCGACTTTTTTTGTGATAGCAACACGAGCTTCGTGTGTTGGAAGTTTGTCAAAATCACCAGAGTTAATGAGTTTTCCTTCTTCGCCAAGATAACACTCCTTGCCCTGTACCACTTTCACAAGAAATGATTCAAGTGTCTCAAGATCCATTCCAGATCCTGATGGTTCTACCACACACTTCTTTTCAAGTCCGTACTTTTCTGCAAATTCAAAGTCACGTTTATCGTGTGATGGTACCGCCATCACAGCCCCTGTACCATATCCTGCCAATACATAATCCGCAATCCACACTGGAATTTCTTCACCATTTGCTGGATTTATTGCAAAAACACCTTCAAGTATTACACCAGACTTTTCTTTTGTAATATCTGTACGTTCATTAACATCTTTCAATTTTGATTTTGAAATATATTCTTCAATCTCCTTAATATTTTTTGAGTTATGCTTCAAATCCGACACGAGCGAATGCTCAGGTGCAAGTACTACATATGTCACACCAAAGAGCGTATCTGCACGAGTGGTAAACACTTTCATTACCGCATCAATAGGCTTATTATTAGCAATCAACTTAAAATCTATTTCACTTCCCTCTGATTGACCAATCCAATTTCTTTGAATTTCCTTAATATTTTCATTCCAATCTAGTCCATCAAGTCCTTTCAAAAGTCTGTCTGCATAGGCGGTGATTCTCATAAACCATTGCCTCATCATTTTCTTTGTGACTGGATGTTCTCCTCGCTCAGATACTGGACCATGTGGTCCATCAATTATTTCATCGTTTGCGAGTACTGTGCCGAGCTCTTCACACCAATTCACTTCACTATAACCTTCGTATGCGAGTCTGTAATTCATCAATACATCATGTTGTTCTTTTGCAGACATTGCATTCCATTCACTTTTTGAAAAAATCGAAACAGCACCTGAAGTTTCTGCATTCACGCTAGCGTTTCCACTTTTGAAAAACACACCAATGAGATCTTTTATCGGACGAGCCTTGTTTTTACTTTTGTCATACCACGAATTGTAAAGTTGAAGAAAAATCCATTGAGTCCATTTGTAATACTCGGGATTGTGAGTTGCGACTGTTCTGTCCCAGTCATATGAAAATCCAATTATTTCAAGTTGTGTACGATATTCTTTTACCAATTTGTCAGTAAATGGTCCAGGATTCTTTCCAGTCTTGATTGCATATTGTTCTGCAGGAAGTCCGAACGAATCAAAACCCATCGGATGAAGCACATTAAATCCTTGCATTCTTTTGTAGCGTGCATACACATCGGATGCTATATACCCTCGAGGATGGCCCACATGAAGTCCCGCTCCAGACGGATACGGAAACATATCCAGCACATAACACTTCTTTGCACCTTTTTTCGAGCCAGTTTTATATGTCTTTTTTGATGCCCATTTTTTGAGTATTTTTGACTCAACCTTCGAATGATTATATGGTAAAAGCTTTTTCATAATGTAGTATTGAGTATAGCAAAATTAGTCGTAAATTTAAAAACAAGACACTAGTGTCTTGTTTTTAAATTTAAACTACTTTGCTTCAACTGGTTTTGGGTACGGTGGGTAGATATCTTTGTCTATTGTTCTCTCGTAACAAGTTCGTCCGATTTTGTGATCCCAAGATTCATTTGTTGCCACACCAGGATAGATTGCACTTGTTGCCACGTCACGTTCTGCCATCATTGGATATGCAATTCCTCCACCATTTGAATATTCTTGCCAGCCTTTTGGCATATCTGCACTAAATGTCGCACAAAGTTCAAATGTCATATCACTCTTTTTTGCATATTCGTATGAAAGACCTTTTTCAAATTCTGGATCAACAGGAATCGTAGTGCCAGAAAGTGGGTTTGAAACCTCACTAAGTGTTTCGGGGAGTCGCTCTTTTTGTTGCCAAAAATTTATCACACTCCATTGAATTGACTGCAAATCTTGTACTCGCTTATCATCAAGACGAAGTGCACGCTGACTTTTTGGCGAACCAATCACCATGAAGCTAAACCCAACAAGAAGCACTACCCACACAGTCGCTTTGATTGCAGACCAGATTCCTACTTTCATTTTCCAGAACTTTTCTCTGTTGGTGATTTCAAAAATATAATACACACCCACAAAAACTGCGACAAGAAGTGTAATGAGTACTTTGTATATAAAGCGTGAAGTGATTTCACCGGAAACAAAATATCGAACAAGAGTCACAAGATCAACGACCAATACAATACTCGACAAAAACAAAATCAAATAAATCATCCATTTACGAATTGCAGCATCAATACTTCCCAATCCTGCTTTCACTGTTTTACTCCATAAATATGAGAGTAGTATAAAAACTGGAAATACAATAATAAGTGTCGCTATTGATGACCGGATTGCATCATAGTTATAGCTTGCATATCCGTACTGATACACAGCATTGAGCACATCTGGAAACTTTTTATCAAGAACATCGAATGCAAGTGTAAGAAATGAAGTGACCACAGTGATAAGCGAAACTATCACACCAAGGGACAGAAAGAAAAACTTTGGGGTCATTTTTGGCTGAATTTGTTGTGGAAGTGTGTTATCCATATATGTAATGATTAATTGAAGTGATAATATAAATATAGTATACTACTAACCCACACAAATGACATCTCGCAAAACACCACAACAAAAAACACGAGTTCGACCACGGCTTGAACGCTGGACTGAAAATGCCATCAGTTGGGTCGGATCGAAGAACTCAGTTGCAGTGCACACCCTCTTTTTTATTGGGATGTTTTTACTTATTTTTCTAGGTGTAAAACCTGAAACTGTACTCCTTGTCCTCACCACCATCGTATCTCTTGAAGCAATATATCTTGCAATCTTCATCCAGATGACTGTAAACAAAAACACGTACGACATCGAAGAGATTCAAGAGGACGTCGAAGAAATTCAAGAAGATGTAGAAGAGATTCAAAAAGACGTTGATGAGATTCAAGAAGACGTGGAAGGTATCGAAAAGGATGTTGATGAAATTCAGGAAGATGTCGAGGAAATCCAAGAGGACGTGGATGAGATTCAAAAAGACGTTGATGAGATTCAAGAGGATGTCGACGAAATAGAGAAGGAAGAAGAAACCGCTGAGCAAAAACACGACCGCGAACTTCTCACAAAGATTGAGGGCACACTCGGGATTTTGATAAAGGAGATTGAACAGCTGAAAAAGAAATAAAACCCCGCACGTACGGGGTTTTATTTCTTTGAAGTTTGTATAAAAACTTCTTTTAAAATTGGTTTGTTCTCGGCAATTAAATTATCGATTGCCTTACATAAATCATTATGAAATTCATCAAAAACAAGTAGTAATTTTTGATCTTTTAGAATTTCTAAATTTCTAGGTACTGGACTAGTTGTAGCCAAAGAAATACCTACCTTAGGTCCAAAAAAGTGAGCTGCTCCACACCTAAAATTTGTATATAAATACTCAGCATGTGGATGATAAGATGATGGAAAATATTTTTTAATTGCATTTATAAAATCATTCTTCTCATTTGCACTTTTAGAAATATCTGTTACGCATTTACACCTTGAAAGTTTTCCAATAAACTCAATTACTATTGAGTCCAGAATAAATGCATGCCATGCAAGATTTAAGTCTAATCCAATTGATTTAATCGGTCCTTTTACTTGCTCATTTAAAAAATCTTCATAGGTCATTAGTTTATATCTTAAACTCAATCACATCTCCATCCTTTACAATATACTCCTTCCCTTCAGTTCGTACCTTTCCTTTTGCGCGAGCGTCGGCGTAGCTTCCTGCCTCAAGTAATTCTTGCCAATTCACCACCTCTGCTCTGATAAACTTGTCTTTGAAATCAGTATGAATTGCCATTCCTGCAACTGGTGCAGTACTTCCTCTTTTGATAGTCCACGCACGAGTCTCTTGAACTCCTGTAGTGAAATACGTATCAAGTCCAAGAAGTGCATATGCTTCTTTAATAAGTGTATTGATACCATCTGTTTCCCCTCCCATTTCTTGGCGAAAAGTTTCTTTTTCTTCTCCTTCAAAATCTTTGAGTTCGTCTTCAATTTTTGCATCAAGTACGATATATCGTGACCCAATAGAGACAACATAGTCACAAAGTTCTTTGAATAATTCTGGATGAGTTTCGTCGAGGTTTTTCGCGCCAGCTTTTTTGTTGAAGCCATAGAGAAATGGTTTGAATGTGAGAAGTCCAAGTTGTTTAATTTTTGGAATTTCTTTTTCGTCGAGATCGACTGTGTGCGCCATTTTTTCTTCTTCGAGCGCTTTCAGTGTTTTTTCAAGTGCGCCGTGTTCTATGATTGCTTCTTTGTCGCCTTGTTTAATTTCACGAGAAATATTATTGATTCGTTTTGCGACGGTTTCAAGATCGGCAAGAATAAGCTCCATGTTGATCACCTTGATATCTCGAAGTGGATCAATGTCTCCATAGACATGAAGAATGTCATTTCCGTTTCCACCTTTGAGTGGAAAAATTCTCACCATTTCCAAAATTGCGTCAGTCTCGCGGATGTTTGCGAGAAATTTATTTCCAAGTCCTTCGCCTTTTGACGCACCTGCGACGAGTCCTGCAATATCGACAAATTCGATAGCCGCCGGAACAGTCTTCAATGTTTTTGAAAATTCTGAGAGTTTCCAAAGTCGCTCGTCTGGCACACCAACAATACCGACAGATGGATCGATGGTACAAAATGGATAGTTTTCTGCGGGCACACCCTTTTTGGTGAGCGCGTTGAATAATGTTGATTTTCCCACATTCGGCAAGCCGACAATTCCTATACTTAACATAGATGCACTATATCAAAATACACCCCAAATGTCATTTGGGGTGTATTTATCTATTTTCCTCCCATCAATTTTTGAAGTTCTGATTGGTATTTTTGCATTACAACCATGGTCGCATTTGTTTGTGGCATTCCGCCTTTTATCTTCTCTTGGATTTCTTTACCAATTTTTTCAAACAATTCTGGATTTTCTGTAACAAGAGTAATAATGCGCTCTTGCTCAGCTTCTGGTACGCCCTTTAACTGCCTTTTGAGCATTTGCTTCATCAAAAAATTCTTAAACATATGTGCATTGTATATGAAATTGTTTTATTTTCAAACCTTGACTCTCCATCTTTTTAGTCTATAATTCTTAGTCAAAACGTACCTTATGAAAACAACACTTATATCACTATTCTTGATATTATTCCCACTTCTAGGACACTCTCAAGAAAAGCCGGTTGGACTCTCCTATATCGATTCTATCGAAACATCAGTGTTCAATTCTGCAAAAGAACTTTCACTACTTGAATGTCTTCCAGAAATCGACAGTGGCGAGATTGAAATAGTAAGCCTGGGAAGCATGTACTTTTGTATTGTAAGATGCAATTCAAACGACAAATTATTTCAATATGAATACGAAAGTGAATTATGGATACCAATTCCCCTTCCTTCGATACAAGACGATATCAAGACAACAAGAAAAATAAAATCAATATTTTCTACAAGTGGAAAAGTCTATATTACACTACATTTTGATGGTGCTGAAATCAAAGGAAATGATGACGAAAGACCGTATGTTTATGAAGATAAAACATTTTCTCTTTCATACTTGCAGCAATATTCTAAAAAATAATAAGCGCCCGAACTTTCGGGCGCTTTAATTATTATTCAGATCCAAGCTCTTCTTTAAAACCCTCTACGGCACATCCACCATTTTCTTTACACAACTCACCACAATTCGTACACGCAGTTACAATACCAGGATGAGTGTTGTCTATACACTCGCACTCAATCAATGGTTTATCATGACGAGGGCATGTTTGTGCCATACACACTCCTGGCTGCGGAGCCACTCCGTTACACCCACCACTACATACATAATGTGACATAAATAATATTATATTCCCTAACTACAAATCCGATTGCTAGAAAACATACAATAATCTTATAACTAGACCTATAGTACAAGTATAGCAAACATGTATACTATATCTATGACAAACGGTGAGAAACTTACTCATATCCAAATTGGAT
>DALYDM010000017.1:0-12643 GCA_031973235.1 Minisyncoccota bacterium | reverse complement strand
TTTTAATAAAATGCATCAAAGTTTGTAGCGTCAAAGCCAAGACCTTGCATTATTACTTTAACAATAAGATACGCTCCAAGCGCGACCACATACCCGATCAACATCTTAATAAACATTCCCTTTGCTTTTGATTTGTTGCTTGGGTTATCTCCAGATCTTAAATACAACCAGCCCGCATACGCAAAGACAATTGCCGCAAACGGTGTAGCTAGGGTAAAGAGTAGGAAATTTATTACATTGTTGAAAAGTATCATGAGTTGAGTAAAATTACAGTCTTCTCCATCACAAGGAATCAAATTGCCCTGTGCATGAAGTACAGCAGGCATTGCGATTACCAGCAAAAAAGCAAACGAAATCAAATATGCAACAATCTTTTTATACATAATTATATTCTAATTTGATTAAGTAAAATATCAAACTGTGTATCGAGCTTATTTACCATCGTATCAGGATTTTCTGCGCCTGTTTTAATCTTCTTAAGTGCATCTTTAAACAACAATGTCGTATCAGGACCAGAAGGGTCATGCCATGCTTTTGAGACTAGTGATGACTGATTGAATATTTGCACATATGGTGAAGACTGAGGAAGCGCGAGTAAGTCCCTTCGTGCAGGAGGGAGCGAAAGGGTTGTAGCAATTTTCCCTGCTATTTCAGGACTAGTCAACTGTGTTGCCACAGAAAACGCGGTTGCTAAATTTTTTGAGTTTTTTGTAATAGCAATTCCATTCATTCTTCCATAAGTTGATTTGAGTTTTGCGCCTTCTAGTTGTGGCACAAGTGTGACATTAAAATCTAAGTTTGGATTTCTTTCTTTGATATAAAATAGTTCACTTGCATACCCAATATAAAACGCCAAACTTCCTGCAATAAACATGTCTCGAGAATTTTCTAATCCTGCATTCCATGTATACGTTGTGCTTTCTGCAGGATTTGAAAACTTCGAATAAAACTCAAACGCTTGAGGACCAGGACGATATTGAGTGTTTCCTGTAGTGTTGTTGATTGTTGATTCCAACTTATCAGTATTTCGCGAAACGATCGATGTTCCAAACTGCAACATTATCATTGAAAGTAAGTCTTTTGCATTCGAAATATTATCAAACTCTCCGAGGGCAATTGTACTTTGAGAAATATTATATGAGGAATCAGAAATGGTGAGTCTTGGAATAAGTGCAATAATTTCTTGCCATGTCTTAGGAGGTACAGGAATTCCAGAAGAATCAAGCATTGCTTTGTTGTAATACATCACGAGAGGATCGACGGTAACTGGCAATCCAAAAATACCCTTACTTCCTAAGTACAAATCCGCTTCACTTATAAATGTATCCTGAAATTGCTTCAATGGATAATTTGCGTATGGAATTTGATACACCTTGTCGCTATATCGAATGATCAAATCATTCGACAAAAAAATCAAATCAGGTCCTTTACCGGATGCCAGTGCTTCGATTAATTGTTCATCAAAATTTTTCACTGGCACGTATTCGTAACTCAATCTAAATGCTTTATTGTTTTCATTGATTGAGTCAAGAAGTGGGACCATGGTACTCTTTGGAATTGAACCCCACAACACAATCGGTGTACCGGCATTTGAAGTAGTGTCTTTACCAACCTTTACTGCACCAGAGAAAATCATCACAGCAACAATAACAAAAAATCCAAAAACCACTAATAATATGAGTTGAAATTTTGAACTTTTTTCTTGAGCCATATATATTAAACTTTTTTCATTATAATTCCATAATGATGAGTACCCGGATTAAAACTTCTTTCATACGAAAACCCTGTTTCTTCAAAGAGTTTTCTTGCTGATGATTCGTTTACCACATGATCTCCTTTTGGTCCTGCGCCTGCTCCATCACCTGTCCAATCAATAATCATCAACATTCCTTTTGGCTTCATGATTCTTGATACTTCTCTTGCAAAACCAACCTTATCTTCGATCTGAAAAAGAACATTCGCTACAATAGATGCATCTACCAATCCATCTGCGAGTTTTGTACCACCGCGAAGTTCTATATTTGCCCAAATACACTCAACATTGCCAAGACCTTCATCTTTGACTCTGTTTTTGAGTGTTTCTACAAGTTCTTTTTGAACTTCAAGAGCGTAGACTTTTCCTGTGTGACCAACTCGTCTTGAAGCCTCGCGTGTGTACCATCCACTACCAGCACCGAGCTCTGCAACAATCTCACCTTCTTTGAGAAAAAGTTCTTTTATGTTTTCTGACGGGTCTTTGAATTGCATAAAGGTAATATATATATTGTAGCACTATAGGCTTGAAGATAATGGGGAAAAATAATTGACGTAAATCAAAGAGGGCGTCGGCATAGCCGACGCCCTCTTTGATTTATTTATTCTTCTAACAGTTAGAGAATCGTAAGTGATGCAATACTGTCTCCAGGTCGAAGCTTCATAACTGTCACACCTTGCGTTTGTCTTCCAAGTGATGGGATAGCTTGAAGTTCTACTCGAATCACTTGTCCTTTCTTTGAAATCGCTACCATCTCTCCTTCTCCATCACCTTTTACGATTTTTCCGATGATAAGTTTTCCAGTCTTTTGAGTAAGTTTTGCAGTGAGCACTCCTGACCCTCCACGCTTTTGGACTTTGTATTCTTTGACAGGTGTTTTCTTTCCTAGACCATTTTCACTCATGACAAGAAACGCGCTATCTGTATCACCTTTTTTTACAAGATCAACAGATACAACCACATCATTCTTACTAAGTGTCATCGCTCGCACACCGCCAGCGGCTCGTCCCATTTCGCGAATATCACTTTCCTTAAAGCGAATAGATTGACCTTCGTGACTTCCGAGAAGTACGTCATCTCCTTTTTCTACCAAAAGCGCTGATTTGAGTGCATCATCTTTATCAAGCCTGATAGCAATCAACCCACTTCGTCGAACATCTTTAAAGCTTTCTGCCGACATTTTCTTTCCTACACCTTTTTCAGTAATGAGCACAAGCGACAAACCTTCTTGAGCTTTTGCTTCCTTTGGAACAGGGAGAATTGATTGAACTTTTTCGTCTGCAGAAAGTGAAAGGAAGTTCATTATTGATTTTCCTTTTGTTGCACGCTTTCCTTCTGGAATGTCGTACATTTTCATTTGATATGCCTTTCCGAGGTTTGTGAAAAAGAGCAAGTCATTGTGTGTATTGGCTGTAACAAGCATGGTGACCAAGTCTTCTTCTTTGGTTTCCATATCAATCACACCTACGCCTCCACGCTTTTGTGTGCGATATTCACTTGGGTCTGTGCGCTTCACATATCCACCTTGTGTAAAGACAAGCACAGATTCCTTTTCTGGGATGAGATCTTCAACATTGATTAGTTTAACACCACCTTTTATGATGCGAGATTTTCGCTCGTCAGCATACTTTTCTTTGATTTCACCAAGTTCACTTGCGATTACTCCAAGAATCTTCTTTGGGCTTGCGAGAAGCGCTTCAAGCTCTTTTATAAGGTCTTGCTTCTCTTTGAGTTCAAGTTCAACATTTTTTCGTTCAAGACCAGCGAGTTTCTGCAATCTCATTTCGAGAATTGCTGTCGCTTGAATATCTGAAAACTTAAATTCTTTTATCAAGTTTACTTTTGCAGTAAGAGTATCTTTTGATGCGCGAATTATTGAAATAACTTTATCGATATGATCTAGTGCTTTTTTGAGTCCAAGCAAGATATGCTCACGATCTTTTGCTTTTCGTAAATCAAATTCTGTTCTTCGTCGCACAACCTCTCTTCGGTGTAACAAAAACTCATTGAGAAGTGACTTCAATGACAATGTCTGTGGGATTCCATCAACAAGTGCAACCATGTTGAAATTGAAATTTGATTCAAGTTGAGTATGTTTGTAAATGTAGTTCAATACCTTTTGCGGATGAACTCCATTCTTCAAATCAATCACAACACGAATATCACGTGTCGAGAGATCGCGAATATCTTTGATACCTTCGAGTTTTTTCTCTTGGATGAGATCAACAATGTTTGTGATGAGATCAGACTTGTTTACACGATATGGAAGTGAAGTAATGATAATCTGTGATTGCCCAGACTTAAGTTCAGTGATTTCTGCATGTCCGCGACACACAACTCCACCACGCCCTGTCGCATATGCATGAGCAAGATCTTTTTCTCCATACACAAGTCCTCCAGTTGGAAAATCCGGACCTTTCACAAATTCAAGCAAGTCTTCAGTGGTTGCATCAGGATGCTCAACAAGATGTGTACATGCATCAATGAGCTCTCCGAGGTTGTGCGGAGGAATATTTGTCGCCATACCAACTGCAATTCCAAGTGTTCCATTCAAAAGTAGCCCTGGTACAGACGCAGGAAGCACTACAGGCTCCTTTCGTGTAGTATCGTAGTTTGGGCGAAAGTCTACAGTATCTTTTTCGATATCACGAAGAAGTTCACCTGAAATTTTAGACATTTTCGCCTCAGTGTAACGCATCGCTGCAGCAGCATCTCCATCAATCGAACCAAAGTTTCCTTGTCCAAGAACAAGAGGATATCGATATGAAAATTCTTGTGCCATGTTTACCATCGAATCATACACAGCAGTGTCACCGTGTGGGTGATATTTACCGAGCACGTCTCCCACAATAAAGGCAGACTTGCGAAATTTTGCAGACGCAGTAAGACCGTTTTCATGCATTGAGTACAAAATTCTTCTGTGTACAGGCTTAAGCCCATCTCGAGCATCAGGAAGCGCACGAGATACAATAACAGACATCGCATATGACAAATATGAGTCCTTCATTTCTGTGACAATATTGATCGGTACTATTGATTGTCGTGGTACCTCTGGTTCTTCATTTTTTGGAGCGATGTCTTTTTTTGCCATAACGTATGATTAATATTGTACTATATTTTAGTTTGATATTGGAGTTGACGAGTCGACCTCTACAGGTTGTGGTTCAAGGATAATCTGCCCACCTGGCTCCTGTTCAATCTTTTTTTCAGAAGGTGATTCATTGTTGACACTCTGTGTCTCAGTGGCTGGTTTTCCAGAAACCTCGGGCTTTTTTGAAACTGAATATTGTGCATTGGACCACATTGAACGCACGCCATTTGAAAGTGATTTTAATGGTGCAAATTGATCACTTGTTGATTCAGTGTCTTTCTGATTTCTTTTATCAAATTGAAGTAACGAAAGCCAAATACCACAAATAAGAAGTGTAATGACAAATGCACTTCCGTACACGATTCTTTGTCTTTCACGAAGTGAACGTGATCGTAATTTGTGTAAAAGCTTTTGCATTCTAATTTTTATGCACTCAATACAACAATCTCACCTGCTTTGCCTTCGATATCTTTTCTTTTAATTGTGAGCTTATCAAGTGGAGTAACTTTTTCATCGCCACCTTCTTTCAAAAATGTTTTAAGGGCGTCCTTGCCTGCATCCTCGAAATCCATCGGAATTATGAGTTTTGGTTCAAGTGATGTTGCAATGGCATATGCTTCAGATGGAGTAATGGTGTCGTTTGCTCCGATTGGTACAAAGACTACATCCACATCATCAATTTGGCCACGAATATCAGAAGAAAGTTTTGGTGTTGTCGTCGCTCCGAGAAAACATAACGAGATATTATCTACAGTAAGAGTGTAGATTGTGTTATAAAATTTCTTTCCATCACGCATGCACTCATTCATGATGCCTTTGATGAAAATACCTTTTACCTCATAATCTCCCGGACCTTTGATGGCAAACGGCACTGTATCACCATGTGAGACCATTTCGAGTCCGTTGTAATCAGGATGATTTGTAGTCGAAAGCACAATATCAGCACCAAAACGAGAAGGTTTGCCAGTCTTAGAATCTTTACTAATAGGATTAAAAGCAAGCACAGTATCTCCATACTGCACCTTGAAAAACTGCTTTCCGAAATAAGAAATAATCATACATACATTATACCAAAAATGTGCCAAATAAAAAAGCCGCCTGAATCGAAATTCAGACGGCAAAAATCCTTCCCTTTGTTAACTATTTGCCTTTTTCATACCAAGGCATTGACTCAGCACCAACACCACGACCATAGTCTTGTGTCATCTTTCGATTAAAAGACTTTATCTCCTTCCAGCTGTCATACGCTGGTTTTGAAAAATAGCCGATAATAAAAACTATGACAACAGTGTTTGCAATCACAGATAGAAATCCGAGCTGATTGGTCAGCCCAATGATAGCAAGAACAATCGAAACACTCGCCACAGAAAAAGTAAACCAACCCGGGTTTTCTTTTATCCATGGAAACTTCCGAAAAAACATAATAACAACTCCTGAAGTGCCAAGCAGCAACCCCATTCCAACTGTGAGCCAGAAATTGAGAGTTGATGTTTCCGTCAATGCAATTTCAAAAATTGATTTTTTTGTACCTTCCGCAAGGGAAAGTAGTGCGAGATATGCCATTGAAATGACAAATCCGATTCCAAGGAAACAAAGTCCTCTTACGAAATATCGTTTCTTTTCGCCAAAGACGAAATCAAGTGACTCATTGAGTCGGTCGGTTAATGATGCGTTTTTTTTCATTTAAATGTGTTTAAGGTTTGATTTCATTATACTTAAAAATTGGATTGTGTCAATATTTCTCATAATCACATTTTTATGGTATAGTTTTTGAGTTATTCATTAGAAACACGGCTTGTAACAAAGCCAGATTTTGGGCTAACCCTCCTGCCGGATGACATGGCACGAGCACCCAAGACAAACATGAATCCCATGTTTGTGGGATTTTTATATTTATAGTATGGATACAACAGTAGTAAACGAAGGAATGTTTAAGCCATTCCTCGACAAAACAACAACACGACCTGAACCAGATGCACTCATCGAAGGTCCAGTGATTGCGATTCAAAAAGCAAGTGTGTATATAAACCTCGCACCATATGGTACAGGTATTATCTACGGACGAGAATTCGCAAACGCACGAGACATCATCAAGAAAATCAACATTGGCGATGTAGTCAAAGCAAAAGTCGTAGAATCAGAAAACGAAAACGGATACATTGAGCTTTCTCTCAAGGAAGCAAAGCAAGCACTCATTTGGAGTGAAGCTGAAAAAGCAATCAAGTCAAAGACAGTTCTTGAAATTCCAGTCAAGGAAGCAAACAAAGGAGGTCTTATTCTTGAATGGAACGGTATCGCAGGATTCCTTCCCGCTTCACAATTGAAGCCTGAACACTATCCTCGAGTTGAAGATTCAGACAAAGACAAGATTCTAAAAGAACTCAAAAAGCTTGTTGGTGTGAAAATTTCAGTGATTATGATCAATGCACTTCCAAAAGAAGGAAAGCTTATCTTCTCTGAAAAAGACAACAACCCAGAAGAACGACAAGAAATTATCGGAAAGTATGTTGTAGGACAAGAACTTGCATGTGAAGTTGCAGGAATCGTCGACTTCGGAGTATTCCTCAAAATTGAAGAAGGACTCGAAGGACTCGTACACATTTCTGAAATTGATTGGGGACTTGTAGAAGACCCACGACAAATGTTTAAGATTGGAGACAAAGTGAGTGCGAAAATCATCGAAGTAAAAGATGGCAAAATCTCACTCTCTATCAAAGCACTCAAAGAAAATCCTTGGAAAGAATTTGATGGCAAATTGAAAAAAGGAGACATCATCAAAGGAGCAGTAATCAAGTTCAACAAACACGGAGCACTTGTTGCAATCAAAGAAGGTGTTGCAGGACTCGTCCACAACTCACTCTTTGGAGGAGAAGCAAAACTTCGCGAAAAGCTTGAACTCGGAAAGACTTACAATTTCCAAATCACTCTCTTCGAACCAAAGGATCAAAGAATGACACTTGCGTTCTTGGATGAAAAGAAAGCATAAGGCGCAGATTGACGCGGATAAACACGCAGATTATCGCTGATACTATAAAAACCACCCATCTGGGTGGTTTTTATAGTGCTTGACAAAATAGATTTAAAATGCTATAAAAATTAAAAATAAAATCATGCCAAGTCAACAAATATGGTTAACAATTGAGCAAAATGTTCAATCGCCAACAATCACCAAGCTATTTAATTCAATCAAGCAAAAGCGTAAAATAAGTTTCAGTGCATATTTTGAAGAATCTGAAAAACGAAGGTGGCGGGCAAACAATACTTCTTCTTATCAGTTAACTATTTTTGCTGTAGAACGCCTACCAGAAACAACGAATAAAGGAAATGAGTATATTTTTAAATGCCAACTCATAGGAATGAACGGTGTTAGAAAATATCCATACGGTTTTTCATATCCACAATCAAAACGAGAGAACTATTGTGAGATATATATCAACACGCTTGGTGAATCACGTTTTGGTTATCATGAATATCTAACTCTTTAAATCAAAACAAACTGGAACACTTTCGTGTTCCAGTTTTTATTTATCATAATCTTCAACAATCAAATTATCATCCATGTCTCGACTAAGTTTCTTTTTATTGCCAATGTAATGCAATACTGCATATATTTTTCTTTGAGTTAAGTAGTGTTGATTCATTGCATTTCTATGTGCTTCTTGCTCTGTTGCTGGAAAATAATATGAATCTCTTTTCGAAAGCTTTTTTATAAATCGAGCGTACAAATACTCAAGTAAATGCAAAAGAAATGCGCCAACAATCAATAATTCAATTTGTTGAACAAGGTGAATTTTTTCATGATTGATCAACTCTTGCCTTTTGTGTGGCAACTTCAAATTTTGACGAATTATCAAAAATGGAAAAAATCCAATTCCTTGTGCATCATTTCCAAGTCCAGAAAATGTTCCGAGAATTGAAACCAAGGTATCAGATTCGATAAAAATATAATATTTTCTAAGAGATATTTTCATTCATTTTATCCGCGTCTTGAGTGCCATTGATACATCACCAACGCTGCAGTCACCGATGCATTCAACGACTCAACGCCATTTTCCATTGGAATCGTCACTTTGAAATCACATCGCTCGAGTGTTTTCATTCGTACACCATCACCTTCTGCGCCAATCACAATACACATTGGCATATCCATATCTACCTTTGAAAGTTCTGTGTCTCCATCTGAATCAAGTCCAAGAATCCAAAAACGATTGTCTTTCAATACATCAAGTGCATTGTTTAGATTATTCACACGAATGAGTGGAACTTTGCCAAGTGTTCCTGCTGAAGTTTTGTACGTGGTACCAGAGATAGGACTTTGTCGATGCTTGCCGATAATTATTCCGTGAATTCCAAAAGCAGTCGCACTACGAATAATCGCTCCAACATTTCCTGCATCTTCGAGTTCGTCAAGAAGTAAACAGCAAGGATTTTTGATATCTTTCACGCTTTCTATCCAATCCTTGAGTTCTACAAATTCCACTGCACTCATCACTGCGACCACACCTTGATCATTGACGTCACCGACAAGTTCAAAAATTTTCTTTTTGTCTACGAGGGTCACTGGAATTTTGTGCGTTGATGCACTTTTTTCAATAATCGAATTAAATCCGACTTCGTTTCCTTTCTTGAGAAAAATTTTACTAATTTTTTTTGGAGATTGTTCAAGTGCTTCTTCCACTGGATGTCTGCCAAACACAAAAATCGACTCACTTTCTGTCGTAAGATTTCGCGATTGAATTGTTTGAGGATTTTTTTTCATACATTAACTACTCAGCATTGAATATCGTCATTGCTTTGTCCTTTCCTTCATTTATCAGTACTTCCAGCACCTCTTTGACAAGTTTTGAAACTTTTTTGATTTCATCCATTTGCTTTGGTGTAAATTCTTTCATTAAAAATGCTTGGCCTTTGCCTGTACCTGTCACTTTCTTCAACTTACCAGTCGGAGTACTCGGTGATACACCAATTCTTATTCGCACAAATTCTTCACTTTTGACCACCTTGATAATAGAGTTCATACCGTTGTGTCCACCAGAAGAACGATTGAATGAAATTTTTATTTTCCCAATCGGCAAATCAAGTTCATCGTATACCACGACAAGCTTCGCTAAATCTTTTTCACTTTTTATGTACGGTGCGACAGACTGACCAGAATTGTTCATGAAAGTATTTGGCAAAATAAATGTCGCTTTTTTCTCACCCAAAATCATATTTCCAACATGTGCATTTGCTTTTTTGTCGATCCGAAAGTCGACATTCTTGTCAGCAATCATTTCAAGCACAAGTCTGCCCGCGTTGTGGCGAGTATTTTTGTATTCATCTCCAGGATTTCCAAGACCAACAATATACATAAATTAGTGAGTAGTAAGTAATAAATAGAAAGTTAAGTGGACACTTATTCGAAGTCAGAAAATCAACACAAAATACAAGAAAAATTTATTCCAAATTACAAAAGCATAATAGCATAAATCAACTTTTTTTTCATTATTCAAAAAATGACACAATGCAACAATATATGCATTTGTGTCAACACACATAAATATAGTACAATCACACACATGATAGAAGAAAAAAATGATTCTATAAACACAATCGATGCCGTACACGATGCACATCAACACACTCTCACTCCTGATTCTCAAAAAAAGAAAAATTCAATCGTCGAATTAATAAAATTTGCTGTAATTGCTGCAATCATTGTAATTCCGATTCGAACATTTGTGGCACAACCATTTATTGTTTCTGGAAATTCAATGGTTCCCACATTTCACGACAAAGAATATTTGATCGTAGACGAACTTTCATACCATATTCGTGATCCACATCGAGGTGAAGTAATTGTATTCAAATATCCAAAGGACACAACAAAATATTTCATCAAACGAGTAGTAGGACTCCCAGGAGAAACACTTAAATTCAAAGGAAGTGAAATCACTGTAGTCAACGAACAAAATCCTAATGGCTTTACTCTTGATCAATCATACATCCAAAACAAATCAAATGATTCATTCGAGATAACTTTGAAAGAAAATCAATACTACGTCATGGGTGACAATCGTGTCGCAAGTTCTGATTCACGTGCATGGGGACCACTCGACAGAAACTACATGGTTGGACGAGCATTGATCCGAGTATTACCTATCTCAGACTTTGACTACCTTCCTGGCGACCACACCCTTCTTCAATAATAATTATAATTTTTTAATTTCCATGTCAGACAAAAAAACACCACAGCAAAAAAAGGAACAACTCAATTCTCCAAAAGGGATGCATGACATCATTGGAGATGCATATTACGAGTACCAAGGCTTTTTTGAAAAAGCACAAGAAATCGCTGCGTATTATGGATTCACTCCGATCAATACTCCTACTATGGAACATGAAGAAGTTTTCACTTCAACTGTCGGAGAAGGTACAGACATTGTCGATAAAGAAATGTATTCACTTCGAACCAAAGGCGGTGACAAACTCGCGCTTCGCCCAGAAGGAACTGCTGGAGTAATGCGTGCATACATCGAACACGGAATGCAATCACTTCCCCAGCCTGTCATGCTTTATTACTACGGACCATTCTTTCGACATGACAAACCTCAACGTGGACGCTATCGTGAGCTCAGACAATTTGGTCTTGAAGTAATCGGAAATGAAAAAAGTATTGTGGATGCACTTGTGATCAAAACTGTTGTATCTATTCTTGAAGAAGCAGGTGCGACAGGACTTATTGTTGATATCAACTCAATCGGCAATAAAGAGTCTCGCGCACATTACACAAAAGAACTTACAAACTACTACAAAAAGCATTCTGCAATGCTCGCTCCAATTGACCGAGAACGACTCAAGACGAATCCACTTCGAATCCTTGATTCAAAAGAACCAAAAACAATCGCCGTAAACGAACACGCACCAGATGCAATCGGATACTTAAACAGTGAAGACAAGAAGCATTTCAAAGAGGTCCTCGAATACCTCGAAGAAATGGGTATCACCTATCGTATCAACAAAAATCTCGTTCGCGGACTTTCATACTACTCACGAACTGTGTTTGAGATTATCGCAGAAAACGCAGGTGAAAACGGAGAACCTCTGACAATTGCAGGAGGTGGACGCTATGACTATCTTGCAAAAGGACTTGGTGCAAAAAAAGATATTGCAGGAATGGGCGCAGGAATCGGTGTTGATCGTGTAGTCCAGTCTCCTTGGTATAAAAAACTTTGCCCTCGAATTCTCAAGAAACCAAAAATTTATTTCATTCAACTTGGATTCGAAGCAAAGCTCAAATCTCTCAACGTAATAGAAATATTGAGAAAAGCTCACATCCCTATCGCTCAATCTCTCTCAAAAGACAGCCTTGGAGCACAACTCGGCATTGCTGAGAAAATGAATATTCCGTACACAATCATATTCGGACAAAAGGAAGCAGTAGAAGGCACCGTAATTGTTCGAGATATGAGCAACCGAAGTCAGGAAACAGTTCCACTAAAAAAACTACTTGAATACTTAAAATCTCTCAAATAATTTCAAAAACCCTATTATTTAGGGTTTTTGTTTTGGGTCTTTAAATAATCCTAAAAAAAGCATATACTGTGGACATTGAATATGAAAGAGATTGTACAGCAAAATGACAAAGTACTGCGACAAGTGGCAAAACCAGTTCCGCTTGAAGATATAAAAAGCGCTAAAATCAAGAAGATTATAGAGGACATGAAAGAAGCGCTTTTGTCCCAAGACGACGGTGTTGCAATAGCTGCACCTCAAATCGGCGTATCACTCCGGATTTTTGTTGTGTCTCACAGAATTTT
>DALYDM010000016.1:0-13929 GCA_031973235.1 Minisyncoccota bacterium | reverse complement strand
ACGAATTTTTTGTTGATGTCGACATTTGTTGGTTGGTTGAGAAATGTTGACCAACTTCCTCGTGTGTACTTGCTTAGTCGTGAAATGATTGACTCACTTCCTTCCATTCCCGAGAGAACCATTTCAAAGTCTGACAACAAAGGTGGTTCAATTTTTGAAAAGTCAGAATCAGGGGTAATGTCTTTGAGTGCATATGTTTCAGTGATTGCGCGGTCGATGATTGAGTCTTCTTCTGGTGTTAGTCCGCCAAGCATTATTCGAAAGAGTCCTACAAGGTTGATTGTGTTTGAGCGTAGTACATCTGCAGGTGTTTCGTCTTCTCGTGCTACAGGGAGATCAAAAGGGTTTATGTGGTGATCTGATGAGAGCGAGATGTTGAAATATCTTCCCCCCACTGCTTCTGCAAGGTATTCGTATTCTCGCTCTGGGTCAATCACAATAACTTCGGTATCAAACATGAGTGTACGTAGAATTTCGAGTTTTGTTGCAAATGATTTTCCTGATCCAGATTTTGCAAAGATGATAGAATTGTAGTTTTCAAGAGAGAATCTGTCGAAAATAACGAGACTGTAGTTGTGAAGATTTACTCCATAGAGAATTCCTTTGTCTGAAGTGAGGTCAAATGACACAAATGGAAATATTGAAGAAAGAGGTTCTGAGTTGAGTTTTTGATGAACACCAAGAAGGTCTGAGCCGATTGGAAGTGAGCTTTTAAAACCTTCTTCTTGTTGGAACAATGCAGGTTTGATATAGACTTGTTTTGCTTCGAGTATTGATTTAATCTCACTTTCCACCTTGAATAGTTCTGTTTCGTCGTTTGCATAGATGGTGATATACAAACCAAATTCAAACATTTTTTCTTGTGCTTGTTGAAGTGAATCACGGAGTGACTCAAGGTCTTGGTATGCGGTATCAAGTATCGGGTCACGCACAAGACCTTTCGATTCTCGAATATTTATTTGACTTTGTACTTCAGCAACTTTTTTTTGAAATTGTCGCAATATTTTTGCGGTATCGATTGGGTGAATGTAAATTGAAATATCAAAGATTTTGTCGAGATTGATGATTGGCGTGAACCAGTTGTCAGTAAGAAATCGTGGGTATGAAATAACAAAAAATGTTCGAGAGACTTTTTCTCCGAGGTTGAGGTTTTTTGGATCAATTTTTAGAGCTGATGGAGCAATAATATCTTGAAATTCTAGTGTTGCCGCTTCATAAATCTCACCAGGTAATACTGGTGCCACATTTTGCTCTTTCTTTTTACCGAACAATGAATCAAAGATTCCCATTTTTTTATTTCAAGTGCAGAGTGTTCGTGCTTACTTTTAATATGTAAAATAATTATACCTTACAAACTAGAATTTTATTGACGCAGTGGTTTCTCCTGGGTTAAACGTTTTGTAAAGTAATTCCACTACCTCTTCTGTTCCTAGTTGTACAGATCTAATCCCTGTGCGACTTAGACCTTCTTGAACCACCCCCACTCTTTGCTCGAGTTGTGTTCTACTTTCTTCGAATGCAAGTGTTTCGTCTTGTGCCTGCGTGGTTTTAGTGGATCCAGGGAAAAAACTTTTGAGCCCTCCCCCTCCAGCTCCTAATACTGGGGCAGAATATGGAACAACAATATAAAAACTTTTAGTCATAATGCTTACTTGCTCTGTGAATGACCTTATAAAGCCAATATATTCTCGAGTTTGAACTTTAAGTAGTGGTTCTGTTTGTTCCTGCATTCTATTTTCTAGTGTGAGAAGATATGGACGAATATCAAGACGGCGTGATTGGACAAGTATTTGTACAGAAAAATCAAGAGAATTTAAGAATGCTTGAAACTGGTAGAGTACTGCATGCTGCTCGTCTGCAGACTTGAGTGCAAGATTTACAGACGATGCCATAAGTACAGAGCGAAGTCCTCCGTCTTTGAGTACTATAATTCCATTTCGTACTTCTTTTACTGGAACAAAGTCTTGTGTTGCTTTGGATGATACTGGCATATGTATAGTATAAAGGCGAAAGAGTAAAGTTCAAAGTTGAAAGAATGTTAAACATAGCCTATTTTTTATTTTATCAACCCTACACTTCACGTTCTTTAATCTATTGCCTACCCTTTTCCCTTGGCACTTATTGCTAATCACTTTATACTGTAACTATATGCGATTTAGAGTTCCACAATTTATTGACGTTGAAGATAAAATTTTTGGACCTTTTACCTTCAAGCAATTTATCTATCTTATTGGTGGTGCGGGTATTTGTTTTATACTCTACAAGGCTCTCCCTCTTTTTGTTGCATTTCTGTTTATTATTCCTGTTGCAGGGCTTTCAATTGCCTTAACGTTCTACCAGGTAAACGGTAAGCCATTTATTTTTATTCTTGAAGCGTCAATAAAGTATTTTTTTCAAGATAAGTTGTATCTTTGGAAAAAGGCTCCAAAAAAACCTGGTCAACAGAAGCAATCAGCAGTTTCAACTTCAACAGAAGGTCTCGTACCTCACCTTTCAGACAGTAAACTCAAAGACATTTCCTGGAGCCTGGATATACTCGACACAAATAAGAGACAATAAAACCCGATGATACATCATCGGGTTTTATCTATTATGAAATTGGTTCTTTGTACGGATCATTGCTTCTTGGTGGAGGTGGAGGTGTGCTTCCAGGAAGTGGGGGTTTCTCTACAGAGAGAGTTCTTTGTGTAGGCGGAAGCCCGTGAGGAGAATCAAGTTTGAGTGATGAAAGTGTGGTGGGTGATCCTGGTGAAGGTGTTTCTATTTGTGCGAGCATATCTTCTCGGGCAAGAAGTGGATTTGGCACCACTGAGTCACTTGGGCGAGTTTTGGTGGGTGTTTCTTCTATGTCGACACCTGATTCGTGCAATATTTCTTCTTGAGATTTTGTGGATTCAAGGTATGCATCAAGTTCTTCCTCTTCTTGTTGCCTCTGTCTTATTTCAAGTACTCGAGAGCGGATTTTTGCAAATACTTGTTCGTTGATTTCGGTAATCATTGAACTAAATTGGTCTTGAGGCAAAAGAACAGTTTTCCCTATTTCTTTGTCGAAGTCCTCTGCCTTTCTAAGTCCAAGAATTACATACCACGCTTCAGAAACCACACTTCCTTCGATATCCATATGAAGATGATATTTCTGAGAGATTTCATGAAGAGTTTTTGAAACATCAACTTCACGCGTTGCTTTGCGAAGCTCTGGTGGCATTGATTCAAATCCTTTTTCAATTGTATCTGGTGTTATTTCCATATAGTTTATTGTACACAATTATTTTTTATCATCTTTCTTGTCAGGGTTTAATTTTCCTTTTATTGTTTCCCCAATCTTGTCTCTCCTCTCCTTCTTTCTTTCGATATTCTCTGAGAGATTTTTGGTATCATTTAGGCTGTCTTGAGCCTCTTCTTTCTTTACCATTGCATTTAAATATGCAGTCAGAAGTGTTTGATCGGTCGGATTGTTTTGATACGCGGATCTAGCTGCTGTTTCTTCTGCTTTTGCCTTTGCAAGCTCTGTTTGTTTTTCAATTCTATATTTAATTTGCTTCTGTCTCTTTTGTTCTGGTGTGTCTGATTCTAGTATTTTGACTTCATTTTTCAAGATATTTTCAAGACGAGTAATGTCTTCGCTTATTTCACCAAGTTCTGATTGAAGTTTTGAAACATCATACTTTTTACCAATTGAACCAGTCGCTTTTTCTCTTGCAACTTTATCGGAATTACTTGTTGTTGCAAGATCAATTCCTCTTGCGAGTGTACTTGTCCCAGGGATTGCGCTTGATTGCAAAGATGACTTGATCGCTCCTGTGAGGCCAGTGTTACCTTTTTTGACATCCTCAGTGAAACTATCGAGTCGTTGTTTGTTTATTTCACCTGATGACTGCACAGAACCAGACCCTACATTTTTATTGTTAAATTGAGTGCCCAAAATGACCCCGTTTGCATCCTTGATAAGCTCCAACTCTTTTGCGACACCACTCTCGTATGATTTTTTAAAGTTTTCATTAAATTCATCAATTGTTTGAACACCTTTGGTTCTTAGGAATTCTTGCTTCACTTCATTTTCATCTAAGTCTGCAGGATTAAAATTCGGATCAATAAGTGTTTTTTGCTGAATTGCAAATTGTTTTGCCTGATTATATTCATTTTGATTTTGACCAAGAATAAATTCTTGGTATTGTCTGTGTTTTGATTCTTCTGCTTCTTGCTCTTCTTTGAATTTTTTAGATCTCTTGTCTTGATTTGCTGCTGTGTCTCCATCCATCAACCTTTCTCGGGCTTCTTTCTCTATATCCTCTTGCTTTCTAGACAACATCCCTGTATATCCACTACTTGTACTTCCAAGAAGTCCTCGATTCTTATCATCTGTACCCAAGAATGCATTTCCGATTACATTCTTCTTGAGATCAAGTCCAAGTGGAGTTTTTTTGAGAGCATCTGCTGCAGCAGTATTGCGTGCATCAAATGATGCCTTAGAAAGTTTGTCTGTACCACGTAGCGCAAGTCTTGCCATCATTCCCGTTACACCATTCTTGCCTTTTGCTGTCTGGAGTGTTTGACTTCGAGATAAAGCTGCTGCACCCCGGCCAAGGGTTCCTCTCATTGCAAGAGCTGCTCCTCCTGTGCCCACTGCAAGCGCACCGCCCACTGCAAGCGCTCCAAGATTTTCTCCCCATGATGCAAACTTCTTTCCAATTTCATCAGACATTTTTACTGTTACATCTTTTGCCTTGAGAATAAGCATCGTAATAATGATAAATGGAACAAGAATGCTGATAAATTTTTCGATGGTAGTCATGCTTGATGACACGCTTATTACTTGCTGTAAGAATCCTTGATTAAGAAATGACAGTATTACATAAAGGAAGAATAGAAATACGGGTGCAGAAAACGAAAGCTTCGCCACCTTCTCAGCCCACTTATCAAACTTGTATTCAGAGAATAAAAAGTTCATGTACGAAGGTACTGCAAGTGACATAAACGCAAGTGGTGAAAGAATCATTGCTAGCCAAAGTCCTACAACACGTCCAACAAAAAGTAGTCCAACCACAAAAAATGCATATGCAGTGACAATGTTAATCACTGAAAGTATTAAGGAGATCATAGTGAACCATCCTGGTGGTGTTCCTGTGTTTGTTGGTTCGGGTACTCCTGCTGGATTTGGAGTGTTGATGCTAAGAGAATTTGTTTCGTTGAAAATTGTTTGAGGGTTGAATTTGCTTACAATCGCTACGGAGATTGCCTTTTTGTTTGATGAGGCAAAGAGATCATTGTTGGTGATTGCACTTGCTGTGTCAGACGCTTTGACACCCATTGCAGAATAAAAAACTGTTCCAAGAATATTTCCTGCATCAATCATTACCTTTGTGAAGAAAAGACTGAAATTGATCAGTAGTGCGACAATGATCACCCAGCCAATAAGTTTTTTATCCCCTAATTTTGCATTCCCGATAATTGTGCCAATGCCAATTGAAACAAGAATAAAGATAAAAAGAATATTTGTAAGGTCTCGAACAAGCTTCCATCCTTGTCCCACAAAATTTCCCATGCTGTATGAACTGCTATCAAGTGAGTATGCAAGCAAAAAGTCCATAAATTGTCCCGAAAGTGCAAGAAGAAATGATGTAGGAACGAAGATAAGATAATACACAATTTGTGCTCCGCAACCAGCAACACTTATTCCTTCAGTGAGCCCGAGCCAGCATTTAGGCATTCCGCCATCTGAAGAAGGTGCAGGTGGTGTTGTTTGGTTTTGAGTATTGCCTGTTTGTTGTGTTGTGGGTGTTGTTGTGGATGTTGTATTGGATACGTTTGAGTTGTATTCTGCGAAAGCACTGTACGAAGATCCAGGGTTAAGGTTTTGAACTGTGTAACTTACAGTTTGGATTTGAGGCAGAGATGGAAGTGTTACTGTTCCGTTTGAAAAACCAATGCTGTTTTCCTCGATAATTACATTAATAGTTGACCCTGTTGGGATATTTTGGCCATTTACATTTAGAGTCCAAGTGTATTTGCCTGTTGTGTTGTCGAGTGTTGGATTGTTACCAGAAATTTGTAATGCCGGTGTTTGTAGTTGTGCTAGTGCTTCAGTTGAATATCCAAGAACTCCACTAAACACAATAAACCCAAAAAACACAAAACCAAACACCCTCCCTGCTACTGTTTGAGGGATTTTTTTCATCCATTTATTTAGTAAGAAATATTTATTCATGAATGAAGGCACACGTGTCCAACTATGCTTTGTATTATAGCATTATGAAAGAATAATTTTTGTTTTTTGTGTGTGCAAAAACACCTCCTTTCGGAGGTGTTTTTAATATATTTTTATCCACTCTTCAAACTTTGAAGTTGTATCACAATCCATAAGGTTCACAAAGTTTGTAATGTGAATATAGTCTTGCCCCGATGGAATTGAACAGTTTGGTCCGGATCCATAACTAATGTAAGGTTTTAGGAATGTAGGTTCACGCTGTTCTCCTGTGCCCGACTCTGTAACAATTTGCGACGGTCCTGGTGAGTACAGAAGCTGTGTAGCCAAAGGTACCTTGTCAGTTGGGTAAGAGAGTCTAATCTTTTTGTTAGGGTCTGTTGTAGCTGCAACTTCATCAATACATTGCTTGATAAGTCCTTTAGTAGAGTCGCCAATGTAACCTAGTTCGTTTTGTAATACAAGTATTTTATTTTGTGTGGCTGATATTGTCTCCTGAGTGGCTGCCTGCATTGAGACTTGGTCTAATATGCGTTGTTGTTGATCCACTGTGTCTTGTTGTGCTGAGGTGAGTACTCCACCGGTGAGTGGATTTGGAATACCTTGAATTTGCTGCTTGATGTATTGAAGTCGAGAAATAACCGAGCGTGTTTCAAGAATTTCTGTGTTTATCGATTCCACTTGGTCGTTATATTGTGAAATCTTTTTGTACTCAGATACATTAATTGTGTTTATTGTTGGTAATCCAAACAATGCTTGTTGAGAAAACCATCTTTTGTCGAGGATAGTTTTGTATTGTTCGAGTATACTTTGAACAATTTGACCACCTCGTCCACTATCAAGGTTGCCTACATTTGTACTATCCATGACTGATATTTGAAGTACAAGTGCAAAGAACGGAGAGGTGTTGTAGTAGTCGGTAAGGCTTGGGATTACTGACGTGACTGTTTTTCGAGCTGATTCTTCCCAGTCTGGTCGTGGTCCTGGTACGCAATAATCAAGCTCGTAGAGTTTTGGAATTAATTGTCCTGTATAGATACTCTTTTCTTGATCTAGTACTGTAAGATAATTATTCTGCCATGCAAGAAGTTGGTCAATGTCTTTCCATATACTATAAATACTTGTTGGGTTTGTTTGCGTCGCCCATGATCCGCTTCCGTACATACCACCTCCTGATGAGTTGGAACCATAGTTTCCAAATCCGTTTCCTGAATAATCACTTGAAGGCTCAGAGAGTGAGTTTAGTCCCTCAGTGAGGAAATGGCTTACAAGGGAGTCAAATATTGCTGCGATTGATTCATTGAGCTCATCGGCCAACTCTGCTTGCCTTGTTGATGAACCAAGAGAAATGTTGAGCTGGTCCGCGATCGCCTTGCCTGGTGTGCGTGTTTCCCATCGTTTACATGTATGGCTTTTTTCGTAATCTGATCGTTGTTCCGCAACGTACTCTATATATGCATTTGAGGCATCGTTTTCTATTTGCGCTCGTTCTTGCGGAGTAAGTGCTGCATATTCTTCCGGCGTGAGACCGCTAAATGGATCTTGGTATTCCGGTGGAGTAAAGCCATCTCCTGGAGAGTAGTCTGTAGGGTCGACACATTCTTTAAGACCTAGAAATCCTGCTCCTTGATCAATTTCATCTTGAGCAATTTGAGCAACAGATTTCTGAGTTCCTGCAAGTTGCTTGTTTACTTCATTTGCAACATTAATTGATGCACCTATTGGGTTGTTTTGAGGGAACTGTGTCTGTAGAAGCCACGCATCCCATCCTCCAACAGCGAAGTCAGCACTATATTGTGTTACCGTATCCTTCCCCAAATACGCGTCAATATTGTATTTCATTGCTGACCTGAAATCATTTAAGTTTGAAAGTATCAGCGACTGCGCAAGACTTCTTGCAAACGGTGCTCCAGATGATTCGATTGATAAACTGATTGATCCGAGTTGTGAGTCCGCAATGTTGTTGAAAAATGATGCTGGATCACGCACATAGAGTGGGTCTCCGTTGAACCCGCTGTTTATCCAGGTAATGGTAGATTGTGTAAATTTTTGGAGTGTTGCCTTGGCGAGATTTGTAGCAACCGCATCCAGGCAAAATTCTTTTCCTGAACTTGATGCATATTGTGAATTTCCTGAACCTGATGCTGTCGGTACTGATTCAATTCGTTCTCCTTGAGAAACACCTTTTCCAACAAGCCACACAGCTCCAACTTGTGCAAGGCACGCAAGTGCTGCTGATGCAACAGTTTTTGCCACTCCCGGTAAAAATTTACTTCCGTCCAGTACTGCGGCGTGAGAGTGTTTTGGTTGGAGTAATAATGGTGAAAATGAAAAAGTCAAAATTCCACACAAAAGTACAGAAGCTGTTATTTTTTTGAGAAAAGTATTTTTAAACATACTTATGATTAGAGTATACCATGTGTGCTTATGAGGTCTGTGTATATATTGAGGAGTTTAATATAGTTGGTATTTTGTTCTTTGTATTGTGCAATACCAATTGTACTTATGAGTTCATTGTTGTCAGCAGTAGAAATATTTTTCATTGCTTCGGATATTTTGTGTGTGGTGTTTATGAAATCAAGGTGTGTTTGAGCGATTGATGAAGGAACAGGAACCTTTTTCATCTCTTGAGAAAGTTGTTCATATAACGGGCTAATCGCAGCAAGTTCCGTGAGGAGTTCTTTGTTATCAGAAAGAGTATAGTCAGAAAAAATTCTGTACTCACTGTTCACACCTTTTTTTTGATACGAAACCATGAGTAAATCGAACTTCTTTAGATATGCTTTTTTCTGTTCTAATGTGTCGTCGCTTTGAATTGCTATGTCTTTCATTTGTGTACTATCAGCGAGATCCATGTTTCCGGAAAAGGATTTTCCAGCTGCGTCTGCAAGGCTTTTGATCGATTCTTGATTTAACGCACCTTTTTCTTTGAGAGAAATAATACTTGCAAAAATATCTCTACTAAACATGTCTGTTTCATTGAGATTCTCTTGTTCTTTGCTTAAATCTATGCCTTGTTGGTCAGCAATGTCTTGTCGCTTTTTTTCAATTTCTTCGAGATCACTTACACCATTCTTGTCGGTGTCTTGTTGGTCTGGGTTTGTTCCCCATAGCGCTTCTTCCCAGTCGCGAAGTCCGTCATTGTCCCTGTCACCTTCTATTATTTGTTCTGGTGTTAGTGTGAGTGTTTTTTTAGACGAAGTAAGTGTTCCAAGTGATCTACTTTTTGAGAGTATTAATACAATTACTCCACCAACAAGAAGCACCACAAGTACTTTTGAGAATTTTTTACTTGGAAGATAGTTTGAAATACTCATGATTTATATGGTCGGAGCACTGACTCCGTAAAAAATTACTGGAAACACGGGATACGGCACAGGTGGTGTCGAAGTTGTCTGACACAGTGGTGTGAGGATTGGATTATAAACACCTAGTACGTATGCACCAGGCGGGAATGCTCCATATCCTGCCATAACTCCTGGTGCAACATAATAAGGAGTTGAAGATGCAGTGTTGTAAGGAGTAATTATTGCTGGTCCTGTGCCCGGACATACCACACCTGCTGTATATGAAGAAACAATTTTTCCGCCAAATGGCATAAAAATTGCATATGCAGTGCGAAACAGTGTTGAGAATCCAAATATTAATACCAATACAATAATAAGTATTTTTTTCATACTTTTACAGTATACAGTGAGTTTTGAGTTTTATGAAAGTTTTTTCGTAATCGAAATCCAATCCCGAAGTAATACGTTCTCTGCTCGGATTTTTTCACTGAGAGACAGTGCAGAAAATATTTGAGCGATTTCTTCTTTTGGGTATTTTTCCGAAAGGTTTCCGATCAACATTTTTCTTTTATGGGCAAAACCACTGTGCAGTATTTCAAAAAATAATTCTTCTTCGGCTTTGGTTAACGAGGGTGCTTTAATGTCTTTAATTTGGAGTATTGCAGAATCAATCTTAGGTGCAGGACTAAAATCCCTCGCAGGAACCTTTTTGATATACTTTGGTGTCCCGTAAAGTTTTACTGAAAGTGAAAGCAGGCTTTCTTTCCCGTCACGAGCGACAATTCTGTCCGAAACTTCTTTTTGTACCAAAAGTACCATGGAGGTAGGTTTGTGCGTTGCAGTAAGAAACTTTCGAATTATTTGCCCGGTAATGTTGTAAGGAATATTGGCAATGATTTTATAGTTTTTATCGGGTTGTAGGTACGAAGAATCATCTATATCGAGTATGTCTCCGTGAATTAGTGTGAGTTTTTTTCTAGATATGTATTCCTGATATTTTTCTGAAAGATATGCAAAGAGTTCGTCATCCTTTTCGATTGCGATAAGAGTTGCACCAGATTGTAGGATGTGTTCTGTCAGGGCGCCTTTTCCAGGTCCTATTTCAACAACTAAATCTTCGTGGTTTAGTTGACCAGTTTCGATTATTGCCTTAAGTGCAGATTTTGATTTGAGAAAATTTTGTCCAAGAGATTTTTTCGCTTTGTGATAAAACATGTGAAAACTATACCATATTTAAAAGACGGACAGTGTCCGTCTTTTAAATATAAATTGTCTTGATATTCTTCCCCCACTCTCTTTCTACAAGTTCTTCAGGTATGTCATATACAAATTCTGATGGAGCAGTGATTTCCCTCATTCCAAATATTGTTCGAATTGCGGCATATGAAAGAAAAAGTTTTTTCTTTGCGCGAGTAAGTGCTACATAGAAAAGTCTTCGCTCTTCTTCCTTTTGATCTTCTGTTTGAGCGACACCTTCTTTTCTGTGAGGAAAAAGATTGTGTTCAAGCCCTGTGATGAATACATATTCAAACTCAAGTCCTTTTGATGCATGAACGGTCATCATACGAATCGAATCTTTTTGATCTTTTGCTTGGTCAATAGTGTCTTGGTCGGAAGCAAGCGCAGCGTCTTCAATGAGTTTTTCGATTCCTTCAAGTGCTGGAAGTGAGTCATATTTTGTCGCAAGTGTTGCGAGTTCTTTGATGTTTTCGAGTCGTTCAAGGTCTTCCTCAATCCCTCCTTCGAGTTCACGTTTGATACCAGTTGTTTCAATGAGAAATTTTATTGTTTCGCTCGGTGAGTGTGATTGTGCGAATGTGTTGATTCGGTCGAGTGCAAGATAAAAATTGTTTATTTTGATTTGCATTGCTTGAGGCAAGCTTGCTCTCTCGCCTTTGAAAAGTTTTGTGAGAGTAACTTTTCCAATGCCTCGTGCAGGAAAATTGATTATTCGTTTGATGTCAGAAAGAGAATCTTGATTGAGTGATGCCCGCAAGTACGAGATGACATCTTTGATTTCTTTTCGTTCAAAAAATTTCACCCCGAGAACTTGATACGGGACACCTTTCATGAGGAGTGCTTCTTCGAGTACACGTGATTGGAAGTTGGCTCGGTAAAGCACCGCGACTTCTTTTGGATCTACACCTGATTCAAGAATTTCATAAATTTTTTCTGCGACAAATCGTGCTTCTTCGTTTTCGTCAAAACCTTCAAAAAGACTTATGTGTTCCCCACCCTCTTTTTGTGTAAAAAGATTTTTGTCTTTTCGTATTTTGTTTTTCTTGATAACTTCGTTTGCTGCACGAAGAATAATTTCTGTTGAGCGATAATTTTCTTCAAGAAGTACGCTTTTTGCGTCAGGATAATCTTTTTCAAAATTCAAAATGTTTTTTACATTTGCACCTCTCCATCCATAAATGTTTTGGTCACCATCTCCTACCACACAAATATGTTTGTATTTTTGTGCAAGGAGAGTCGCAAGTCTGTATTGAACTTCGTTTGTATCTTGGTATTCATCGACATGAATAAATTTCCATTTTTCTTGATAGTGATCAAGTACGTCTTTGTGCTCAGTGAAGAGTTGTACAACTTTAAGTAGTAGGTCGTCAAAATCAAATGCGTTTTCTTTTCGTGCGAGTTCTTCATATCGTTTCCATATCATTGCAACTGTTTTTTCATATGGACTAATTGCATCTTTTTCAAATGCTGATTGCGTAACAAACTCATTCTTGTTTCGTGAAATCACATTTTTGATTTTTCGTGGTTCCCATTGCTTTGGATCAAGGTCGCGTTCTTTGAGTGCGTCTTTGATGAGCGAAAGTGCATCGCTTTCATCAAGTATTGTGAAATGTCGTGTTGCGCCAACTCTCTGTGCTTGTTCTTTGAGAATTGATACACACAGTGAGTGAAACGTGCTGACAAATGGCCGCTCTTCTTGCAGTCCTTCTTTTTCGAGGTTTGCAATTACTCGCTCACGCATTTCTTTTGCTGCTTTGTTTGTAAACGTGATTGCAAGAATTTGATTTCCTGGAATGCCTTCTTTTATGAGGTGAATGATTCTATGAGTAACTGTTTTTGTTTTTCCCGCTCCTGCACCGGCAAGAATTAATAATGGTCCATGTGTATGAAGTACTGCTTCTTTTTGTTTGTCGTTGAGTCCGTGTAAATAGTTCATCTAAGATACTATATCATATAGAGAATCTTGATTTTTTTAATAATAAAAAGTGCGATGACGTAGTCATCGCACTTTTTATGAAACACACTATTCTTCGATTTTGCTCATCACCTCCATTGTTTCCTTTTTGAATGCATCCGCTTCTTCTTTGATGATGGTTTCGATTGTTGGAATTTTTTCTTGAAGAAAAGCGAATATTTCTTCAGGTCCTTTGTCTTGTTCAAGAAGTGCATCAAATTCATCTTGTTCGCTTTCTGACATTTGATCAAGTGCACGCATCAAGACAGATTTGTATATTATTCCTCCAATGCGTGTAAGTAATTCTTCCTGCTTTTCTGGTGGAAGTGTTGAAAGTCCGAACTCGTCACCAATTTTTTTTAATAATGGATTCATGTTGTTTGTGTGTGATGAAAAAATTCATCATATATACACGTGATTAATTGTATACACCATCACTATCTACGCTTCGACGCGCGCGGATTTTTTGTCTGGTTTCGTCACTGATTTTTATTTTCTTATCTCCATCAGCTTCATCGATGAGCTTGATCATTTCTTTGTCGGTGATATGATTCTTGATTTTGTATTCCTGTGCACGAATCAAATAATCTTTTAGAAGTTCTCCCTCGTTGGGCGAAAGGCCAGTTTCCATTCGAAGTGATTTTGCGTACTCTCCAAGAGTGAAGAATTCTCCTTGTTGTGAATTTTGAAGGGCTTGCGCATCCATTGCTTCAAAGATGTGATTTCCGGTAACTTTGTTTTCTTCAATGAAACGGAGTGTTCGTGTCCATTCTTCAGTTTTAGTTCCTGGTGTTGATCCTCCAAGAAGGAAGTTTGGCTTTTGAAACATGCTATCAATATCTTTGTTGAATTGTTTTTCTGCGAGTGCATGAATTCCTTGTGTATCGACAGAACTCACAATTTCTTTGTTGTTGAAAACTTCATTTTTTATTACTGGCATTTGTTCACTTTGCGGTGTCATTGCATCCATTTCTGGGTCTTGTGAGTAAAACGTGTTTTGTCTAAATCCGCCATATTCATTTGGGTCTATGCTTTTGATTGTTTCAGGTTTTGCATTTATATCTGAGTCATTTGGATCTACGCTTTTTATTATTTCAGATTGTTGCGAAGATGTGATGTTTTCATTTGGATCTACGCTTTTTGGAATATCTTGTGGCTGAGGTGTTTTTGGTGGTACGTTTGAATTGTCTGCGTCAATCATTTTTCCATCAAAGCCTTTGTTCTGAGAAAGATAATCAACTGTTCCA
>DALYDM010000015.1:12122-14819 GCA_031973235.1 Minisyncoccota bacterium | reverse complement strand
TAATGAGTTGCGAATACAATACAAAGTATGGCCAGAAAAGTATTGTTACCGAAGAGATGATTGATGTGACGAGATTTATTTTCGAAAACTTACGAAGTATAAAAAACATCAATATCGCCATGCATCCAATGAGAATATACTGTAATCCATAGACAAATGTATATGCACCAATGTGGCTGAGCGAATAGCTTACCACAAGGAAAAGAGGATATAGTGGTGGGTAAATTAGAAGTGTTTGGTTTGCAATTGAAAGATACTTACCTTCGTTTAAAATTCCTGAAGCAATGATGTGATAATCCTCAGAATCTGAAACGATTGGTAAGGGTGGAAATTTCTGTACAATAATAAAACTCAATATAATTGAAAAAAATGTGATACATGCAATTACTATTAAATTTTTTTTATTTTCCGGCATGTGTTTGTGTTCGCTCGAGTGCTATGTATGATACAAAAAAACTAATCATTCTACTTATTATTCTTGATAATATTACACCCCAAATCCCCATTGTGATTCCAAGAGCGACAAGTAAAGCTACTTTAGTAATGTTTGCCGATATGTTTACTAAATATATTTTCTTTATTTCACCTTGAGCTTTGAGTGCTGTGCCTGTGATACCACCATCAAATAATAATATAAGAGCAAATAACTGTGAGTACCCGATAACTTCTATGTAGGATGGGAAAAATACTTTATAAATTAATGGGGCAAAAATATAATACAAAACCACTACAGGTAGTGTTATTAAAAATAATTTTTTTGCTAAAAATAATGCCTTAGATCTTGAGGTTTCTTTAGGTAGGTTTGAAAAAATTGGCAATGACAGTGTCGATGTGTACTTCACAATATTTCGAAGCTGTTCAGGGATTATTGTTGCAAACACATATCTTGCTACTTCAACAGGTCCGGCGATTTGAAATAAGAGTACCTTGTCGAGCTGAGTTGCACCGGTGTCCAGTATGTTCATGATGCTCATGTGGTGCTCAAGTTTTTGGGAATTACTGTCTAAATTGTTGTTTGGCTTAAAATATTTTTTTATTACGAAACTCAAGATTGCTGTCGCGACAATGTTTGAAATATAGTATGCATACACAAGTGTGACGACCGAAGGTTTGAAGAAAAGCGTCACAATAAGTACTCCTGAGGTGATCGACGAATAGAATATATTTGAGAGCATTAATGCTTTGAAAGATTCTTTTCCGTTTAGGTACGAACGAAAAAGTAAAAGCGATTGTATAAATGGAAAGAGAATTCCACCGACAGTTATTGAAAATCCTAGTATTATATTTCCGTGTATTAAATACCACAGACCTACACCAATTCCAATAAGTATTGAAGGAATCGACCACTTCAGTGATTTTTCGATCGAATTTCGATATAAATGGTCGTATCCTCGAGCAGTTTCCCTGATGATTGCAGTAGAAAGTCCGGTTAACGAAAAGGCTCCAATGAAGCTAACCGTAGAAAGGATATATCTATATGTCCCATATGTGTCCTTGCTTAAAAAGTGTGCAGCCGTTACCGCCACCCCAAATGAAAGCAGGTTGCTAAATGCTTGACTGCCAAGTAGATACGAAGCCCTGCCGAGTATTTTTCTTGTATCCAGTTCAAATATTGTATTAAGTTTTTGGGTAATCTTTTGAAGCATTTTGTTAATTTGTGTGCTATTATTTTATCATGAATTCGATGAAAAAACTCGACGGAAATTACGTAAAATCATACTATGATGGTTTTTTGTCTGGCTATGATAAGGAGTACTCGTATTACAGATGGCAGGCAGGACCAGTAGAAAAGTTGCATTACTCTCAAACAAAAAGGGCATTAGTGCCATTTTTGAAAACCTTAAAAGGTAATGTGCTTGAAATAGGAGGAGGTGATGCAGTGTGGACAGTGGAGTACATTTCTAACATACAAAGTCTTCTATTTCTTGATATATCACAAGAAATGATTTTGCGCGCCCAAAAGCGATTAGAAAAATACTCACAAAAAATTTCGTATTTAAATGATGACTTTTTACTAACTGATTTGTCAAATAAAAAATTTGACCATGTTGTATCAATTCGAAATCTTGAGTATTTCGTAGATAAAGAAAGTGTTATTACAAAAATTTACAATTCACTCAACAGTGGAGGGACATTTGTTCTTGTAACAAAAAGCCCAAAATATCATCTTCAGGATTCTGCAAAACAGAAAACATTGCATACTTCACAAATTCAAATAACTGACTTGTTGGCATTGATGAGAAAGAAAGGTTTTGCGATTGAGTCTGTTCGCCCAGCAATTACAGGAAAACTTTTTCGTTTTTTTCCAACAAGATTACTTTCTCATTTGTTGCATTTTGTGACATTAATTATTCCTTGGAAAATTCTCCCAATTAAATTGCTAGGATATATATCTGAGAGTTTTGTTATATATGCAAAAAAGTAGTATTCAATTTTTCGGTCTTCCTGGGTCTGGAAAAACATATACATTAAAAAAATGTATAGAAAGTGATCCAGAAAAATATACTACGATTCCGCATTTTTCGAAAACAAAAAGATTCTTCCTTGCGTTGCGTTTTGTAATTTCTTATCCGCAAATCGCTCTACTTTTCTTAAGATTAATTATTGTAAACAAGGTTGCATTGTGGAGATATCTAATTCATCTTGTATCAAATTCGTTTGCAAGCCATATGTACGCCCATATGGAAAAAGAGACGA
>DALYDM010000015.1:10448-12112 GCA_031973235.1 Minisyncoccota bacterium | reverse complement strand
GTTTTTCAGCGATTTCTCTCAGTGGCACGATATCCTATTTCTGATAAATACGCTGAAAAAGTATTTAGGATTTTGAAAGTGCTCGATACTAAAGTAGTGATTAAAATAGGTGGAGATTTTGGAAGATTTGTAAATGAGCCAGATAGAATGATGAGTCCACGAAACAAACTAGGTCAGAAGTATTTTGAAGAATGGTCAGCGTCACTTGTTCACAATTTCAATATACTGTCTCGTTTTGTCAAAGACAATAATTATGCAATCGAGCTATAGCAGTGCATTGCTCAACAAATTTATTTTCTGATGTGTGCATATGCACATTGTAAGATTTTTTCTGAGTCTTGTAATTTGCTGTGTGATTCTTTTCGCCATGCAACCTGTCTTAAGTGAAGCCAGGAGTAATCAATAATTTCAAAAGTGTTTTTAGAGTCTTCACCTTTTTGTAAAACTTTTTCCGTATCGAGATTTACTAAAATACTTGTAGCTTCATCGATTTCACTCCTTTTAATATTGTGATAAATAGTATTGTAATTTGACCCTCCTGTGTCGAGAAAAATATCACCATCTTTTCCGCCATGAAATGGAAAAAAGTTAAATCGATAATCCTTGAATGTCTTGAAATCAAAAAAACAAAATCCCGGCCACAGATACCAATAGTCTTCTTTTCGTGTTCGTACTGCACCCCATAGACCAATTTTAATTTTATTCAAGATGGTGGTGTTTACAATAGGAAATATATCATGATCGAGGAATCCAAAATACTTTGGTTTGATTTTCTTGACCATGTTTGAGTAACACCAATTTAGAGCGATACCGTGTGATCCACTCGCACGAATGCCTGTAAGCGGATTCCATGGGAGTCGAACATAAGAAATATTATTTTTCTCACAAAATAATTGTATTTTCTTTGCTTCACAGGAGTTACTTGAATTGTCAGCTACAACAAAGTCGTATGGATCAAGGAGGAATTTTTTTAAGTATGAATGTTGAATTCTGAGTATATCTATATTGTTGAATGTGACTACAATAACCAGACAATCACTTTCTGTGAATAAGATTTTTTTGTAACGTGCTTTAAGGTGTACGTGAAGTAATAGTATCTTGTAAATACTGTTTTGAAACTTTTTTAATAATGAGCGTACTATTTTCACAATTAGTGTGTAAAAATTATTTGAATCGTTTTTAAGATGATGCCAATATCAAGAAAGAAGTTTTTGTTGCGGATGTAGTAGAGGTCATACTCAAATTTTTCTTTTGAATCAAGTTCAGTACGTGCATAGCGGAATTTGATCTGAGCCCAGCCAGTGAAGCCTGGTTTTGCTGTGTGTCGTAGAAAGTAGTAAGGAATAGATTCTTCAAGCTTTGATACAAATTCTGGGCGTTCTGGTCGTGGTCCAACGAGTGCAATGTCACCCTTTAGAATATTTAGCATTTGAGGAATTTCGTCTATGTGAAGCTTGCGAATGATTTTTCCGACTTTTGTGACACGAGAATCATTTGTGTCTGCCCACTTTGCTCCTGTGTTTTCGGCTGATCCATCGGCAGAGAGTACAATCATACTTCTAAATTTATATATATTAAAAACTTTTTTACGCCTGCCGGTTCTTTTTTGACGAAGAAGGATTGGTCGCCCATCTTCAATAAGAATTGCAAGTGAAGTAATGAGA
>DALYDM010000015.1:0-10438 GCA_031973235.1 Minisyncoccota bacterium | reverse complement strand
GTGTGAGAATTATTACTGTGAGCGCAAATACACAATCGATTATCCGTCGAGATGTTTTGTAGAGAGGAGATTCTTCTTGTTCAATTATTTTTGTTGCCGTAGTGTCTTGCATGAGACTAACAGGAATTTTGAAAAACATTTTTTGAAATGCCTCCATTATTCGAATGATGTCCGCTTTTATTTCAGAGAGCTCCATAAGCTCGGTCGTTGAAAGCGAACGCCCAAGTACAATAATGTCAGGTGAGACATTCATGCTTTTCATCTCATGGAGTGTTTCAAAATTTCCTACATATTTGTATCCAATATGTCGATTGCGACTAATTTCATCAACGAGTAATTTTGATTCAGGGGACATGCCGATGATGGAAATTGATTTTTGAAATCGATATGCAAATAGATGATAGTAGAGTGTTCTCCAGAGTACAAACATCAATCCAAATATCCCCACATTTGCCACCATCATTGTTTTCGGTGTGATGCCGAAATAGGGAATAAAATAGAACATCAAAAATCCGGCTATACCACTTGTGAGAAGCGCAAGTACAATTTGCTTGATAGAAATAAAGTTTGGCTTAATTGAATGGATTTCATATAAATTAAAAATATAAAAAATCATCACCCACAATAGATAAAGAAGTGCAAATGGAGTCATGTGTACACCAATAATAGCGGAGGTGATGTCACTTCCATATCGAAGTAGCAGGGTAACAAAAAAAGAACCCACAAGCATGGCAATGTCTCCGATTAAAATTGAGAATATTCGTAATGATTTCATATTTGTATGTGAATGAGATTATACCACTAAAATATAGATTTGTACATATTTTTAGATATAAAAGCATTATGTTCATGATATACTTTTTGAGTACTTCATTACTTACCCTTTTATTATACAATGTTGAAATTTTTCACTCGCATGTTTTCCGAAAAGAATATAAGTTACAGCATTCTCGTTCTTCCTGCGTTAATGGTCGTATTTTTTGCTCCATCTCAACTCTATCCGTTTGCAGGGGTGAAATCATATTTTTTTATAGGAGCATTATCACTAGTGTGTATGGTTTTTGGATTAAAGAAATATTTTCTTAACAAGAATTCCGTCATTGGTGTAGACAGGATTGATATTCTCTTTCTTGCAGTGGTAATTGGAATGGTTGTTACAAGTATTTTTGGAATCGATCAAAGTTTGTCTTTTTTTTCAACACTAGATAGAGGTGTGGGTGTAATACTTTGGATTACAGTTTTTTTATATACGCTATTATTAAAGCGAGTTATAAAAAAATACTCCAATGCAGTACATGTAGTAGATTGGAGTCTGGTTATCGCAGGGTTTATTGTTTCTCTGTGTGTGTGGGGCTCGTCGTATGGTTTTATTCCTCAAATGTTTTCAGGTGGACTTCAGGGTAATTCGAGTTTGGCTGGTGCCGTACTGCTTCTGACACTGCCTTCATTTTTTATTCTATTCAAAAAAATAAAGAATACAGGACACAATGGTATATTATTGTTGTTAATTGTTATGTGTTGCAGTGTGATTTTTAATCCACTTTTTATCTCAGGTGCAGGTATCGGTGAATCACGAGGTGTTGTGTTGTCAGTGCTGATTTCACTGTGCTTTACAGGAGGTTTCTATTTTCTTATCTCTTCAAGAAAAAATATTTCTGCTGTGGGAAAAGGTATTTTGATTGTATTTGCTGGGCTCATATTGTTTTGCACATCACTTGTGTTTAGGGAAGGTAGTAATGTTCAAAACTTTTTTAAAAATCACTCAGGTGAGAATCGATTATTGTTTTGGGACACTGCATTTCAATCAGTAAATGAGCGTCCGATTTTGGGGTATGGAAATGAAACTTTTGAATATTCATTTTTTAAACATTTTGACCCAGCACTCTATCGAGGAAATGAAGGATGGGTAGATAAGCCACATAATGCATATATTGAAGTTATTCATGATAATGGGATCATAGTATTTTCAATTTATATACTATTGATTTCGTATGTGTATTATCTTTTAATCACATCTGCAAAAAATAATGAGAAGAGATATGAATCGGTTGTGTATTTTTTTGTACTCACTGCATACTTACTTCAAAATACGTTAGTGTTTGATAGTCCAGTGTCTATTGTGTTGTTTGGGTTACTTTTAGCGCGTGTATCCTATAGAGAAAAGAGTGAGTACGAGATTACATTTTCAAGAATGTATATGATTGGAGTCGTACTAGTCTCATGCGGTACTTTTGTTTTCTGTAGCATGAGGCCATTCTTGGAAGGGAATAGAATGTATTCACTTGCGAGGATTCCAGTTCAAAATGTCGGAGAGTTTGCGAACTATGTGTTTCAAACAAGCGAGACTGGTGGTGTAGTGTCATCAGCGTATTTTGCGAATCAAATTATGAACTCAATTGAAAAGGAGTCGCACTATGGAAATTATGATTATTCTGAATCACTTGATGGACTTGCGCGTGCCGTATTGAATGAGCGAAATAGTGAAAAATCATTTTCTGCTCAATTATTTGTATCACGAGCATATACATATATATATGAAAAAAATGGCGATCGGGAATTTTTGAATAAGGCCAAAGAAAGCTCTTTGCAGACAATCAAACTTTCTCCATTAAACCCAGAAGGGTATTGGGCTTTTGCATATGCATACGCACTGGACGGGAATTCGAATGAATCACTACTTGCTGCACGAACAGTGATTGAGATTGATCCAGATCTTAGGGAGGCATATGAAAAACTTATATTTTTAGCTCGAAAATTAGGAAATTCCAACGTTGAAAACGGGACAATTCTTGATGCTCAAAAGCGTTTTCCTGACTTTGACAAAACTCTCTAAAAAATGTAATATAGTGCTTGTACGGATGTGATCCGTTTTTCTCCTTGAGAAAGGCCTATAAAGGCTTAATTCAAGAACTAAAACGCGATATCTCCTGTACACACATTAGCAAAAGACCACAGGTCAATGGTCTTTAATATTTTATTTCTATGGCAAAAAAGTCAGTAATTGCACGATCAGAAAAAAAGCCAAAATTTAGCACTCGGTCAAAAAACCGATGTTTTAAGTGTGGTCGCGGAAATGCGTTCATGCGTGATTTTGGTCTCTGTCGTATTTGTTTCAGAGAACTTGCAAACGAAGGGATGATTCCTGGAATTCGCAAATCAAGTTGGTAAGCGATACGCCCCAAGCTCAAAGTCTAAAGCTAAAATGATTCATCAATGATTCATTCTATAACTTTAATCTTTTAACTTTAATTTTATTTATTATGACAGATCCAATCGGAGCTATGCTCAACATGCTTAAGAATGCAGGGAATGCTGGGAAACCAACTATCACTGTTCCATTCTCTAAGATAAAATTCGCGATCGCTGAGTGTTTGAAGGCACAAGGCTATGTCGAATCAGTCTCAAAAAAGACAAAGAAAAATCTTCCATACCTTGAATTAGGTGTGAAATTCGAAGGAAACGCTCCAAGAATTCATGAAGTAGTGCGAGTGTCAAAACCTTCACGACGAATGTACATGGGTGTAAAAGACATCAAACCAATGAAGCACGGAAAAGGAATGTTTGTCCTCTCAACACCAAAGGGAATATTACGAGATAAGGATGCCCGCAAGGAGATGGTCGGAGGCGAGGTATTGTTTAGTATTTGGTAACAATAAATTTTATGTCACGTATAGGAAAACAAATCATACAAATTCCACAAGGAACAGAAGTTACACTTTCAAATGGAATTCTTCGTGTGAAAGGACCAAAGGGTGAACTTACAAAAGAGTTCAGAAATGACATTGTTGTTGCAATCGAAAACAATGCCGTCACATTTGTTCCAAAAGATAGTACACCATTCTCACGAGCACTTTGGGGAACATATGCTTCACATGTGAAGAATATGATCAAGGGTGTTAATGAAGCATTCACAAAGAAACTTATTCTTGAAGGAGTGGGATTTAAGTCTGAGTCAGATGGAAAAAATCTTAAGCTTGCGCTTGGATTTTCACACCCAGTTCTTGTTCCAATCACAGACGGTCTCACAGTAACAGCTGAAAAAAATATTATTACGGTAACTGGTATTGATAAAGAAATGGTCGGCCAGTTCACTGCGGATGTGCGCGCACTTAAGAAACCAGAACCATATAAAGGTAAAGGATTCCGTTATGAAGGCGAAGTTATCCGACGTAAGCAAGGTAAAAAATCAGCATAACGTTTATGAAAATTACACAGAAAAAAACTCAAAAGCGAATGCGATTGAAGGCAAAGATTCGAACAAAAATCTTTGGCACAAGTACAGCACCAAGACTTTCAGTCTTTCGTTCAAATACATTTATCTACGCACAACTCATTGATGACGAGCGTGGTATTACACTTGCATCAGCATCTGATGTTAAGATTAAGAAAGGTACAAAAGTAGAACGAGCAACTCAAGTGGGTGAAGAACTTGCAAAGAATGCACTTGCAAAAGGCATTTCAAAAATCGTGTTCGATCGAAATGGTTTCAAATATACAGGTCGTGTACTATCACTTGCAGAAGGAGCTCGAAAGGGTGGCTTGCAATTTTAATTTATGGAAACAAACACAACAACTCAAACAAAGTCTGGAGCATATGTCGCTCCTGAGGGTGCAGTTCGTGCACCACGAAGTGGAGGCCCTAAGTCAGGAGGAGGGTTCCGATCTGGAGGTGGACGAGCTCCTCGTTCATTCGCAGAGCGACCAAAGCCTGAATTCGATCAAAAAATTCTTTCGATTCGACGCGTAACTCGTGTTGTCGCAGGAGGACGAAGATTTTCATTTGCAGTATCAATTGCGATTGGAGACAAAAAGGGTGCGATCGGTGTAGGTACAGGAAAATCAACTGATACATCACTTGCGATCAATAAAGCTGTTAAGACAGCAAAGAAAAACATGATTCGCATTAAGCTCACAAAAGATGGTTCAATTCCTCATGATGTGAAAGCTAAATATGCGAGTTCACGAATCTGGCTTATGCCAAACAAGGGTCGTGGAATCGTAGCAGGTTCTGCAATCCGAGATATGTTGGTACTTGGTGGAATTCACAATGTTACTTCAAAAGTACTTTCTGGAAGTAAGAACAAACTCAACATAGGTCGAGCAACAATTAATGCTCTTTCAGCTTTTGCACTACCAAAAAAGGCGGTGGTTGTAAAAGAAGAAGAAAAATAATTTATGCAACTACATACTCTAAAACGAAAGACAAAAAATAAGAAGGACAGAGAAGTTGGACGAGGTGGACGACATGCCAAGACTTCAGGTCGTGGTACAAAAGGTCAAAATGCTCGTGCAGGACGAAAACTCCGACCACAACTTCGTGATATTATTAAGAAGCTTCCAAAGCAACGAGGACGAGGAAAGAACGTCAACAAGTCATTCGAAATCCGACCTGTTGCAGTGAACCTCGCGAAACTTTCAGTATTTTCAGCAAAGGATATTGTGACCAATACTTCACTTTTTGAAAAAGGAATTATTGAAAAAGTAAAAGGCCGAATTCCTCAAGTGAAAATTTTGGGCAATGGGACAATTTCTGTTGCACTCACAGTCACAGGTTGCACTGTTTCAAAATCTGCAAAGGATGCAATTGAAAAAGCTGGTGGAAGTGTGAATTAGTTCATCATTACTTATTGTAACCATGCGAGGTGGTATCATCTCGCTCAACTAGAATGCGAAACGTATTACACAAATTGCGAATAATCTTTGGTGACAAGTCACTCCGAAACCGTATATTGTTTACACTCGGAGCACTTGTGGTGTTTCGACTTCTTTCTGCAATTCCTATTCCAGGAGTTGATCCCAACAGACTTGCTGCGTTTCTTTCAAGTAATCAGCTTGTTGGAGTATTAAATATCTTTTCTGGAGGAGGTTTATCAAATCTTTCTATCATTATGCTTGGAGTGGGAGCATATGTGACGTCATCAATTATTATGCAAGTGATGACAATCATGTTTCCAAAACTTAAATCAATGTATCAGGAAGAAGGTGAAGCAGGACGAAAAAAGTTTACACAATATTCTCGAATGCTTACAGTTCCACTTGCGGCAATTCAAGGATTCGGGCTACTTACTTTGCTGCAACGACAAGGAGCACTTGAGACACTTACTACACTTCAGACTGTAACTAATCTTTCAATCATTATTGCAGGAGCAATGCTTACAATGTGGATTGGGGAACTCATTTCCGAATATGGTGTTGGAAACGGAGTGTCAGTCCTAATCTTTGGAGGTATTGTCGCATCATTTCCAACAAGTGTTGGGCAAGCTCTGTTTTCGTTTACCACTGCTGATCTTCCTGTGTATATTGCTTTTGTTGTTGTTGGGTTGCTTGTGATTGCAGGTGTGGTACTTGTAACTGAAGCAGAACGACCAATACCTGTTACTTACGCAAAACAAGTTCATGGAAATCATGTTACTGGTGGGACTTCAACTTATATTCCGCTTCGACTGACACAAGCAGGAGTTATTCCTATCATCTTTGCATTGTCGATACTGTTGTTCCCACAGATAATTGCAAATTTCTTTTCTTCATCATCTCATGCAATTTTGAAATCAATTGCTGATGCGATGACAGCATTTCTTCAAAATCAGTTTTTGTACGGTGCAGTGTACTTCATACTTGTGTTTTTGTTTACGTATTTTTACACAGCAGTTACATTTGATCCTGAATCAATGTCACACAATTTGCAAAAGAATGGAGCATTTATTCCAGGTGTACGACCAGGGCAATCTACTGCAGAATACGTAAGTAAAATTCTTACACGAATTACACTCATGGGTGCATTGTTCTTGGGTGTGATCGCAATTCTTCCTCTTATAATGAAAAGTATTACAGGTATCACTCAAGTGGCACTTGGAGGAACATCACTTCTCATTGTGATTAACGTAGCAGTTGATCTTGTGAAGAAAGTGGACGCACAGATTGCTATGCGAGAATACTAAGAAGTAATACACGGATAGAAAATATACCAAAACAGTTTATCAAAAGTGGCGCCCACGGCGCCACTTTTGATACTTTGTTTCAATTTCTCAGTACTGATTCCTAATTGCTGCTATGTGTTATACTTTCGGTATGACATCAAATACCTTTATATTCTTCGGGCGATCAGGGTGTGGAAAGGGGACTCAAGCACATCTTTTACAGCAAAAACTAGAGCAATCTGGTGGAAGGGTTTTATATATTGAAACCGGTGCGAAGTTCCGTGAATTTATGGAAAAGAGTAATTATACAAGCCATCTGACCAAGGAGGTTATTGATAATGGTGGACTTTTGCCGGCATTTCTTCCTGTGTGGGTGTGGTCAAATTTTCTGATTGAAAATTTTACGGGAAATGAACATTTGATTTTGGATGGGTTGTCACGACGCGCATTTGAAGCACCAATTCTTGATTCAATGATTGGTTTTTACAAGAGAGAAAGACCATATGTGATATTAATCGATGTGTCGCGTGAGTGGTCAAAAGAAAGATTGATGGGAAGAAAACGTGAAGACGATACTGATGAATATATTGAAAGTAGACTCAATTGGTACGATAGAGATGTTGTACCAGCAATTGAATATTTTCGAAATCATTCAGGATATCATTTTATTGAAGTAAATGGCGAAAAATCAATTGAAGAAGTTCATGAAGAGATTGTGAAAAAATTGGCATTGTTTTAAACCAAGTTTAAATGTAAAGTATTTTTTGTTACAACAGTAAAGAACACTAGGATATACCATGATAATTATTAAGACAGAAGAAGAAGTTCAAAAATTACGAATCGCCGGAAAACATCTTGGTGAAATTCTTTCAATTCTCGAAAAGGAGATAGCTATTGGAGTTACCCCAAAGGATCTCGATATGAGAGCTCGAGAGTTGATAAACGAACGAGGGTGTACACCAGCGTTTCTTGGGTATACTCCTCACGGTGCACCGTACCCATATCCTGCCGCTTTGTGCACATCCGTGAATCACGAAGTCGTGCACGGAATCCCGACTGACATACCACTTCAAGATGGAGATATCATTTCGATTGATTTGGGATTGTGGTATCAGGGTGTTGTTGTGGACTCAGCACGAACAATTCCTGTAGGAAATGTATCAAAAGAAGTTTTGGAATTGCTTCGTATTACAAAAGAATCTCTGTTTGTAGGGATTAATGAAGCTGTAGCAGGAAACAGAACTGGTGATATTGGCTGCGCTATTGAGAAATTTATCAAGCCTCACAAATACGGAATAGTAAAAGAGCTTGCAGGCCATGGTGTGGGACGACACATTCATGAAGATCCTTATGTTCCAAATTACGGACAAAAGGGTACAGGTGCGTTGCTGAAAAAGAATATGGTGATTGCAATTGAGCCAATGATAAATCTTGGAAAGGCTGGTGTAGTGTTTGATAATGACGGATACTCAATTTACACAAAAGACAAATTACCTAGTGCTCATTTTGAGCACACAGTACTCATTACCGATAGTGGTCCAGAAGTTCTCACCAACTATTAATTATTGATAGTGACAGTGTTTTTTTCACTCTTAAAATTTCTATTAAGAGATTGAACTTGTTATACTGTGAATATATATGGAAGACTATCTTAAGGAAGTTCCTCAGTTTAATACACCAGAAGAAGAGCTTGCGTTTTTGCGCGAGCATGTTTCGCGAAAAGAAAAAGAGCTGAACGAAAGAGGGTTTGAGGCGGAAAAAGCGAAAATAGCACAAGAAACACTTCGCTCATATGGAAATATTCCAAAAGCAGCTGCGCTCGAGCGTGCACACATGATTTCGGATGGTGAAGCACATGAGATTGTGTTACGACTTTCACCTGAACCTCATGACCACAAAATGGAAGAGCTTCTTGGAATTTTACTAGAGAGAGGAATTCGAAACACACTTGATATTATTCAAAAATCACAAAACCCTCATCTCGATGATGATTTTCATAGATTCTTAGTCCAATATTTAATTTCGACAAATGGTGTGCCTGGTTTAAAAGACGGAACTGAATTATGGAAGTCTTTGCACATGAGACTTTTTGAAGTTACTTTGCCAGAGAAATCTCAGGATGACACTCGTGGTTTCAAAGAATTTTTAAGTGGCATGGAGCAATTTTTTTCTGGTATGAATTCTGTAGCGTCAGACAAGGATAATGCTTCAAAAAATTATTTTACTATTGAAATTGCACTTTCGAATAAAAGTGATGAAGTGGTGGTGTATGTCGGAGTTCCTGTTGAGAAGGTTGATTTGTTTGAGAAGCAGATTCAGTCTTCTTTCCCTCATTCAAAAATAAAAGAAGCTGTTGATGATTATAATATTTTTATTGAAGGTGGTGCCTCGCATGGAACATATGCGGTACTTGATGAGCACGAGATTTATCCGCTAAAGACCTATGATGCATTCGATCATGATCCAATGAACTCTGTGTTGAATGCCTTTTCGAAGCTAAAAAAAGAAGGCGAAGGAGCATCGCTCCAGTTTGTGATTGCGCCAACTGGGCCAGCATATATTAAGCGGTTTCAAGATGTTCTCAAATATGTTGAAAAGGGACTTTCGGTAAAAGAAGCACTCAAAAAAACTTCTGATGCAATTGACGATACTTTACTCGAAATTGGAAAAGGATTGTTTTTTGGACATGAAAAGAAAGAAAATACTCCTCCTAAAATTGATGATCGATCATTGTCACGAATAACCGACAAGATGAAAGCCACGATTATGCTTTCAAATATCCGCATTATTGCAGGAGCGTATGACTCAAATCGTGCAGAACAGATTGTTTCAGAGATATCTTCTTCTTTTAATCAGTTTTCAGAAGCAGGCAGTAATTCTGTTTCGTGGAAAAAGCTTGGTGGAGCTGAATTGAAAGAACTCTTTCACATGTTTTCATATCGAATATATGATGATTCAAAAAAGCTTGTACTCAATTTACATGAACTTGCTACCATGATCCATTTTCCTTATGGAATTACAAGTACACCACAACTCAAACAAGCAAGAGCGGGAACTTCGTCTGCACCACTTGAGCTTGTGGCAGAAGGTACACTTCTTGGAGTCAATCGTTATCGTGGATTTGAAACACCAGCATATCTTACAAAGGAAGATCGTGTAAGACATTTTTACTGTATTGGTCAAACCGGTACTGGTAAGACAACACTTTTGAAGAATATGATTGTTCAAGACATTGAGGCAGGGCACGGTGTGTGTTATATAGATCCTCATGGAAATGACATTCAAGATATACTTGCATCGATTCCACGTGAGCGCATTGATGATGTTATATATTTTGATCCTGCATATACTGCACGCCCGATGGGTCTCAACATGCTCGAATATGATCCACGATTTCCTGAGCAGAAAAGTTTTGTTGTTGATGAAATGCTTTCGATTTTCAATAAGTTGTTTGATATGAAGACTGCGGGAGGTCCAATGTTTGAACAATACTTCAGAAACGCCACAATGCTCGTACTCGA
>DALYDM010000014.1:0-15043 GCA_031973235.1 Minisyncoccota bacterium | reverse complement strand
CCTCGCAAGACTAGTAGGCAGGTGATGCATGGCCGTCGTCAGTTCGTGGTTTGAATTGTTCCCTTAAGTGGGGTAACGAACGCAACCCTCGTCGTGTGTTATACGTGTCACACGAGACCGCCCAGAACAGTGCACATAAGTGTATAGAGAGGATCAAAGAGTTCTCAGTTTTGTAGCTTGCTACTCAACAGATTTCAATTTGATCCTCCCTGTACGCTTGTGAATACCGTTCTGGGAGGAAGGAGAGGATGACGCCAGGTCAGCATGTCCCTTTGACACCTTGGGCCACACACATAATACAATGACTACTACAACAGGAAGCGACGAGGCGACTCTGAGCAAATCCTTATAAAAGTAGCCTCAGTTCGGATAGGAGTCTGCAACTCGACTCCTTGAAGCTGGAATTGCTAGTAATCGCGGGTCAGCTAAACCGCGGTGAATACGTTCTCAAGTCTTGTACTCACCGCCCGTCAATTCAAGGGAGCCGGGAGTACCCGAAATCTCCTCATAAGAGGGGCCTACGGTAAGCTCGGTGACAGGGAATAAGTCGTAACAAGGCACGGCTAGCGGAAGCTGGTCGTGGAATAATTCAATTTGAAATTGTCCATTTGTTCATGTTTATGACAAATGACTTACGGCGTCGATTTCCTGTGCCTCAATTGAGCACAGGAAAGTTTGATAGAGACTATAAACTATCTGACTGTATGGAAAGACATACAATCAGTAGAACGAAACAAAACAGAAAATAAACACAAACAAAAATACATCTCGCAAGAGGTGTATTTTTGTTTGTGAATTATTGATTTAAGAAATGATATAATTGATTTATATTTAATAACTAACGCACTATATTTCATTGACTAATCGAACGTTTTCAATTATTTGCATTACCTTTCTTGTGATAGCGGGACTTTTTTTGTATTCAAAAAATTCGCAAGAAGAATATTTGTTTAAGGAATACCCTGTTCGTTCTATTATTTTGCCTGGGAATTATAAACTGAACGCATATCGCGCAACGACAGCTGAAGAAAGAGAGCTTGGTCTTTCAGGTACACGCTATTTATCACCCCGTGATGGAATGATTTTTGAGTTTCCCTATGAAAATCAATGGTATTTTTGGATGAAGGATATGAGTATTCCAATCGATATTGTGTGGATTAGTAAGGAAATGGAAATCGTACACATTGAGAGAAATCTTACTCCGGATTCATATCCAAAAAGTTTTGGTCCAAAAAATTATGCATTGTATGTTTTGGAAGTTGCAGCAGGTGTGTCAGAAAAAACTAATTTGAAAATTGGAGACAAAATAATTTTTGAAGACTAAATAATACTATAAGTAAAGACTTGTTTGTCGTTGATGTTGACGTTGTTTAAAAAATATTTCCATCATGTAAATTATTGAGTTATCCACAGAAACTCTTTGGTGTCGACTCGGTACAATGAAGAGACAAAACATTATTAATAATAATCTTGATAGGGGATTATGGTAAAAAAAATTACGCTTACAAAGCGCGATCTTGCAAAGATCAAACATGTTCGAAATCGTGAATTGGAGGTTATCGAATTCAAGCTCGAAAAGGTCAAAGATGCGGTACTTAAGGCTTTTCACGCAACAGGTGAGGGTAAAGAATCTGATGCAGAATATATTGCTGCAAAGGTATTTAATGAACTTGTCGCAGTAAAATCGGCGAGTAAAGATAAGGATTTTTTGCCAACAGTCGAACTCATCCAAGACCTTGTAGAGTCTGAGTTGATTCGTGATAAATACCCTACTACTGCAAAAGCATATATTCTCTATCGTAATAAGCGCGCAGAGCTTAGAAAAGAAGTTGGACCAGTTCCCGAGAAGGTCAAAGCACTTGCACTTGAAAGTAAAAAGTACTTTAGAAATGCACTTGCTGAGCTCGTGTATTACAGAAGTTACGCACGGTGGATTGATGCGGAAAGTCGACGTGAGACATGGATTGAAACAATCGATCGATATATGGATTTCATGCGAGAAAATATCGGTAACAAACTGAAAGAATCCGAATATAAAGAACTCCGCGAAGCAATTTTGAATCAAGAATCAATGCCTTCTATGCGTCTTATTCAGTTTGCTGGTATTCCTGCGCGCAAAACAAATGTATGTGCATATAACTGTTCATTTATTGCCCCTTCAAATTTCCAAGACTTCGGAGAGATTGTATATATTTCAATGTGTGGAACTGGAGTGGGGTATACTGTTGAATCGAAAAACATTCAAGCACTTCCTCAGATTAAACTTCAGACCGGTAAAAAAGTTCCTGTGTATGTTATTCCGGACAGCAAGGAAGGCTGGGCAGATGCGCTCGTATTTGGAATGAAGACATGGTTTGAAGGAAATGATGTTGATTTTGATTATTCTCAACTTCGCCCAGCAGGTGCACGACTTAAGATTATGGGAGGAAAAAGTTCTGGTCCTCAACCATTGATTGACCTGCTTACATTTACACGAGAGCGTATTCTTCGTCGCCAGGGTAGACATTTGCGTAACATTGATGCACACGATATTATTTGTAAGATTGGTGAATGTGTCGTATCAGGAGGTGTGAGACGAAGTGCACTTATTTCACTTTCTGATCTTGATGATGAGGAAATTCGAGATGCTAAAAGTGGACAATTTTATCTTACAGAAGGACAGAGATCTCTTGCAAACAACTCAGCAGTATATGAACGCAAACCTTCAGCAACTGAATTTATGGAGGAATGGGTAGCACTCATGAAGTCTGGTTCTGGTGAGCGTGGAATATTTAACCGTGGCTCACTTCATGCAACTTTACCAAAACGAAGAATTGATTTGTGGCAAAAAGAATATAAAGGTTATTTTGCACCAGACGGAAGAATAGTTGGTCCAATTGGAACAAATCCTTGCGGAGAAATTATTTTGCAATCGAAGCAATTTTGTAATCTTTCTGAGGTTGTTGCGCGGGCTGATGATACAGAAGAAACACTTATGCGAAAAGTTCGCATTGCTGCAATTCTCGGAACATATCAATCAACTCTTACAAATTTTGGATATCTTTCAAAAGAATGGAAGGAGAATTGCGAAAAAGAACGGCTTCTTGGTGTTTCGATTACCGGACAGTGGGATTGTACTATTGCTCGTGATGCAAAAATGTTGAAGAAGATGAAAGATGAAGCAATTCGAATCAACAAGATCTATGCAAAACGATTTGGAGTAAATGAATCAACTTGTATCACATGTGTAAAACCATCAGGTACCGTATCGCAGACTGTTGATTGTGCATCAGGAATGCATGCACGACATGCTCCATATTACATTCGACGAGTTCGTATTTCTGCAACAGACGCACTCTTTAAGATGATGAAAGATCAGGGTGTACCATATCATCCAGAAGTAGGACAAGCGATGGATACTGCAAATACGTATGTCCTTGAGTTTCCAGTAAAAGCACCAAAAGGTGCAATCTGTCGAGACGATATTTCTGCAATTGGACAGCTTGAGCATTGGAAGACCGTAAAACTTAACTTTACTGAACATAATCCTTCGGTAACTGTGTCTGTAGGAGACGATGAATGGATTGAAGTTGCACACTGGCTTTATCAAAACTGGGAAATTGTGGGCGGGTTATCATTTCTTCCACGATCAAACCATGTGTACCAACTTGCTCCATATGAAGCAATCACAAAAGAACGATATGAGGAGCTTTCAAAAAAGATGCCTTCGATCGATTTCTCAAAGATTGTGACTTATGAGATTCAAGATGAAACTGAAGTAAAAAAAGAACTCGCATGTGTCTCAGGTGTGTGTGAGATCTAAATAAAAAACCACCCATACGGGTGGTTTTTTATTTAGATTAAACTTGCTTATGTTTGTAGTATCGAAATCCTCCGATAATCACAATAATAAGAATAGTTAGGATGAGCCATTCAATGAGTGAATCTGGAAGAAATCCATTACCACCAAAGAGTGCTGTACCAGCAAGTGCATTTCCGGATACGCTGTTTCCTCCTGAGACTTTTGTGATTGCGTATGCAATTGCGTTGTCTTGTGCAGAGTTTGGCATTGTAAATGCGAGTGTTGCTTTTGTGACAATTTCAGAACGTGACTTGATTGATGAATCAGCTCGTACTGAAATAGTGATTTCATCGTGCTCACCTCGTGATAGAGTTCCAAGATCAAGTGTAAGTGTATGATCTTTCTCATTGTAACGTCCTTCATTTGCACGTCGGAATGTTACTTCTTTTGGAAATTCAATATGAAGTATTGAATTAGTAAGTGTTGATCCACTGATATTTTTGTATTCAACTACATAATCAATAGTATCTCCTTGATACGCATTATCAAATCGAGTATCGATTGAAAGCATTACTTTTGAAGAAGTACTTCCTACTGTTGTTGTTTTATAGATGATTCTTGGAATAATTTGAGGTGATTCATGAACATAGTCGTCATTCGAATCATCATCATTATTATCATTATTATTATCATCTGTAGTAAATGATCTAATAGAACCACAATCTTCTCCTTCAGAGTTTTCTGCACATGCTCGGAAGTAGTATCTTGTATCATTATCAAGTCCAGTAATCTTCTTATCGAAGTCTACTGTATCTGTATCTTCATTATCATCATAGTTAGATGATGAGACATAGACTGTTTCATCTAAATCATCTTCATCTTCTCCGTATTCAAACCATACTGAAGTAAGTGCATCACCATTTGGATCTGCTTCTCCTTGAAGAAGAGCTTCGTCTTCTTCGATATCGTCTGCAGAGAGGGTGGTGACTGAGGGTTCAGAGTTATTTCCGCCACAGTTTGTACATGGATTTCCATCAGAATTTTCTGAATTATCAGAAGATGAAGTACATCCTTGATCTGCTGGATAGTCTGTACGACCATCACCGTCATTGTCCACATCATCGTTACATTCGTAGGTAGTTGGGTTTGAATCGAGTGTAGTAAATGTCACTTGTGTAGATCCACATTGATCAGTTCCATTTGCATCTCGGATACACGCTTTATATGCATAAGAATTTGCTGGAGTAAGACCAGTGAGGGAAATACTCTTTTGTCCTGCTTGTCCAGAAACAATTCCGTACGTAAGTGTATTGTTGAGAGTTGAATCAGAAGCACCCCATTTAAATACAAGTGTATATGTTCCGATTGTTCGGACATTAACGTAGGCATTTAGAACTGCACTAGTTGTTGTGATTTGTGTTGGAGGCAGTGTTGCAATTTGGTTTGAAGTAGAAGTTCCACCTTGTGTTGTGAATGATACAGTCGCACTCGCAGGTACGGTAGTTCCGTTAAATGACGCATACGCTTTGTAGTAGTATGTTGTCCCTGCAGAAAGAGTAGAAAGTGATTTAGAAAATTGCCCAGAACCTTGTGGTTTTGACATTGGTTGTGTTACCTGGTTGAGCGCTGAAGCACTTGTGCCATATTGAAACCACACAATTGCTGAAGTTGCAGTGATTGTTTGGTAAGTACCATTCAATGTTGCACTTGTTTCTTGTACTCCTGTAGGGGGTAGAGTTGAAACTGCTAATGGTTGTACACTTGGCGCAAGTTCATTTGCCAATGTTCGTGCAAGTGTCGTGGAAGGTGCAATAAATACACCAGCAACGAGTGCGATCGCGAGAAATTTCTTTGAAATTGTGGATATATTCATATAATTCATATATGTGAAATAATAGCATATTTTGTATATATTGTCAATACATACATTGACAATGCTAAAAAACGGTGTAGAATAGGACTAGATATAAAACTACCTTGAAATGAAAAAAACCTTGCTTCTCCTTGCTGTGATGTATGTTCACGCAGTTGCTATTGGTCAAAATCTGTTTGGTCCAATGCTTACACAATCAATTGATAGTGTAAAAATTGTATACCGAGGATATGATTCCTTGGCTGTTGCTCGATATTTCGGCATAGCTACAAATGCATTAGTGCAAACGACGTTTGCAAATGGGATTACAAATCCCGTATCCACACCAGTCCAATATGTAAATGGTGTTGTGTCTGATACTGTGGGAGTCGGAGGATTGATGTCGGGATCGGTGTACACGATTTCAACTGTGGTCGCACAAATTGGTTCCGGTACAGACTCGATAGTTATCATGGACTCTACGCTTGCCGGTCTTCCAACGCCTGTTGGTGTTGGACCAATGATCTCGGTTTCGAATGTAAGTTCATATTCAGGATTACTCACGGTTCCATATCAGCGAAATGGCGGAGGTTCTGTGTTTGTCACTTGGGAATATTCACTATCTGGTGGAACATGGTCATATCTTACGACGCATCAGATTTCCGGAGTAAACCCAAATGGATATGACACACTTACAGTGTTTCAAAATCCGAACACAACACATTTTTATCGAGCGATTGGAATCAATCAAATGTTTCCGCTTGTTCCCGATACTGCACAAATTGTGATGGTGGAAACCTTGCCATTATTGGCAAATCCTCCGGTAGTTGATACGGTGGTAGTCACGTCAATTACAAGTCAGGGTGGAATTGTGATGATCACAGTTTCTGCTGATTCGATTGGTGGAGTGTTGTTTGTGGAAACCACATGTGGTGGTAATACGACAAGTTACACTCCTGTTGCATACAGTGTGGGAACACATTCGTATCAGGTAACAGTGACAACATGTGGACCACTGCAAACGGTTGCAATTACTGTGAGTTTGATATCCAGTAATACAAATTGGAATACTGTCAGTTCGGGTGCAACATTTCAGACATCAAGCGGACCCTTTGAAATTGCAATTACAAATTGTTTTGCAGTTGGATCGGTAGCAACTACTGATGTGAATTATTCATCTGGGGGATATGCAAATAATAGTATGTATCTATTTGCTTCTCCGACTTGGGATACCACTTTCTCGAATCCTGCTGGTTATTCTCAGATTTATTCTGGAATACCACAAGCGATTGGAGGAGTATACAGCATGTCTATTACGTCAGGATTATCGCCAGGAGTGACATATTTGCTTAAAGCATATTTGTTTAACGCTCTTGGTCTGATTGAGTCCTCGTATTGTACTGTTACGATGCCTGGAACGACTTCCATTGAAGAAAACGGAAAACCTACTGAAAATTTATTTTTCAGTGAAGGTGCTGTGAGGTACAAAGCAAAAGAAGGTGATAAATTGATAATAACTGATATTGTTGGAAGATGTTTGTTTTCAGAACATGTGTCAGACACTGGTCAAATTACAATAGATTTTCCGAGAGGGATATATATTGCCCGACTGGGTAACAAATCATTAAAATTTCTTGTGCGCTAATACTGTACAAGAAAAGGGTCTGCGAAAGCAGGCCCTTTTATTTTTTATAAATTTATGGTATAATATATCTGTTGTATTAGATAATCGCGCTATATAGTAGCAATACTATCTAGTGAGGAAAGTCCGAACACACAGTGTGCTTCGGCACATTACAAGTAGCGGGTAACACCCGTCGTCCGCAAGGATAGAGGTGCGAGCAGAAACGCCGATGTCGAAAGACTAGGGCTCCGCAAGGAGTTGTCATATGGAAACACATGGATGAAACGGCTAAATCCTTACTCGTGTGCAAGATCGTACTCCAAATTTATTTTGGTTTGAATCGCTTGAGGTTGTTGGTAACAACAATCCTAGATAAATGATTATCGTTTTTATTTTTCGAAATAAAAATACAGAATTCGGCTTATAGATACAACAACAATATGAAAAAACACTGCGAAAGCAGTGTTTTTTCATATTTGGTATAATTAACTGTATGTTTGAAAATAAATCACCATGGTTAAAACAATTAAACAGAACTCGACCACTGCATTCACATGATAATTTTAATGGAATGAATTGTGCAATTATAGGAGGAGGAATATCTGGAATTATTTCAGCGTACATGTTATTGAAGCACACTGATAAAAAAATTATACTCGTCGAACAAGATCAGATCGCTCATGGTGCAACAGGACATAATGCTGGGCAAATTGTGGGATATTTCGAACGACCACTTTTTGATATTGCGCGTGAGCACGGAAAGGAGCATGCAATAAAGGCTCAGCAGTCGATGGAACGTGGGTGGGCGATTTTAGATGAAATACTCGCAGATACATCTTTGCAAACACCATTAAGTACTTTTATAAAATCAGTTGGCCTTACTCACAAGGATCAAATACTGAGACTTTTGAAAGATAATGATATTAAAGCAAGTGGTGGATTACCTGTCTGGCCTGTGTTAATAGAAGAAACAGTAGATATCGATGCAGAGTTTGATGAGTATATTGGACTTTGGAAAAGAGCCGCAAAAGAAACTATTCTTGAATTACTTGAATCAAAAGATGATAAGTATATTGCACTATCTCAAGAGAAAGCCGGATGTATGAACAGTGCATTGTTTACTGAAGAGCTTGCAGGATATCTTCTGCGTGAGTATGCAGATAGATTTATAATTCTTGAGAAAACTCCTGTACTTGAAGTTGAGTTATATATTGATACTGCAAAATTAAAAATTCCACAAGGAGAAATTGTTGTTGAGAATGTGATCTTGTGTACAAATGGTTTTGAAAATATCATCATCACCAACAAAGAAGGTGCTGATATTGATGTGAAATTTCACCATAGAGTTCGTGGATATGTGGGGTATATGGCTGGGTATACTGACGAACATGGCAAACCTCCAACTGCGCTCACGTATATCAATGATCCAGAATCAAAAATGGAGTCAAAAGATTCATATTTTTATCTTACGAGAAGACCATATGAATCTCGTGAAGATAGGGCAGTAAATCTTATTTCGATTGGTGGTCCCGGATTATGGCTTGATGATTCGAGTTTGTACACTAAACAAGATATGTATCCAGAAGATGCACAACAAAAGATAGATGAGTTTGTTCGAACAACGTACAATGATAGTCCAGAGAAAATTAATTATGAATTTAAATGGCATGGATTGATGGGGTTCACGCAAAATTATTTAAGAATTGTTGGGAGGGAACCATGTAATCCAGTGCTTTTGTATAATCTCGGATGTAATGGGGTAGGAATCCTCCCATCACTTTTTGCAGGAGAAAGAATTGCACATATTGTTAGGGGGGATGAACTCGAACCTACAGTTTTTGATCCCAAAGATCAACGATGTGAGAATCCAAAATCAGAATAGCTTGACAAATAAACATCATTCTGCTATACTCTTCTCGTGAGTGTTTCGCGTAGCTTGTCTATTAGAAACAACATACATACCCGCAATGGCCACCGCAAGGTGGCTTTTGTGTTTTATGTAGTGAATACTTCTTGCAATTTCATGTGCATTTACCTATACTTGTGTATGTGCAGAATGTTGTCTACATGTGTAGCCAGCGACTGCGCTCACATAGGTATGTATGTTGGAGTTATGCACCCGCTGGCTTCACATGCAGATAAAAGAAAGAAGCACGCCATTGGCGTGCTTCTTTCTTTAAAACATTGAGTATATTAAGGTATATTAATTGCACAGTATAGTAATATTGACATATAAATAATATATGATACAATGAAAGAAAATTATAAAAATAAACACCATGGACACCATTCTTAATTCAAGTAAATTTGAGACTTCTTTCATTGTTGAAGTTAAAAATCGAAATCAGTCTGTAAATCAGATATTAGAAGAAACAAACAGAAAGGTAATTATTAAGATTCCAAATGATTTGTTGAATGATGCTCCAAGAGGCGAGGGCGAACGAGTAAAACTAACTTTTTTTAAAATTGGACGAGTGTTATCATTTTCCGAACTTGAAAATGAATACATGATTCGTGGACTTGAACCGGCGGATATATACACTCTTTCTGCCTTCAATTATTCTGATCGCGCGTTTAATTTTTATGACAATACTTTTACTGATAGTCATCCTCATTTGACTTACTGGAAAAACAAGAATGGTAGTTACAGTGTTGTTTGTTTTGATATGAAAGAACCTGAGTTTGAAAGATGTACTCATGGTACACGATTTGTAAGAGTTAGTTCTGGCAATTATAAATTTCTCATTTTTTCTGGAACTTATAATTTTAATGAAAACTTATGGTTTGCCGGTGTTTCAAAAATATGTAGTACGTGTAGTGTATGATGCGTGAACCGTTGTAATTTTTACAACGGTTTTTTTTAATTATAAATAATTTAATTTCAATTATTATTTAAAATTATATTTATTATTTAATTAATGTAATTAAATTAGTAATTTAGTAAAAATATTTTTTAAAAATAAAAAGTTATCCACAATTTTTTTTAAAAAACTATTGTAACAATATTTTTTTTGTACGATAATAAATTAGGTAATGCAGTAATAAAAAATAATTATAAAAATATTTTTTTAAAAATTTTTATAAGAGGTCGCACTACTGCATGTCTTTAGCAATAATATAAATAAATTATATGGCAGCAAAAAAGAAAGCAAAAAAGAAGGTAGCAAAGAAGAAGTCAGCAGCAAAGAAGAAGAAGCGATCATAGTCTTCTCATTCGAAATAAAAGCCCCCTCCTATCAGGGGTTTTTTATTTTTTACGAATCAAATTCACGCTTATCGTAATGCGACTTTTCTGCTATAATGACTCAATCGTATGAATATATTAACCAAGCTTTTTGGAGATGGAAATCAGGCTTTTGTCAAATCACTCTCTCCAAAAATTAGAGAAATCGAATTATTTGAAAAGGAAATTCAGACTCTTTCGGATTCAGATTTTCCAGTCAAAACTCAAGAACTTAAAAATCGTCTTTCACAAGGTGAATCACTTGATGATATTTTGACGTATGCGTTTGCACTTGTTCGTGAAGCATCATGGAGAACACTTCGTGAGCGACATTATGATGTGCAAATGATTGGAGGTATTGTTTTACATTCACATAAGATTGCTGAAATGCGAACAGGTGAAGGAAAAACACTTGTAGCAACTCTCCCTGCATATCTCAATGCACTTGAAGGCAAAGGTGTGCACATTGTTACGGTGAATGATTATCTATCACGTCGTGATGCTACGCTCATGGGTCAAGTCTATGCATTTTTGGGATTAAGTGTTGGTGTTATTAACTCACAAAATATTTCATATCTGTATGACCCAACACATACCGAAAAAGATAAAGAACGTGATGAGGTAGGTACATACAAAGTTGAGTATGAATTTTTGAAACCATGCACCCGAAAAGATGCATACAATGCTGATATCACATATGGAACCAACAATGAGTTTGGATTTGATTATCTTAGAGATAATCTCGCAAACAAAGTAGATGGATTGGTTGCACGAGGATATCATTATGCAATCGTGGATGAAGTTGACTCAATTTTGATCGACGAAGCACGTACTCCGCTTATTATTGCTGGTGGTGCTGGTGACTCAGAAAAAATGTATCAACAATTCGCATTAATTGCGTCACAGCTCGTGCCTGAGAATGATTACACCGTTGATGAAAAATTGAAAGCAATATCTCTCACAGACAACGGAATCACAAAAGCAGAAAAACTCCTTGGTGTGGAAAATATTTACACTGAAAAAGGGATCAAATACGTCCACCATCTTGAGACGGCAGTTCGCGCGCGTGCACTTTTTATTCGTGACAAAGACTATGTGGTTAAAGACAATCAAGTGATTATTGTTGATCCATTTACAGGAAGAATGCAGCAAGGACGAAGATGGAATCAAGGTCTTCACCAAGCTGTCGAAGCTAAAGAAGGTGTAAAAATTGAACAGGAAACACGTGCGATTGCTTCTATTACCTACCAAAATTACTTTAGATTTTACAAGAAACTATCAGGAATGACCGGAACAGGTAAGACTTCAGAAGAAGAATTTCGAAAAGTATACAATCTTGATGTGATCAGCGTTCCAACTCATCGACCGATAGCACGTATTGATCGAAATGATCTTATTTTTAGAACGGAAAAAGGAAAACTCCAGGCAATTTCAAGAAAAGTTAAAGAATTGTACGACAAAGGTCAGCCAGTGTTGATCGGTACAGTGTCAATTGAGAAAAATGAATTACTTTCTGCATATCTTACTGCGTCAGGAATTCCACATCAGGTATTGAATGCAAAAAATCACGAACGCGAAGGTGAGATTATTGCTCATGCGGGAAAGAAAAAGAGTGTAGTGATTGCAACAAACATGGCGGGTCGTGGAATCGACATCAAGCTTGGAGGTGTAAATGCGACAAAAGAAGAATATGAAGAAGTAAAGTCTCTTGGCGGATTGTTTGTACTTGGTACTGAACGTCATGAAGCTCGACGTATCGATAATCAGCTGCGAGGTCGTTCAGGAAGACAAGGAGATCCTGGAGAAACACAATTTTTCGTCTCACTCGAGGATGATCTTATGAGAATTTTTGGTGATAGTATGAAAAATATCATGGCGCGTCTAAATGTGCCAGAAGATGAAGCGATTGAGCATAGACTTATCTCAAAATCACTCGAAAGTGCTCAAATGAAAATCGAAGGATTTAATTTTGATTCTCGAAAACATACTCTTGAGTATGATGATATTCTCAATCAACAACGAAAAGTTGTATATGGACGAAGAAAAACAATGCTTTTGTCACCTGAAGAAGACATTCGCACCTATACTTTTGCTGAGATTGCTACTTCTGATGAAGAAAAAGCTCGTGTAATGAAGAAAGTGGAAGAAATCGGAGCGCCATTTTGGGATGTTGTTCGAAGAATAATTCTCTATGTTACAGATGCATTGTGGACTGACCATATTGAAACGATGGAATATACTCGTTCTTCGGTAAATTTGCGTGCATACGGACAACGGGAGCCGCTTGTAGAATATCGAAAAGAAGGTTCTCGGCTCTTCAAAGAGATGGAAAATGCCATGAAATACCAAGTGCTTGCACTTATTGATACGATTCAGAGTCAACAAGCCCAAGAATCAGCGAAGAGTGATCAAGAACATTTACCAAAAGAAATGCATGAAATAGATGCACAAGACAGTTCAGTTCATCAAGAAAAGCAAATGTTTGAAAAAGTTGGAAGAAATGATCCGTGTCCATGCGGAAGTGGAAAAAAGTTTAAAAAATGTCATGGACAGTAAATAGTATGAGTGCATCAAAAACAGCGATATAATCGCTGTTTTTTGATGCATGATATTTTTCAGTGATTCTACAAAATAAACCTTATTTTTTCCACATTTTTATAGATTTTGTTCAATAAAATAGTCTTGGTGCGTGATATACTTTATGTAATGAAATTGCCACGTTTTATTGTCGGCAAAAATACTACGGAATCAAACCGTAATTCTTTGAATGTTCCACCAGAGAACGTTCTTTCGCTTAGAAAAAAAGATGATTTTAAAATTGAAATCAATCTTACACACGTCAAAAATTTTTTCTCAAAAAACAGAAAACTCGTCACACCAATCGGAATTCTTGTTTTGGTGATTATTGTGTTTTCGATCGCAATGAAAGGTAAGGCAAATATTGTAAATTTTTATCCAGAAACTTGCTTGGGTGGTTGGGAAAATCCGTCGAATGCAAGTGGTCAGCCGAGTGTTTCTTCGGATGCACAAGGATCGGATTTTACAAGAGATAATTCAGCTTTTTTGAGAAACCGTACCGCTCAAATGTTCTGTGGGGATTTTGGAGGTGAGGTTCCTAGTGATTCTGTTCCAAGAAAGTTTACTGTACGATTTTCATGGTTTGTTGACGACGGATCGTACGACAAAGGAGAAAAAATCATAAATGAAGCACTTGATGAAGGTCGAACGATTGATACAATCATAGACACTGATACTGTTGAAACCGCTGAACCTCAGGAAAACTCTAGTAATGCCGAATCATCTCTGTTTGAAAACACAGAAACTTCAACGGTTCAAACACAAGAAGATCAGGTTCCTTCAAACGAAGGAAATCAATCTGACCTTCCAAGTAATGATTCAAATTCCAGTGAATTGGTAGGTGACACACCTTCAGATTCAAGTACTGCAGACTCACCAAGTCAAAATGATTCATCTTCAGATTCGAGTTCTGCTGATTCAGGTGGTTCTGGTGATTCATCAGAAAGCACATCAGATTCCGGATCGGGTGGTAGTGATTCTGGAGGTTCTGATTCGTCAGGTTCAGGTGAGAGTTCGTCAGATGGCGCAGGCGCATTTTTTGAAAAATTTTTTACGAGAGTGTTAGCTCAAGAATCAGAAAATCCTACTTCATCAATAGAATCACAAAGTGAACAAGTGAGCGAATCGATCAATGAAGAAAAGGTAGAAAATGAAGTTAGCGAATCTTCTGAGGTGTCACCACAAGAAACAAAGCAAGATTCTGAGTCAGAAGTGATACCTAAAGAAAATGATGTATCAGAAAGCGAAAATTCATCCGAATCTCAAGACAATCAAGAGTTTTTAGGTGAAAACGATGAGTCTGAAAATAAAATTCTTGAATCAAACGGCATAGTTTCTTTGGATGAGACAGCCCGAGATGATTTGTTTCGTGTTATGTATACACTTGATGGAAAAACATGGGAAGAGCTCGGGTTTATCAAAAGAAATAATTGGAAGAATGTTGAATTTGAAATACCATTTTCCTCTGTTGATTCTTGGGAAAAATTATCAAAAGTTCAAATTGCTGTCGAAAGTTTGCCTACAATCGATACATTTCCAGAGACATTTCTTGACTCAGTATGGGTTTCTGTTGAGTACGAAGGTGTTAATCCAGACCCGTTACCTCAGCCTGATTTTTTGACCGACAAAGTGCTTAACGATATTCGCTATGAAAATATGCGAGTGATCAGAATTGTTAAACCAGATGGTGATTATCAGATTTGGTATGCAATAGTGCCTCCAGAGTTGATGGATGTCGCAGATGAGACTATACACCAAGATGAAGTTATCAAGACCGGCGATTCAAGCTTGCAAGTCATTGATGCATCGACGTTGTCGTCGTATGATCCTCTTTTAGGGCCAACCTTAAATGATGTAAAAGCAACAGAACAGATAAATAGTAATACCGATGATGCATCCGAAAAGGATACAGCGGTTCAAGATAGTGATACAAAAATCGATACTACACAACCCGAAGTGTTGGGTGAATCAATCAGTGATGATCTT
>DALYDM010000013.1:15275-17542 GCA_031973235.1 Minisyncoccota bacterium | reverse complement strand
AACTGAGCTAAAGCGGCAAACATTATTTAATTTTCTTAATACCAGAAGTCATATCTTTGCTCGGACTTTATCCTGTGTGCCCACAGGGAACTGAGCTAAAGCGGCAAATACCAGTCTTTTAAACTATTTCTGTACTTTCTGGTAGGAATACTATAACCTATTTTAAAACCCCACGCAAGTCGCGTGGGGTTTTAAAATCATATTATTCGCTTTTAGTATCTTCTTGTGTATTTACACTTTCTTCCATGAGCTCTTTGGCTCTGTCGTGCGCCTCGAGTCGTTCTCGGATTTTTCGTACTCTGTTTTTATATTCACCAACACTTTTAAGAAAAGTTGAAAGAGTTGGTGATGATTGAATCGTGTCTTCTTTTAATATTTTTTGGCTGATAAATTTAGATACGACATGAGTAAGAATTGCCCACCACTTTGCAAGCCATAAGAAAAGCTTGTGACTTTTTGTTTTGATAATGCGGTGAGTGTTTTTGCGAAGTGCCGCCACTGTCATAGGAGGGAGAATCGAGCGCTCATTTAAAACGGGGTCTTCAATATACCCATTTTCAATTTGATATGATTTGCGAGCCAAGATAGCAAAACTACCTATAAGTGAGACTGCAAAGATGATGATAAGAGCTGTCATACAAATATGAATTTATACAGACTTAGTGAAAAAACTTACTATTTCTGCTTTTGATTGTGCGAGAAGTTGTCCTACAGTGATGTCAGGGTTTTTAACAAATGATTGATCAAGTAGAGTTCTTTCTTTGAAGTATGTTCCGATTTTTCCTTCAAGCATTTTATCTTGAATGTCTTGAGGTTTACCTGATTGAGCAACTTCTTCTTTGCAAAGTTCTTTTACTTTTTCTTTAATTTCTTCGTTTATTTCATCACGAGACACAAACTCAGGCTTCATTGCAGTGGCATGCATTGCAATATCTTTTGCGAGTGCTTCGTCTCCGCCTTTAAGTGTGATGATTGTTGCAGTTTTGTTGTTGTGAATATATGAACCAATCACGTCTCCTTCGATAATATCAACTGATGATAGTTGAATATTTTCTCCGATTTTTTGAATGACAGGGTCAATCATGTCTTTTGCTTTTGATTCTAGAGCTTCTTTGCCTTCTTCTAGTGCTACTGACACAAGAGTGTCTCCGAGAGTGATAAAGTCACTATTGCTTGCAACGAAGTCTGTCTCACAGTTGAGAATCAGTACGGCTACTTTGTTTCCGTCTTTTTTTACAACTACGATTCCATCATGTGCTTCTCGGTCTGCCTTTTTTGCAGCAATATCACTTGATTTCTTTTTGAGAACAAGAATCGCCTTTTCCATATCTCCGCCTGCTTCTTCGAGTGCCTTTTTGCATTGCATTACTGAGACACCTGTTTCTTCACGAAGTTGTTTTAATTGTTCGGTTGTTATTTGTGACATATAAGAACTTGTATTATCTAATTAAAATGTGCGACACGTTTTAATGTGTTCACGGCTGTCTATAAAGTATACCAAGAAACACGCAAAAAATGCGTGTTAGTTGGCTGACATTTTTCCTTCTTTGTATGCTTCAACAATCTTTCCGATGAAGTATGAAATACTTGGAAGTGATGCGTCGTTTGCAAGAATAGGGTATTCGATTCCTTTTATGTTTGTGTCTGTGTTTGCAAGCGCTACGATTGGTACACCAGCATTTTGAAGTTCTGCTACTGCTACATGTTCACGCTTTGTGTCCACAATAAACACTGCATCTGGAGTCTTCTTCAAATGAACAAGACCACCGAAGAATCGATTAAGACGTTCGATTTCAATGTCGATCAAAAGTCGTTCTTTCTTTGTATATTTTTCAAGTTCTCCTTTTTCTTTCTTCTCGCGGAGATCTTCGAGTTTGTTGATTCGTTTTTTGATTTCACCAAAGTTGGTGATTGTGCCTCCAATCCATCGTTCAGTCACATACGGCATGTCTATAGAGAAGGCTCCTTCTTGTGTTGCATTTCGTGATTCTGGTTTTGCACCCACAAAAAGAATAATTTTATTTTCTTTTCCAAGAGTCTTAACAAATTCGCATGCTTTTTTGAGCATCTCTTCTGTCTTCTCAAGGTCAATAATGTCCACACGGTTTTTCGTACCAAAAATGTACGGTGCTGTTGAAGGGTGACGTCGGGTTTTTGAATATCCAAAGTGTGCACCAGCTTCAAACATAGTATCTATGTTGTTACTCATGATTTTATTCATTAATTATAATAACGTCGTTTTTAAGCATTGCAGCTACATCTCAAAA
>DALYDM010000013.1:12066-15175 GCA_031973235.1 Minisyncoccota bacterium | reverse complement strand
CCATCGGACGAAGTTTCGCGGAATGCAGAGCTTTTGATTCGAGGAGGGTATATTTATAAGGAAATGGCGGGAGTATATGATTATATGCCTTTGGGTCTTCGTGTGCTAAATAAGATCATCGGAATTATTCGAGAGGAAATGAATGAAATTGGCGGGCAAGAAGTAACACTCTCTTCTCTTCAAGAAAAGACAACATGGGAACCAACAAATCAATGGGACGATGAACAGGTTGATGTGTGGTTTAAGACGAAGCTTAAAAATGATACTGAGCTTGGACTTGCTGTAACACATGAACCAGCAATGACAAAAATGTTGAAAGATTACATTCAGTCGTATCGAGATCTTCCTCAATATGTGTATCAATTTCAAACAAAATTCCGAAACGAAACACGTGCTAAATCAGGCATTATGCGTACACGTGAATTTATCATGAAAGATTTATATTCGTTTGATATTGATGAAGCATCACATCTTGAGTTTTACGAAAAAGCAAAAAACGCATATAAGAAAATTTTTCAACGCCTTGGAATTGGACATATCACATACCTGACATTTGCGTCAGGTGGAATGTTTTCAAAATTTTCACATGAGTTTCAAACTATTTCAGGTGCAGGAGAAGATACAATTTATGTTGATGAAGAAAAGGGGGTTGCACTCAACAAAGAAGTATTTACTGATGATGTGATCGAAAATCTTGGACTTGATAAATCACATCTTGTTGAAAAGCGTGCAGTTGAGGTCGGAAATATTTTCACACTTGGAACTCGTTTTTCTGATGCACTCGGACTCACATATGCTACAGAATCTGGTGAAAACAAATCAGTGTTTATGGGTTCATATGGTATCGGTCCTGGTCGTGTTATGGGTACGATTGTCGAAACACTTTCAGACGACAAAGGAATTATTTGGCCAGAATCTATCGCGCCATTTCAAGTGCACTTACTCGCACTTGGTGAAGATGATACTGTGAAATCAAAGGCTCATGATGTATATGAAAAGCTTCTCGCGCAGGGTGTTGAAGTGCTTTTTGATGATCGGGTAGGGCTTTCAGCCGGTGAAAAATTTGCAGATGCAGACTTGCTCGGTATGCCACTACGCGCAGTGATTTCAAAAAGAAGCTTAGAGGAAAATGGTGTTGAAATAAAGAAACGCACTGAAGAGAAAGGACGTGTGGTGTCTGTCGATGAATTTATTTCTAACATCTAAAAAATAAGAACTAAAGATTAATTTTGATGCTCAAAAAATTTCAGGAAATGTTTTCAAATGATATAGGTATTGATCTTGGAACAGCAAATACGCTGGTGTATTTGCGTGGGCATGGAATTGTGTTGAATGAACCATCAGTGGTCGCACTCAATACCAAGACTGGTCGTATTGTTGCAGTTGGAGAAGAAGCAAAGCAAATGCTTGGAAGAACACCTGCACACATCAAAGCAGTAAGACCGCTTGTTGACGGCGTGATTTCGGATTTTGAAGTGACAGAAGAAATGCTTGCGTATCTTATTGGAAAGACAGAAAAAATGTCTAAGAAATTTATTCGTCCGCGAGTTGTGGTGGGTGTGCCGACAGGAATCACAAACGTAGAAATTCGTGCTGTATATGATGCTGCGAAGTCTGCAGGTGCACGTGAAGTTCATATTGTCGAAGAGCCAATGGCAGCCGCGATTGGTATTCGTCTTCCAATCAAAGATCCAGTTGGTTCAATGATTATTGATATTGGTGGTGGTACGACTGATATCGCAGTCATTTCTCTTGGAGGAATTGTAAAAGCAAAGAGTCTCAAGATTGCGGGAGACAAATTAAATACTGATATCATTTCATACCTTCGTGATGAATTCAAATTACTCATTGGTGAGAAAACAGCTGAGAGTATAAAAATGGCAATTGGATCAGTGTTACCAGGTACTCCAATGGAAGCCGAAGTTCGTGGACGAGATCTTGTGACAGGACTTCCGCGTGAAGTGGTGGTGACTGATTCTGATATTCGAGAAGCAATAGGATCATCGGTTGGCAATCTTGTCGATGGAATCAAAGAAGTACTCGAAACTACTCCTCCCGAAATTCTTGCTGATGTGATGAATCGCGGAATTGTCTTGGTTGGTGGAGGTGCACTTATACAAGGACTTGGAACACTTTTGCAGAACATGTTGAAACTCCCTGTGTATATTGCCGATGACCCACTCTCTGCGGTGGCTCGTGGAACTGGAATTATTTTTGAAGATATAGATTATTTTAGAGATGTATTAGTAAACGCTCAAGATGAACTACCTCCACGATAGAAGAAACAAGGAAAAGAAGACCGCATATCTTCCACTTTTGATCGGGGTGGTGGTTGTTGCACTTTTATTTGGAGTTACGTTTATGTATAAGAAAAGTTCTTCTCTTGTTATTGGTGTAGCCCGTCCTGTGTGGAGTTTTAAAAATGCATTCAACGAAAAAGTTCATTCATATAGAGCATATTTCGCATCAAAAAAACAATTGCAAAATGAAATTGATCAATTGAGAACTGAAAACATGAATTTTAAACTCAATGTTGTTGATAGAAATGCACTCAATGATGAAAACATAAAACTCAAAGAGTTGATGAACCGTAAAAAAGATATAGAGACTGTGTTGGGTGTTGTGATCGCACGACCAGGGCAATCACTGTATGACACATTGATTGTTGATATTGGAAATGATCATTCCATTGCGGTGGGTGCAAAAGTATTTGTAGAAGGAGGGACAATCATTGGATATATTGAAGAAGTGTTTGATAAGACAGCTAAGGTTGCAATGTATTCTGCACCAGGTCAGGTGATTGATGCGCTTTCGTCACCCTCAAATGTCCCGGTTTCAATGAAAGGACGCGGAGGAGGAAATTTTGAAATTGAACTCCCGAGAGATGTTGATTTGCCAGTTGGAACATCAATAGTGTTTCCAGGAATTCATCCATATGTATTGGGATTGGTGGGTGATGTGACTTTTGACCCACGTGATCCATTTCAGACCGTGCTTGTGTCGCTTCCTGTAAATGTCCAGCAGATAAAATTTGTGGAAATAGAAAAGATTTAAAATCAATTTTTAAAACACGTATAAAATTCCGGTGAATTTTTACTATGCTCGGCTC
>DALYDM010000013.1:0-12056 GCA_031973235.1 Minisyncoccota bacterium | reverse complement strand
CATAGCCGTCGCCTAATGAGTTTTTAATCCCCATCATTTTCATCCTTGGTGGCAGGAGTTATTTTATTGTATGTAATCAATGCAGATCCAAATATAGTACTACCAACAGTTGAGATTGAGTGTGATACTGAGATTATTTTAAAACTAGGATGATTTGAAATGAATTCATTCGTCTCTCTCTCGATATCTAGTAGTACCGCATTGTATGCATGTCCCTTTGCTTCAAGGGTTTTTATCATTGTGCTCATAAGTATGAAGTTTTAGTTTGACGTGACTATACCTTACTTTTCTGCTATAGTCAAAAGACTGTGTTTAAGTTTAATCTAAAAAAGAAGATAGACGGGACGCTCGGGCGGACAGGAGAGATTGAGACTCCTCATGGAGTAATTCAGACTCCAGTATTTGTGACAGTAGGAACAAAAGCTACCGTCAAGGCTATTACACCTGAAATGCTTGAGAAAGCTGGTGCTCAGCTTATGCTTGCAAACACTTACCATCTTTATCTTCAACCTGGAGATGAGATTGTTCGTGATGGTGGAGGACTTGGAAAGTTTATGAATTGGAAAGGTCCAACAATGACTGACTCGGGTGGTTTTCAGGTGTTTTCTCTTGGCGCAGCATACGGAAAAGAAATTTCAAAAATAACAAAAGCTCAAGATGTACAAATGCAGATAAGTGAACGCTCCTCAGCAGATGATGGAGTACCAAAACTCGCAACCATTGGAAATGATGGAGTGTCGTTTCGTTCGCACATTGATGGCTCGCTACACTATATTACTCCGGAGCGTTCAATTCAGATTCAACACAACATTGGTGCAGATATTATTTTTGCATTTGATGAGTGTACATCACCGCAAGAAACACTTGCATATCAGAAAGAAGCACTCGATCGTACACATGCTTGGGCAAAGCGATCTTTGCAAGAAATGGTGAAATTGCGAAATGAAAAAAAAGATAAACCATACCAAGCACTGTTTGGGATTGTGCAAGGTGGGCGTGATGAAGACTTGAGAAAACTTTCAGCAGAGACAATCGCAAAGATGACTGTTGATGGCAAAGACGAAGATGAAAAAATTGGTTTTGATGGATTTGGAATTGGTGGAAGTTTTGCAAAAGAAGACATGTCAACCGCGGTGACGTGGGTAAATAGTGTACTTCCAGAAGACAAGCCTCGTCATTTGCTTGGTATTGGTGAACCTGAAGATCTTTTTATGGGAGTCGAAAATGGCGTGGATCTTTTTGATTGTGTTGCACCTACCCGAAATGCACGCAACGGAACACTCTATACAAAAGATGGAAAAATAAATATTTTAAATAGTCAGTTTAAAAATGACTTCACCTCGGTGGAAGAAGGATGTGGATGCTACACATGCACAAGCTATACTCGTGCATACCTCTCACATCTTTTTCGAGCAAAAGAAATGCTTGGCGGAACACTCGCGACAATTCACAATCTTTACTTCATTATTCATCTTGTAGATGCAATGCGTGTCGCTATTGAATCAGAAAAGTTTTCTGAGTTTAAAGAATCATTTTTGAAAAGATATCTCAAAAATGATAGCATGGATGAAAATGTCCAGGAAAACCAGGAGGAACTGAAACATCAAAGTACTTCTGAGGAAAATCACATTGATGCTAAGTAGTGGCGAGCGAAAGGCATTCTTTCACAAACATACTGACTGGTTTGATGAACTGTTTGTAGTATATGTGATGAGTTTTTGAGAGCTATGACGGGAGAATTCCACTTGTGGAACCTGCTTCGAAATCAAAAACTGATAGTGGACATTTGAGTATGCCGGGGTGTAACACTCCGGCTTTTTTTATTTCCCAAAATAACGTACAGTAGTAGTACAAATGGCAAAAAATGTTTTCAATTTAAAATCTGAGTATTCTCCCGCAGGAGATCAGCCGGAAGCAATACGACAGCTCACCGAAGGTGTACGAAAGGGGATGCGAAAGCAAACCCTTCTTGGTGCTACAGGGACAGGGAAGACTTTTACTATGGCACACGTGATTGCAAACATTGGGAAGCCAACACTTGTCATTGCCCACAACAAGACTCTCGCTGCTCAGCTCGCACAGGAATTTCGAGAATTTTTCCCAGACCACGCAGTGCATTATTTTGTCTCATACTACGACTACTACCAACCAGAAGCATACATGCCGGTGACTGATACATATATTGAAAAGGACGCCCAAATCAACAAAGAAATTGACCGACTTCGTCATGCGACTACACAGGCACTCCTCACGCGAAAAGATGTGATTATTGTTGCATCAGTATCGTGTCTGTATGGTTTGGGTTCTCCAAAACAATATGAAGAGAAAAATACACGTCTAAGTGTTGGTGACAAAATAAACAGAAACGACTTAATGCGAAAATTGGTGGATATACATTTTGAGCGAACCAATGCGGATTTGAATCCAGGACAATTTCGTTCCACTGGTGCACGAGTGGATGTGATGCCAGTATCGGATACGTTTATGTACTCGATTGAGCTAATGGGAAACACAGTGACAAATATATTAAAGATTGATCCTATATCTTCTGAGATTATTGAGACCCCACAAGATATTTTTATTTTTCCTGCGAAACACTTTATCACACAAGACAAAGAACTCGAGCGCGCAATAAAAGATATTAAGAAGGAGCTCGAAACACAATTGAAAAAATTTGAAAAGGAAGGGAAGTTGCTTGAAGCAGAGCGAATCAAAAGACGGACTACCTATGATCTCGCTATGATACGCGAAGTGGGATATTGTTCTGGAATCGAAAACTATTCTCGACATCTTTCTGGTAAAAGTGAAGGTGAACCACCAGAAACACTACTTTCTTATTTTCCTCATGCAAAAGACGGAACACCAGAATTTTTGACAGTGATAGATGAATCGCATGTGACACTTCCTCAACTTCAAGGAATGTATGCTGGTGATGCGTCACGCAAACAAACATTGGTGGAGTTTGGTTTTCGACTTCCATCTGCGAAAGATAATCGCCCACTTAAATATCCAGAGTTTGAAGAACGGATCGGATCAGTGGTGTATGTTTCTGCAACTCCATCCCAACTCGAAAGGGAAACGAGCGAGCAAATAGTTGAGCAGATTATTCGTCCGACAGGACTTCTTGATCCAGAAATTACAATCAAACCGATTGTTCCTCAGGGTGTATACAAAGGTCAAATTCAAGATTTTATTGAAGAGGCACAAAAAACTATTTTGGGTGGAGGAAGAGTACTTGCGACTACTCTCACAAAAAAAATGGCAGAAGATCTCGCGGCATATTTGAAAGAACTTCCACCAGAGAAGGGTAAGAAAATTAATTCAGAATATCTTCATAGTGATATAAAAACGATTGATAGAATCAAAATTCTTTCACAGTTTCGTCGGGGAGAGTTTGATTGTCTTGTTGGTGTGAATCTGCTTCGAGAAGGATTGGACTTGCCTGAGGTAGAACTCATTGGGATATTGGATGCAGACAAAGAAGGTTTTCTTCGAAGCGAAACATCGCTTATTCAGACGATTGGACGCGCAGCTCGAAACAGTAAAGGGCGTGTGATTTTGTATGCAGATAATCTCACTGGGTCAATGGATAGAGCAATCAAGGAAACAAATCGCCGTCGTGATATTCAAATCGCCTACAATAAAAAACATGGCATTACACCAACTACAATCAAGAAGAATATCAAGGATATCACTCAGCAAATGGAAAGTGAGCATGGAAAAGCGGTAAATGCTGAACTCGCACTCGATGTGGAGCTATTCAAAAAAGCGTATGCAAAAGAATTAAACAAGCCTGCGAAGTCACTCAAGGGTGCACTTGAAAAGCGATATATGTCAGACCAGGAGCGTGAGCTCATTGTGTATGAAAAGATTGTGAAGATTAAAGAAAAAGAAATGAGCAAAGCAGTCAAAGAGCTTGATTTTGAAACCGCTGCAATACTTCGTGATGAAATTGCAGTATTGAAAAGAAGACTTGAACCCAAAGAAAAAAATTAAGAGACATAAAAAAGAGCTGCGATTGCATGCAGCTCTTTTTGGGCAGTTATTTATTCACGCATCAGAAAGGTTGTTTCCTCGGAAATGTCGTGTATGAACTCACTTATTTTTTTAATAACATCATCATACGATTCTTTCATGCAAGTTATAGACATCCAAGCTTCGTGGTCTGGAGGTTTTCCAAAAGGAACGTTGTATTTTTGAGGTGTTCCAGGATCTTCGATTTGCATTAAATCAATTTCTCCTCGTATAATTCTTGAATTAATCACTCGAAGTGTTTCGAATGTTCCAACGAGTTCAAACGTGATAGTGTCATGTTTGTTCTTCATTTCAACTATTTCTTTTTCCATAGAGTTATTTTTTAATTACCATACTTTATTTTATTTATGATGTCAAATAAGAAATGTGCGGACTGTTATAGTCCGCACATGCTATTCGTCGAAGTGATATTTTTTTGAATCAGTAATTGCGTAAAGAAAAAATAGAAACATAATCACAATAGATGTTACAGGCTCACGTACTAGAAACGGAAGTTCATATATCACTTCAAGATTAGTCGAATAAAAATAACTTTCTTTACCCGGTGTAATTATGAAGCAATAATACAGGAGTAGTATTTTTGAGAATGTTAGGATAAACCATTTTTCCTCATTTATTCTTTGGAGAATGCGTTGTGTGTTCATGATATGAGCGGTTTGTTTTGTGTATTTATACACTGATTGCTATGGTAAGTCAATCAATCGTAGTGTGTGGCATTGTTTGATACGAATGTGCTATTATGAAATTACAACAAAACATATATACCCCCATACGTAACTGATGGGGCTCATCGTGTTATTGATTGTAACTAAACCCACGCGCATGAAAAAAAATAATGAAAAAAGTGAATTGATTGTGGTAAAGGGTGCACGTACTCACAACCTCAAGAATATATCAGTCGAAATGCCCCGCAATAAGATGGTGGTTGTTACTGGTATGTCAGGAAGTGGCAAAAGTTCGCTCGCGTTTGACACTATTTTTGCTGAAGGTCAAAGACGCTATGTTGAATCTCTCTCAGCATATGCACGACAATTTCTCAACCAAATGCCAAAACCTGATGTCGATGAGATAACAGGACTTTCACCAGCCATTTCGATTGATCAAAAATCTCGTTCAAACAATCCTCGCTCAACCGTTGCGACGATTACAGAAATGTATGACTACCTTCGTGTACTTTATGCTCGAGTGGGACATCCGCATTGTCCAGAATGTGGTGAAGAAATTAAAAAACTTTCAAATGAAGAAATTATTACTTTTGTGCAACAAAAAATTTCTGAATATACTGCGTCAAACAAAAAGAAAAAAACTGTAATGGGTGTGGAATGGAACGAAATTCCATTGTCTGTGTATGCACCTGTAGTACGTGGAAGAAAAGGTGAGTACTATCAACTTCTATATGATTTGCTCGGAAAAGGATATTCGCGTGTCCGACTTGATGGCGAAACAAAAAATCTTCGAGATAGAATTGAGCTTTCTAAGCAAAAGAAGCACTCTATAGATATTTTGATAGATGAGTTTGCGCTCCATGAATTCAAGGACAATCCAAATGATTCTTGTATGCGACTTGCAGAGGCAATTGAGCGTGCACTTCTTGAAGCAGACGGCCTGGTGACGATTGCAATTGGAGAAGAAGAATTTATCATGTCTGCAAAATTTGCGTGTAAAAATGACGGATTTTCTTTTCCTGAAGTAGAACCAAGGCTTTTTTCTTTCAATTCACCATATGGTGCTTGTCCAACATGTAATGGATTGGGTTCAAAGTATTTTGGTGGAGAAGAACCTTGTGATGACTGTAAGGGTGCAAGACTTCGCCCTGAAGCGCTCAATGTTTTTCTTGTTGCAACAAACGGAAAGAAAATGAATATTGTTGATCTGACTCAAATGTCTATTCAAGAGGCAGTGGACTTTTTTATTGAACTCAAATTGTCTCCATCGGAGAAAGAGATTTCAAAACCTGTCATACGAGAAATTGAAGCACGGTTACAATTTTTGCTCAACGTTGGACTTGAATATTTGTCATTGAATCGAAAAGCAAACACACTTTCGGGTGGTGAATCACAAAGAATTCGTCTTGCATCGCAACTTGGTTCACGTCTTGTGGGAGCACTCTATGTGCTTGATGAGCCGACAATAGGACTTCATCAGCGCGACAACGAACGCCTTATCAAAACACTTGAAGATCTTCGTGATCTCGGAAATACTATCCTCGTGGTAGAGCATGATGAAGATACCATTTTTGCGTCTGATTATATTATTGATATTGGTCCAAAGGCTGGCGTGCATGGTGGCGAGGTGATTGTGGCAGACTATCTCGACAAGCTTCTCGATGCGAAAACAAATCCATCAAAGTCTCGTACACTTGCATATCTTCGTGGCGAAGCTCAAATTGAAATTCCAGAGAAAAGACGAACCAGTGACAAAGGATCACTCAAAGTGGTGGGAGGAAAAGTGTTTAATATAAAAAATATGTCTGTTGATGTTCCACTCGGAAAACTCGTGTGTATTACAGGTGTGTCCGGTAGTGGAAAGAGTTCGTTTATGTACGAAATTCTTCACAAGAATTTACTCGCTCGATATGAGCGAAAATTCCGTAGCGCACAGACATACAATTGCGCATCGTTTTCAGGGATTGAATATTTGTCTCGGGCGATTTTGATTGACCAGTCTCCAATCGGCCGAACACCTCGTTCAAATATTGCGACTTACACTGGCGCATTTACATTTATTCGTGATCTTTTTGCTACCACAGAAGAAGCACGACTCCGCGGATGGAAAGCAAATAGGTTTTCATTCAACGTCAAAGGTGGACGATGTGAAGCATGTGAAGGAAACGGAGAAATTGCTGTCGAGATGCACTTTTTGCCGACAGTATATGTGACATGTGATGTGTGTGAAGGAAAACGTTTTGACAAAGAAACACTTCAGGTAAAATTCCGCGGCGCAACAAAATCAAAACTAGGCGGTAAAAATATTTATGAAGTGCTTCAGATGACTGTTGAAGAAGCAATAATGTTTTTTGAAGATATACCCGCTATTTATGACAGAATGAAAACGCTTATGGATGTAGGACTTGGATATGTGAAGCTTGGACAAAGTGCGACTACACTCTCAGGTGGTGAGGCACAACGTGTAAAAATATCTTCAGAACTATATCGACCACATACCGAAAAAACTATTTATCTGCTCGATGAGCCGACAGTAGGATTGCACTATGATGATGTCGCAAATCTTCTCGCAGTACTTGACAAGCTTGTGGTAAAAGGGAATTCTGTCGTGTTGATTGAACATAATCTCGATATCATAAAGTGCGCGGATTATATTATTGATATTGGACCTGAGGGCGGTGTGGGAGGCGGAGAGATTGTGGCAAAGGGTACACCGGAGGAGGTAGCGAATACTCCAAAGTCACATACAGGAAAATATTTGAAGAAAATTTTAAGGAAGAAATAAAAAAGCCGGCATCTGCCGGCTTTGTGTCATTTGGCTGAAATAAGATTCTCTACTTCAGATTTAAATGTTTCAATTTCTTCCTCGCCCATATATACAAATGAACCAATATTAACTGGAGGTTCACCTGTCATTGAGGTTTCTCTCAGGTTTTTTAGCATTTGAATGATTATGACCGCTTGAATCGAAAGTGTATCACTGCGATGTGAAGTGTATTGATGAAGCTCATTCTTCTTGATTGACTTGAATAATTCAAAAAGAATTTTTCTACGCTCTCGAATTTCATCGCATTCTTTGAAGCATCGTTGCATGCCAGGGAATGCACACAATTTTTTGACTGTACCGATAAACTCATGCAGGTACTCATTTTCCCAGCATGTGTTCTCTGGGAATTTTGTGCCTAAACAAAATAATCCGTTCCAAATGCTTTCAAGAATCTGTCTTCCACCTTTAGAGAATATTTTTCCATGTTTAGAGTGCATTTCCCACAAAGAATCATCTTTGTACATCTCATTGAATTTTTGCAATTTCATCATCATTGCTGAATGTGAAAAATATGGCCAGACTTTTTGATGTGATGGATTCGCATCAGGTGTGTCCATAAACTCTGCAAGTGATATTTTTATATGACAGTTGAGCAAGTCCCACACCTGACTAAGCGCATCTTCCTTGTCCACATTGTGATTATCAAGATGTGTTTCGAGGATTTCGATAATTTTCCGCGAAAGAACAGAAATTACGAGTTCATTTTTTGTGTGATTTTCAAATTGTAATTGAACACGCTCACAAAGTATTTCATCGGCAAATCCTTCAAGCGATTGTTTGTATTGAAGAAGATTAACCATACACCATATTTTTCTGTGTAGATTATTCTTATCTTTTGTGTTGATGTTGTACAACTCACAGATTTTATTTGTGAGGAAATCAACTCCTGTGATTTGAAATGTGCTCATGTGTTTCTTTTTTGCTCACTTTACGCCCGTGCTGTATACTTGTCAAATATGAAGCTTTCTTATGTAAAAAAACTTGAAATACCCGAAAAACCAGGAGTATATTTTTTTAGAAAAGGGAAGGAGGTATTGTATATAGGTAAAGCCACATCACTCAAAGATCGAACTAGAAGTTATTTTGCAAAAGATCTTATAGATACCCGTGGTCCTGCAATTCTAGACATGACGGTCAAGTCAGATTCTTTGACATGGCAAGTTACTGACTCAGTACTTGAGGCACTTTTGCTCGAAGCTGAACTTATAAAAAAGTATCAACCTTACTACAATGTCAAAGAAAAATCTGATAAAAGTTTTATGTGCGTGGTGATTACTGATGAAATATTTCCACAAGTTCTATCTGTAAGAAAGAAAGATATTGATTTTGATTCTATGAGTGCTGGCGATAAAAAACTCAAGGTAGTCTACGGGCCATTTGCAAATGGAAGTGCACTTCGTGAGGCACTAAAAATTATTCGTAGAATATTTCCATTTCGGGATGACTCATCATCAAAGAGTGACAACTACGAATTTTATAAACAAATAGAACTCACTCCAGATGTTTCGCAGTCAGATGCAGAGATTAGATATTCAAAAACCATTAAAAATATCCGACTCTTCTTTGAAGGAAAAAAGAAAGACATCGTAAAAAGTCTTAAGAAAGAGATGATGGAGTGTGCAAAAAAAGAACATTTCGAAGAGGCGCACAAGATTAAAAAAACTCTTTTTTCACTTGAACATATAAACGATGTGGCGTTACTTAAAAATGACATAACAACATCTGTATATCAATCTGGCATTTCAGTTTTTCGAATTGAAGCATATGATGTCGCTCATATGTCTGGTAAAAACATGGTTGGTGTGATGACGGTACTTGAAAATGGTATTCCAGTAAAAAAGGAATATAAAAAATTTACTATTCGTTCACAGAAAGGATCAAACGATACCGGAGCCCTTGAAGAGATTCTTTCACGCCGATTTCGACACTTGGAATGGGGAGTTCCAGATTTGATTGTGGTTGATGGATCTGTCGCACAGGAGAACGTTGCAAAACAAGTTCTCGATAGATTTCAGATTTCGATACCTATCGTCGCCGTAGTAAAAGATGAACACCACAAAGCGCGCGATATTCGCGGGTCAAAAGATATTGTGTCAAAGCACAAATCTTCGATATTACTTGTAAATAGTGAGGCACATAGATTTGCCATTACATTCCATAAGCAAAAGAGAACAAAAAATTTTTTACAAAAGTAATTTTGTGATTTTCACTAGCCACTAATCGTTCATCACTGTATACTTATTTTATATGATACGTGTTGGAGTGCTTCGTGGTGGCATAAGTCCTGAATATGATATTTCTCTTTTAGTCGGTGGAAGAGTTCTTTCGAGTTTGAATAAGGAAAAATATATACCAGTGGATTTGTTGATAACAAAAGATGGCGAATGGCACATGAATGGCCTACCTGTCTCGACCGACAAGTTGAAGATGAGTGTTGATGTTGTGTGGAATGCACTCCATGGACATTTTGGTGAGGATGGAAAGGTTCAGCAATTTCTTGATTCACTTTCAATTCCATACATAGGTTCGGGGCCACTTGCGTCTGCGGTGACGCACAACAAAATGATGGCACGTGATAGGTTTAAAGAAATGGGGTATTTGGTGCCAAAATCTCGCGTAGTCAAATATGTCGATGATGAAATTGCGGGTGTGATTGCAAAAGATGTATTTATGACGATTCCTCCACCGTGGATTGTGAAGCCACTATCAGGAGGTTCTTCGATGGATACATTTGTTGCACGAACATATGATGAACTTGTTGGAGCACTGCACGAACTAAAAAAGCGACATGAAGAAATATTGATAGAAGAATATATATTTGGACAAGAGCTTTGGACTGGGGTAATAGAAAATTTCAGAAATAAAGACCAGTACACTTTTCCGGTGCATTGTGTTTCGACAAATGAAGGCATGCTTTGTACACACCATAGACTTTCTGGGGAATACTCTTTTTATATTCCAAAAGATACACCACACGATACAAAAAATTCGATCGAAGATCATGCCCGTAGAATTCATAAAGAGTTTGGATTGAAAGGGTATTCAAGCGTCGATTTCATCAAAAATAAAAAAGGTTTATATGTGTTAGAGGTTGATAGTCAACCTGCATTTCATCCGCACTCGCAATTTTCAAAAGCACTTCAGTCGATGGGTATTTCGTTCGAGCAATTTGTCGAATCACTCATAGAAAATAACGTAAAGAAAAAATAACACACCACATTGTTCATGTGGTGTGTTATTTTAATGGCGCCCTGATACGTCTTGTGTTGTCCCAATGATTCGAGTGACTTCTCCTTGTGGGCCCTTGTATGCTTTCATGATGCTGAGAAGTGTTTTGTGTGTGTCGTTGTTTGAGATTTTGTATTCTAGAATCGCTCGTGTGTCTGATCCTGAAGTGAGAGAGTCGAATATTTGCCTGATTTTTTCTCTGTCGTCTTTGTCTATATATGACTCAAATGTTTCTCGATCGATTTTTGTGCCTTCTGGTATTCCAAAAAATGAATACATTTCTTTATCCCATGTCATCGTTCCGCTACCCAAAAGTAAAGTAAATCTTCCAAGTCCTGCAACATCTTCGGCTTCGCTCAGCACTGCCTTCTGTGCTTCAAGAGTTGTTTTTGATTGTTTTAGTGAATCTAGGCTTTTGAGTGATCGTTCGAGATACATGTAAAGTACAAGAAGGAAAATTGTGAGAAGGGCAGAAGAGACAGATATCATGACGCGTGCAAACATAATTTCCGTTCTCCATGTTGTAGTGCTCACATCGATCCCAATTATTGCAATTGTTCTTCCTTGTTCGTCAAAAATAGGTGCTTCTGCGGTCACCCATTTGCCCCACCTGTCTTCGTAGGGACCTTGCACGAAGGGTGTTCCTTTTTGGTAATTTTCTACTTCATCAATACTTGTTTCTTCATAGATATCTCCAGGGGCAGAGTATTCTTTTGAATCAACTGGTTCTGAGTCTGCATAGAAAAATAGTTTTTCACCTCGCAATCCCATGAGGTATACGAATTGCGCATCAGTATTGACTCGTTTGATGTCAATAAGAAGTTTTTTGAGCGATTGATACTCTGGAGTGCTGATATCTTCTGGTGAACCACTAAGTTCTTTTACGAGTGATGATTGTATTGAGAGTGCTGCAGTTTCGGCGCGAGTTGAGAGTGTTTTTCTTTGAAGTGAGTCGACTTTTCTACCTGCTGCGATGCTTCCGACAATACTAATAAATGCAAAAAGCATTATGAGTAAAAATGTTACTACGAGGAATGTGTGAGATTTTTTTTGAGTTTGTTGGATAAATGCGTCCATGGTTAAAGTATATCACGATAAATAATTCAATACTGTGAACTGTTGCAAAAATTACAAATGTTGGTATACTACGGAGTATAGTTTTTTGCATCCTGTTTTACCTAGGAGGCATAAATCGTTTTGGGCGGTTAGAACATCTGTAGCGCATCGTGAAAGCAACAATAATATATGGGCCGTTAGCTCATCTGGTAGAGCACATCATTTGCAATGATGGGGTGGCAGGT
>DALYDM010000012.1:0-18899 GCA_031973235.1 Minisyncoccota bacterium | reverse complement strand
GTAATGGCAAAAAAGATTGAACACTATGATGTAATTGTCGTGGGCGGTGGATCATCGGGGCTTATGGCAGCTGGTCGCGCAGGAGAGCTTGGCAAGAAAGTTTTACTCCTCGAAAAAAATCCAAAACTCGGCGAGAAGCTCAAGATCACTGGAGGTGGTCGTTGTAATGTGACCAATGCTGAGTATGACACTCATGCACTTTTGAAGCACTATGGTAAGGGTGCGGCTTTTTTGTATTCACCTTTTTCGCAATTTGGAATAAAAGATACATTTACTTTTTTTGAATCACGAGGACTGCCTCTTGTTGTTGAGGCACGCAAGCGTGCGTTCCCACATACACAAAAAGCTTTTGATGTATTTAAGGTAATGGAAAAATATCTTCGCGAGGGACATGTCACTATCAAGACTTCGTCACCCGTCGTGAAGATTGCAACAGAAGAAGGAAAAATCCGTGGAGTTTTGGCAGGTGGAAATGAATATCAGGCAACATCGTTTATTTTCGCCACTGGTGGTGTGTCACACCCAGAGACTGGTTCTACTGGTGATGGATTCAAATGGTTGAAAGATCTTGGTCATACAATTATGAATCCAACTCCGCACATTGTTCCACTTGCAGTAAAAGATGGATGGGTGAAGTCTCTTGCGGGTGTTTCTTTGTCGTTTATGAAAATTACGTTTTATGTTGAAGGAGTAAAGCAGTTTTCAAAAACTGGAAAAATATTGTTTACACATTTTGGACTTTCTGGACCACTTATATTAAATAGTGCAAAAAATGTCGGGGACTTACTTCACAAAGGTGAGGTTGTCGCAAAAATTGATGCATTTCCAGATACAGATCATGGAGCGCTTGAAGATCGAATGATTAAACTTTTTGATGCACATAAAAATAAGGCACTTAAAAATGTGTTTAAAGAGATTGCTCCTGAGGGAACATCAGATGCGATTTTGACACTTGCGAAAGGAATTGATCCAGACACAAAAGTACACAGCGTAACAAAAGTTTATCGTAAAAAACTCGTTGATTTATTGAAAGCACTTCCCGTGTCAATCAAAGGTCTTATGGGATATGACCGAGCGGTAGTTTCTGATGGTGGAATAGATTTGAAAGAAATAGATACTAAAACTATGCGTTCAAAAAAATTTGATAATCTTTTTGTTACTGGCGATTTGCTCCACATCAACAGACCGAGTGGAGGATATTCACTTCAACTTTGTTGGACTACTGGATATGTGGCAGGTACAAATGCGTAAAATTATAGTACACTGTGAAGTATATAGTTAATATATGTAATTTATGAAAGCAATCATCACATTTGTGCTTTTGGGTGCTGTCGCTGTTGGTGGGTATATGACATTTGTTAAGAAAGACTCAACATATACTGCATCAGACACGTCTTCATTGAGTAGTAATACCAGTGAAGTAAAAGGAACAGAAGAGTCTGTTGCTCAAGCAGAACCTTTCACTTTTAAGGGTACTTTTTTTGATCTAGCTAAAAAAACTGGATCCTATAAATGTTCTGTTGCTCACTCTGTTTCTATTGCAGAGAGTATTGGGACAGTGTATGTGGCAGGAGCTAAAATTCGTGGAGAGTTTACAAGTACGGTTCCTCAGGTGAATATGAAAATAAATTCAACCATGATATCAGATGGAACATTTATCTATACTTGGACCGACATGGCAAAGACAGGATTCAAAGCTAAAATTGTTGAAAATGCAAAACCAGTAAGTAATGATTCTGTGGGAAATGAATATATGCAGAATTTAGAATATTCGTGTGCACCGTGGGTTGCAGATGAGTCAAAGTTTGCAATTCCTGGTGACATAAATTTTATTGATACAAACAAATAATTTATGAAAGAGGGAAAAGAGTTTTCATATGAAGAAGCGCGATCGGTTGGTGAAAAAATAGGTATTAGTTTTTCGGAAATTGATATTGAACAGTTTCGAATTGGACTTAGCATTGAATTAGAACACGGACAACGAGACAAGGAAACTGATATAACACATGACGATTTGAGCGAGACAGGCAAGATAGCATGGGCACATTTAAAGGAGATTCCTGACTATTATTCAAGACTGAGCAAAATGGAGAGAGAAGCAGGAAAGTAATATTTGAAAAGGAGGTAATACCTCCTTTTCTTGTGTCAAAATGAGTCATGCGAATTAGTTGACAAAAGTTCTTTTAATGATAGAATTGTGAGTATATATGTACTTTGGTCAAGTATGTGAGTTTTTGGTGTTAGAAATGTTTTGTTTGAATCATTAATATTTTAAAAATAATTTTGTATGAATATTTTTTCAAAAAGTGTAAAGAAAACACTCACTTGGAAAGCGATCAATCTTTTGGTTGTTTTTTCAATGGTTTCAGCATATACAGTACCACTTGTTCCAGTTGCGCGTGCAGAAGAAGCAAGTGTTTCTGATTCGGACACAGTTCGTGAATCACAGTCAGATTCAAGTTCTGATTCGGTAAGTGATACTCACAATAGCGACGAAGACACCTCGGAAGTTCGAGATGACTCTTCAGCATCCAATGAAGAATCTGACACATCAGTAAGTGATGATCAGAATTCCCCATCTGATTTAGAGGAAAACAATCAATCAGAAAATGGTGAAGTACTAGGTGATGTCAACAATGAAGTATCTTCAGTTGCAAAGTCTAGTGAGGCATCTATGACGCATTCATGTGATGATAAAGATTTGACCAGTGAGCAAAAGAAAGATTGTGATGACGAAGATCCAATTGCTGGCTCAATTCGAGTATGTAAGGCAATTTTTGATGAAAAAGGAACATTAAATTCAGAAGTTCCATCAGGAATAACATTTACAATTCCTTGGCTTTCAAATAGTGACTTTGGTCCTGCAGCAGTGATTGCAACACCTGCTTCAGCAGTGTTTACTACACCATTGACACTTAATGCTGATTTGTTTGATGGAAGTGGAGAATTTGGTACAGATGGAATCAATGATTCACAATGTATTACATATTCAAATCTTGCATTCTCAACTATTCAAAACTCTGGTTATTTTTATGGTGAAGAATCTATTTCAAACACAGATGGATGGTCAGCACCAAAATACAACGATAAACATGGACTAAGTAATCCAGGTGGTCTTGATGTCTATGACGGAACTTTGTTTGATGGAAATCTTGAAAACAATGCAGGCCGTGATGAAAAAAGAGATGGACACATAACTCTCACAATGAGTGCACCCGTAATTGGTGATGCTCATACTCGAACACTTGTTGTGGCAAACACCTACTCTACTCCAATCGAGCAATGTGAAAATCCTATTTCAACAACATACCACCTCAAGAGTGATACTTCAGCAATCGTGAAAGAAACAGGACTTAATGCTGTAGCAACATTTGTTCATGGTGCATGGACTTCAATTCCAGGTGCAACATGGATTTGGAATGCATTTCACGTAGAAACACCACTCGTAAACGAAACGAAGACATTCAAACAGTATTTCCTTACACCTTCTGATCCAGTAGATGGAGTTGTCACTTCAGCAACACTTACACTTGCTGCCGATAATCAATTTAAGGCATGGCTCAATAAGGACAATGGAAACGCGACACTTCTCGAAGATGCAACTGAATTTAACTATGGTGCAACAAAAACTCACGTATTCACAAACGGTGAACTAAATTATTTCAACAACGGAGGAAATTATCTTGAAGTTGAAGTAACAAACATGGCAGGTGATCAAAATCCTGAAAGCAATCCAGCAGGAACTGTATACCAACTCGACTACACAGTAGAATCTTGTGGTGATGAAGATCCAGCACCAACATGCGGAGATGGAATCATAAATCAAACATCAGAAGAGTGTGATGGTGGTGAAAACTGTACAGAACAATGTACACTTGAAGATGATGGAGAATGTATCCCAGAGCCGCTTATGGCACGTGTTGTTATTGAGAATTTTGCAAATACAAATAAATTTGGATTTGGTGGAAACGGAGATGCATCATCAAATGTATTCGTAGGAGGTACAACATCAATCGCATCAGGAACTTGGTTCCCGCTAAATGTTGTGGATCCTGTGATGGAAGGTAATTATGACAATGTCCCAGGTGTCGCTGTACAACGATATGCCGACAACAAGCTTCGTGTACTTATCCAAAGTCAATTTACTCAACAACAAGGAAACCGTGAGCATGTCGATGGATATGTTGAGCTTTCAAATGGAACAATTCTCTCACTAGAAAACGACCTTTCTGGAAATAATAAAGTAGAACGACCAACAGATGGATCATATTCACCATTCCCATATAGTCCAACAAATGATGAATATTGGATGGCAGATGGAAATGCTCACTTCTGGTTCTCTACAGACTCAGCTGATGATGCATTCTACGTGCACTATGAACCAACCGAGCAGTGTGTAGACGAAAATCCACAATGTGGAAATGACGTCGTTGAGGAAGGTGAACAATGTGATGGCGGTGAAAACTGTACAGAACAATGTACATTTGAAGATGACAATGAAAACCCAATATGTAATCCAGAAATCAACCTTATATCAAATGGAGGATTTGAATCTCCAATTGTGACAGGAAATGGTGGCGATTGGGAAATAGTAGCAAATCTCACATCAGGACTTGATTGGATTGCAGAATACATTTCTTTGAATCCAAATCCAGGACTTGAGTTGCAAGCTGGGTACTCATCATGGACTCCAAAAGAAGGTGATCAGTTTGCTGAACTTGATGGAAATGAATCAACAAAAATCTACCAAGATATTCCAACTGTAATTGGTCAAACATATACAATTGGTTATTCTTTCTCACCACGACCAGGTGTAGCATCAAACATGCTTTCGGTTTCTGTTGATGGAGCAGAAGTAGATACTCAATCACAAGATGGAACTTCACTTACAAATACTTCATGGACTGATGATTCTGTATCATTTGTTGCAACTTCAGCAACAACACGTGTTGCATTCGTAAATACAGACACAAGTGATTCGCTTGGAACATTTGTGGACTCAGTTTCAGTACGATGTGTTGAAGATGATGATGGTGGAAATGGCGGAGAAGGAGAGTCATGTGGAGATGGTGTGCTTGACGAAGGTGAAGCATGTGATGCCGGACCAGATGGAAGTTCAACTTGTTCAACTTCATGTACAGTAATTGAAGAAACAGATGGTGGATCAAATGGAGGAGGTAGTAGTGGCGGAAGTTCATCTCGTTCTGGAAGTCGAGGAACATCTTCAAATACAGGAGAAGTTCTTGGTGAAAAAACTGCCGACGGAGAAGTCCTTGGTGCGACACTGGCTCAAACTGGAATTGATTTCTCACCAATCTCTTTTGTAGCACTAGTTGCATTGATGATCTTCATTCTTGCACGACGTAAAGAAGACAAAAAACTTGCATAATGCTTGTTTATACACAGAATTGATTCAAAAAGACCCATAGTATGGGTCTTTTTGTTTGATATGATAAACATATGAATGAAGCGTTGTACAAGAAAGCCAAGCGATTGATATTGATAAATGATATTTTGTGGTATACGGGCGTGATACTTGCAATTGTCGTTTTACTGCTGCCATATATTCCAGAAATTTCATATATTGTAAATCACGATAAAAATAATTCTGAAGTAGCCCTGCCGAGTGAGGTTGATATGGCATTGAAAAATGGAATTAACTATATGCATATACCTTCAATAGGTGTAAGTGAAAACATTATAGAAGCGCAGACAATAAATCAGGTTCATGAGAAGGTCTGGCGCCGACCTGCCACTGGAGATCCAAAAAAAGGAGGAAATACTGTTTTAGTTGCACATAGATATGCAACAATTGGAGGAAATAGAGCAAGTACGTTTTATCATTTGCCAAAACTTGTTGCAGGAGATCTGATATATGTTGTTTGGGATGGAGTATTGTATACTTATAAAGTAGAAAGTACGGAGACTGTTTTACCAACACAAGTTCAGATTGAGGCACCGACCGAAGATGATCGACTTACACTATATACGTGCACTCCGCTTTGGACTGCAAGTCATAGATTTGTTGTTCATGCACTTCCAGTGATTCAAGAAAATAAATAGATTTATATTGTATGAATACTAAAGAAATTAAAAAACAACTCAAAATATTGGAAAATGAATTGGCACACATTGTAGGTGAGCATCGAATTGATACACCAAAGAATTTACGTCATTTTCTATTTGATGTCTTAAAATTACCGTATGATGGACTGCTTTCAACGAAGTCAGGTGTTTCTGTTTCGATTAAAGAACTGAAAAAAATTGAATCCTCACATCCATTTGTTCCACTACTTATTCAGTATCAAGAACTTTCAAAAGAGTACGAAAAATCACAAAAGGTTAAAGCTGAGCAAAATGAACTAAAAAAAGCTAAAGAACAAGAATCGCATGTACTTGAAGAGGTTGAAGTCCTCGAATCAGTACCTTCTGTCACTGTCGATCAACTTATCAAAAAGGACAAAGAGGTTCTTGATGTGATAGAGGAAAAAATTGAGACACTCGAAGAACTCGAAAATTCTGTGCTCACAGATAGTAAGCTTCATATTATTATCAAAGGGGAGTATCAAAGAATGGCATTTTTGATTGGCTTGATTGTACTAGTCACAGGGTTCTTTTTTTATGCGCGATATAATTACAGTGCAAATTTTGTAAATTCTGTTGCCAATGTGAGTGAGAGTGTACAAAGACAAGAATAGACTTGATTATTTATTTAAATATGGTATAATTAAAATATGCGAAAGCTGTTTAGAGATTATTTTATTCCTCATAGCGAAAATGACCACAAACCTCATATTTTAAGAGAGGTGACTTTGGTTTCAATGCTAGTTGTTGCACTTGTGTTAAGCGTAACCTCTTTTGGAAGTTCTTATCTCATCACCTCAACGTCATTACTTGGAAATGTGTATAGTTCGGTACTTGTTGATTTAACTAATGCAAATCGAATTAAAGAAAAGAAGCCAATACTCACCATAAATCCAACCCTCGTAGATGCTGCAACCATGAAAGTAAACGACATGGTATCAAAAAATTATTTTGCACACACAAGTCCTGAAGGACTCACGCCTTGGTATTGGTTTAAAAAAGCAGGATATTCTTTTTCGTATGCAGGAGAAAATCTTGCTGTGGGTTTTTCTGAGTCAGAAGAAGTAAATAATGGATGGTTGAATTCTCCAACGCACAAAGCGAATATTATCGATGAACATTTCACAGAAATCGGAATAGCTACAAAAAAGGGTATTCGAAAAGGCAAAGAAACTACATATGTGGTTCAGATGTTTGGGAAGCCTAAAATTAAGCCAAACACTACACCAGTAACGAAAGTAACAAAAAGTACTGATACAAAAAATTCTGTCGCACTTTCAAACCAGTCTGCGAGCGTGCTTTCAGCGCAAGCATCAGAAACTGATGATGAGAGTACAGTGTACGTACAAGAAATATTTAAAGATGATACTCTTGTTGTTGCACAAAACGAAAGTAATTCATTGATTGATATACCAATCCAAAATGAACTTGTAGCCCCAAAAACTGCACCAAAGTATTCAACGACTTTTGAGCGTATTCTTGCAAATCAACCACTCATAGTGAGTTATGTGTTGATAGTACTTATGGTGATTGTCTCATTTGGTTTATTGGTATTTTTAATACACGAAGTTCGAATTCGGCATTACAAGCATTTTATTCTTGGACTCCTTGTGTTTCTTGTATTGTTTGGATTGTGGATTCTGAATCACTCATTTATTTTGTTTGATAAATTTATATAAACGCAAAAGTCCCCACGTGTGGGGACTTTTGCGTTCGGGGACATTTCCAAGTAAAATAACGTACATGAAAGACATCCAACAGTATTTTTCGTTTGTAAAATGGACTCCAGCACAGATTAAACAAGAGGCAGAAAAGGCACTTTCTGACAAAAAGAAAGTATATGAAAAAATTGCCAAACTCCCGCAGACTAAGCAAAACTTTGAATCAGTTGTCCTTGCAATTGAGTCTGTCGAAACAAAAGGAAATGATGTACTGCGCCCAATGGAGGTTCTCAAAAATTTATCTCCAGATAAAAAAGTTCGAGAGATGACGAAGAAAATGATTGAATGGACCAATAAAAAATCACTTCAAATTATTTACAATAAAAAAATTTATTTTGCTCTTAAGTATGTGCATGAACATCACCAACCAGTACGTGATGCTGATAAAAAACTCCTTGATGAATATTATGCTACGTATAAGCGAATGGGTTTTGATTTGTCTGTAAAAGATTTCAAGCGAGTCAAAGAAATAAAAAATCTTATTTCAAAATATGGTTCTGATTTTGATAAGCGTTTGAATGATTGGAACGCACACTTGTGGATGACCAAGGATGAACTTGAGGGTCTTTCAGAAAATTATATTGAGTCCCTCGAACATAAGAACGGCAAATATAAAGTCACACTTCAGTATCCTCACATGTTGCCATTTATGGCACAAGCAAAAAATGCAAAAAAGCGTAAAGAGTTGGCTGACTTGTTTGCTCAAAAAGGTGGAAAAGAAAATCTGGTGCTTATGGAGAAAACTATTGCGCTGCGAAAGGAGCTTGCAAGTCTTCTTGGGTATGCAAATTTTACTGATTATCAAATAGAGCGAAGAATGGCTAGGAATTACAAGACAGTAATGAATTTTGAAAACGACCTTTGGGAAAAAGTCTCACAGCGATCAAAGAGTGATTTAGAACTTCTTGCAAAGTATAAAAAAGAGCGTTTTAAAGATGATTCAAGTGTAAAGTATTTTGAATCAGCGTACTTAAGTGAAGAGTACAAGAAAGAGCATTTCGCAGTTGATTCAAAAGTTGTTCGTGAATATTTTGAAATGAATTATGTTGTTAAGACTCTATTTACTATTGTTAAGAAAGTGTTTGGAATTAGCCTAATACCAGTCAAAATGCCAGTGTGGGATAAAGATGTTTTTGTCTTGGAGGCGAAAGTTGGAAAAAACGTGATTGGGTATATCGTAGTAGACCTTTTCCCTCGTGAAGGGAAATATGGTCATGCATGTGTGACAGAGGTTCGTGATAGAAGAATTGAAAATACAAAGACAGTGTTGCCGATTATGGCATTGGTGTGTAATTTTGCGAAGCCAACAAAAGATTCACCGTCAATAATTTCACATGGAGATGTTGTTACACTATTTCATGAATTTGGACATGCATTACACGGTATATCAACACAGCAACCATACGCATCACTTGGTGGGTTTCAAGTAGCATGGGATTTCGTGGAAGTGCCATCGCAATTTTTTGAACAATGGGCGTGGGATAAAGAAGTTATTGGCATGCTTGGTAAGCACTATCAAACAGGAAAAAAAATTCCAGTTGAGTTGGTTGAAAAAATGTTGAGTACAAAAGATTTTCTCGCTGGAAATGGTGTTGCTGGACAGGTTACATTTGGAATTTTTGATCAAGATATTCATACCAAGAATGTTAAAAATTTGGCAACATATAATTCCTTGTTACGTACGAAATTTACTGGAATTGCTCCATCAAAAAAATCCCTTTTTCCTGCAAGTTTTGGACATATAATGCACGGATATGAATCAGGGTATTATAGTTATCTTTGGTCACTTGTATATGCACATGAGGTGTTTGGTGAATTTAAAAAGCAAGGAATATTTAATAGTGAACTCGGGAAAAAAGTGCGTCAGAAAATATTTGAACGAGGTGCACTAAAAAATGAAATGGAATTACTCCGAGACTTTCTCGGGCGAGAGCCATCAAACAAAGCGTTTTTGAAAGAGTTGGGAATATGAGAAATATAAAAAAATTCCAGAAAACTATTTGGGATTACTACCAGAAAAATAAGAGAGATTTTCCATGGAGGAAAACAAAGAACCCATATCGTATATGGGTTTCTGAGGTAATGCTTCAGCAAACTCAAACTGATCGCGTTGTGCCCAAATATCAGGCATTTTTGAAACGTTTTCCAACAGTATTTTCTCTTGCGTCTGCGAGCCAAAAAGACGTCCTGGAGAGCTGGCAAGGTCTTGGATATAATAGGAGAGGTTTGAATCTAAAACGTGCAGCAGAGGAGGTCGTAGGGCTTTATGACGGGCATCTACCTAAGGAACCAGAGGTTCTATTGGAATTGCCTGGGATTGGGGACTATACTTCCAAGGCGATAATCACATTTTCATATAATGCACCGTTAGTATTTATTGAAACCAATATCAGAACTGTGTACCTTGATTATTTTTTTAAAAACTCAAAGGGATTGGTTCATGACAAAGATATTTTACGACTTGTCGAGAGCACACTAGACAGAAGTAATCCTCGTGAGTGGTACTATGCACTTATGGATTATGGGGTAATGCTCAAAAAGATTCATAAAGTAAAGAATATAAAAAGTTCTCACTATCGAAAACAAACTAAGTTTCAAGGATCTGGTCGACAAGTGAGAAGTATATTGCTAAGACAGATATTGCAAAGTCATAAAATGACTTTGGATGAAATGTATGAGATTCCCTTTTTGAAAAATAAAAAAAATATGATACAAGAAAAAATACAGGAGCTTGTTCAAGAAGGTTTTATTGAAAAAAAGAAAAATTATTATTCGGTAATTAATTAATATTTGTATGTTTGACCACAAAGCACAAAATGAAGTTAATGAGAATACTGATCGAGAAGTGATAAGTAATAATAATCAATCTAAATTTTATACTCAGCTAGTGTCGAAGTTTAAAAAAATGAACATGTCACCATTTGTTGCTGGTGTTTGTGGGGCACTTGTTGTGATGGTGATTGTCTCGATACTTTTGATTTCTAATAGAGGGTATCTTTTTCGAATGCTTGCGACTGATTTTTATTCTCAAGATACTACCTCAAAATCTGACACATCAGAGAATGCAAACCTAAAAGCATTTACTCAAGAATCATTTGTGGTAAATGCTGTTAAGAAGACGAGCCCGGCGGTTGTTTCTATCGTAATAACTAAAGACGTTCCTAAGTACGAAACTTATTATGAGCAATCAAACCCATTTGGAGATATGTTTCCCGGATTATTTTTTAATACTCCAAAAGTAAAACAAAACGGAACAGAAAAAAAGGAGATTGGCGGTGGATCAGGATTTTTTGTGTCATCAACAGGACTTCTTGTGACAAATAAACATGTAGTGAGTGATAAGGATGCGGAGTATACAGTGTTTACCAATGATGGAAAGAAATATGATGCGAAAGTTCTTGCCCGAGATAGTGTACTGGATATCGCAGTGCTTCAAGTCAAAGGTACAGGATTTTCATATCTTGAGTTTGCTGATTCAGACAAAATTCAGGTTGGGCAATCAGTAATAGCAATTGGTAATGCGTTGGCAGAGTTTCGAAATACAGTCTCCGTAGGAGTTGTATCTGGTCTTGCGCGATCAATTACCGCAAGTGATGGAGCCGGCAAGTCAGAACTTCTTGATCATGTTATTCAAACTGATGCAGCGATTAATCCAGGGAATTCTGGAGGTCCACTTCTGGATCTTTCAGGGGAAGTTGTGGGTGTAAATGTGGCGGTGGCACAAGGTTCTGAAAATATTGGATTTGCATTACCTTCAAACGCAGTGAAAAATGTAGTTGACTCAGTGCGTCAGACCGGAAAGATTGTCAGACCATATCTTGGGGTGAGATATGCTCAAATTACTCAGTCGCTCAAGGAAAAGAATAATCTTTCAGTTGATTACGGAGTAATAGTTTCGAAAGGAGAGACAAAAGAAGATCTTGCGGTTATTCCTGGGTCACCCGCTGATAAAGCTGGAATCGTTGAGAATGATATTATCCTAGAAGTTGATGGAAAAAAACTAGACGAAGATACAAATTTGGCGATGATAATTCGCGATAAGAAAATCGGTGATATGCTTAATCTTAAAATTCTCTCCAAGGGCGCGGAAAAGGAAGTACGCGTTGTACTTGAAAAAGCACCAGAAGAAAATGAATAGAAAATCGGCACTATGCGTGCCGATTTTCTATTGACATTTTGCGTCAGTCGTATACAGTATAATTCAGACAAAAAATTGAACCTTAAAACCCAATACACATGAATAAACAAGCTGACATCGATGTACTCGCTAATGACTATCGTTCTGACGCACTCAAAGTTGATTCTTTCGTGAGAAGAAATATTGCACACGATATTATTCAACTTCAAATTCATTATGCACGACAATTAAAGATTTTATTGAAGAAAGAAAATGCTTTTGTAAAAAGAAGGCAAGGTGTGACCAATCAATTACTCCTTAGTGATGAACTGATGCGAATTAAAATAAGAAAGGACCAAGTGATGTCACTATGTTCAAACTCGATTTCAAGTCGCCCGTGGGTAATGAATGGAGAGGGAAATCAAAATCTCACTTTTCCGATTCGGAAAATTGGTTTTCTAGTGAATTGCGATTCATTTTTTACAGAGTCATTCTTCATTGCATCGTCTGAAGAAACTGGAATTTTAACAAGAATGTATCTTGAAAAGATTTTTTCTTCACATCAAAGGATTTTTATTCAGGATATCTTCTGTACCTTATCTCTCGTGCTTGCATTTGAGGAGTTGCTACAATTCAAATTAGCAGTAACTAATGCACCTCAAAGAATTATTTGCATGGCTAAGTATAAAAGTCTTAAGAAGAATGATGATGTGATACACGTGTTTAACTTATGCGGAGAAGCATATAGAGTTAGCGTCGTTTCGTCAAATTTTATTCTTGAAGGAGTCGATGTTCCATTTATTCTATGTTAATTAAAAACCCAGTTATAATGACTGGGTTTTGTTTATTCCAATTTTTTTCAAAAATGTATCAAGTTCTTTGCCTTCAATTACACGAAATGTTCCTTCTTTGAGTGTGCCTAATTTGATATTTTCTATTCGGATACGCTTCAGATCTTTGACAAAATGTCTAAATACCGAAACCATTCTTCTGATTTGTCTGTTCTTGCCTTCGGTAAGGATTATTGAGAAAGTGTCAGGTCCTAAGCCTTTTGTTTTACATGGTTTTGTTGTGTATGTTTCAAATTTTACACCTCGTGAAAGTTTATTTAGAAAAAATTCGTTGTACTCTGTGTCTGTTTGAACTACGTATTCTTTTTCATGTTCTTTTTCTGGAGACAAGAGATGGGAAGTGACTCGTCCATCATTTGTCATAATGATCAATCCATGTGAGTCTTTATCGAGTCGTCCTACAGGAAATACTTTTGTAGGAAATTTTGTGGTGCTTAAAATATCCTTTTCTCCACTCCCTGGATTTACTGTGACAATTCCAACGGGTTTGTTGTATGCAAAATACACATATGGGACATTTGGGGTGTATTTTCGGATTTCGATAGTGTCTTTTGGTGAGACTTTTTGGCCAAGTACTGCCATGACTCCATTTACAAAAACTTCTCCTTTTTTGATAAGTTCATCAGCACCACGACGAGTGGTGAATCCGACCTGTGCCATGTGGAGATTGAGTCGTATTGATTCACCTTGATTATTTTGTGTCTGTGATTTCATGCGAAAAATATATACCTAAAAGCAAAATGACTGAAAGTACAATAAATAGGGTTTGATAAGAAAACATTTGAAGGACTACTGTTGCACATAACGGTCCGATAAGATATGCAAGTGGTGAGGTGTATCGAAAAATACTAATCATTTCTGGATCGTTCTCATCCACCTTTTTAAAGAAATATGTTTCAGACATGATTTCTACCATACTTGCACCAGTTCGTGTAAAGAAGAGAATTGCAGTAATAAGTATGATTGATGCTGTTGAACTAAATGCAAAGAGTGCTGTAGAAATACTCATTACCAAAAATCCAGCAATGAGAATTTCTTTTTCACCAGTTTTTTTATCTGCGATTTTACCGAGTGGATACTCAAATAGTACAAACGGTAAGAGCATTACGGTGAAAATTATTCCAATTGTCGACCAAGAGATGCCAAGCTCGTTGTGCAAGTACAATGGACTAAAGATAACCATCCATGAATAGAAAAAATTGAGCAAAAAATTTGACGCAAATATGTTCCTCAAATTTTTTGATCCGAGCAATCGGGTAAATGTTTTTCTAAATGAAATGTGGTGATAGTGTGCATCTTTGAAATCGGAAAATTTCAGAATTAATACAGCTGCGAGTGGAAGGGTCGTTAGACCTCCAAGTACATATATGCTGTATATATTTCTTGATGCAAGCAGTCCTGCAATAAACGGCGCACAGACCCACGCTGCGTTGATGAGAGTAAGGTATATTCCGCGTGTTTGACCTGTTGATTCTGTTTTTGAGTAATGCTCAATGTATATATCTAGACAATACGAAATCAAAGTACTTGTAACAAGATATATAATGAAAAACAACAAAATACTAGAATGTCGCACACTTGAAATTGCTACTAGTGACATTAAAGAAAGTGCGACAAGTGAAATTGATGTTTTAAAATTTCCGAACTTTTTAAGTATGTGTGGAAGTAAATACAATCCGAGAAGTGTCACTATGGCAGAGCTGCTATAGATAATTCCAACATCGCTACCACGAAGATGATTCCCAATTGCGGTTGAGTTTATATATGCAGTGATAGCAGTTTGAAATGCAAAAAAAACTGTACCTGCATAAAGCATCTTAAGCGGTGTGCGAAAAATTCTATTCATCATATCCTACATTGATAATATCACAGGAATGACAAGTGGACGTTTTGCTGTTTTTTGGTATAGGAATTTTGAAACTTGATCTCCTATGACAGTTTTAATAATGTCGAAGTTGATAGGATTCATTGATTGGGTATTATCTTCGATAGTTTTTTTGATTATTATTCGTGCCTGTCGAAGAAGCTCTTGGTTTTCTTTGAGGTATACGAAACCGCGAGAAATGAGATCAGGTGACTTTCGAAGTTTTCCAGTATTTGTATCAATTGATGCAATCACAACAAACATTCCATCTTGTGCAAGCATTTGTCTGTCTCTGATCACGACGTCTTGTACATCACCAACAGAAAATCCGTCAACAATCATAGGTGCCCCTGGTGCTTTTTCTGGTCGAGTCACAATCTTCGTACCATTTTCGATAATTTCAATAATCGTTCCGTTGTCAGGTACTACAATATTTTCTTCAGGCATACCAAGCTCCATTGCAAGTCTTTTATGAGATTGAAGCATGTGATGATGTCCGTGAATAGGAACAAAGAATTTTGGATGAGTTTTTCTGTGGAGCCATTTGATATCTTCCTTGTTTCCGTGTCCTGTAGCGTGGACATAGTCTTCACCGGATGTTCTGTATGTCACAATGTTTACACCTTGTCGTGCAAGTCCGTCTTTCATTTTTGCAACTGCAATTTCATTTCCTGGAACGATAGATGCCGAAAGAATAATCGTATCTCCTTTTCGGAGTTTGAATTTTGCATGAGTACCCATTGCTGCTCTGTTTAGTGCAGCGAATTCTTCTCCTTGAGCACCTGTCATAAGTACAATTATTTTGTCGTGAGGATAGTTTTCCATTTCTTCGACTGGAATAATGGTTCCTTTTTTTGGTGTCACAAGTCCTGCTTGAATGACAATATCAATATTGTTTTTCATCGAACGACCTTCAACTACAATTTTTTTGTTGAACTCTTCGGCAATATTGATAATTTTTATCAAACGAGTGATATGTGATGCGAATGCAGCAATGATGATTCTTCCGCCTTTGTTTTCACGAATAAGATTTTCAAGTCCGATGTGTACTTTGAATTCAGGAAGTGAAAAACCTTCGTTCTCAATGTTGGTTGAGTCAGTCATAAGAAGCAATACGTTTGCATTGTCAAATTGCTTATATTCTTTTTCTTCGCTTGCAGTTGGGATACCATCAACATGATCTAGTTTGTAATCTCCAGGTGTGACAATCTGACCATATGGAGTATCTACAATGATTCCCATAGAATCCGGAATAGTGTGAGTGACACCCCAGAATTTGATATGCATTTTACCGAGAGTTATTGATTGATCCTTTTCTACAATTTGTGCATTCAATGCGGGAAGTTGAGGGAATTCTGATTGACGTTTCTTCATGAGAAGAATTGAAAGATTTCTCGAATAGACTGGAGGGTTTCCGATACGTGAAAGTACAAGTGGAACTCCACCGATGTGATCGAGGTGTCCGTGCGTGATAATCATTGCGCGGATCTTATCTTTTCTTTCTTCGAGATATCGAGTGTTTGGAATAATGTAGTCAATTCCAGGAGTGTCATCTGATGCAAATTGCATTCCTGCATCAACAACAATCAAATCATCTGATGTTTCGATTGCAATCATGTTCTTTCCAATCTCTTCAACACCTCCAAGTGGAATAATTCGAATAACACCAGGAAGTACCGGTGGAATTGTAGTATTTTTTTTGTGACCACGGTGCTGCTGCGGACTTCTTCCTCGGGGAGCACCTTTGCCCGAATATTGATATGTTCGAGCTTTTGGCCCAGCCTTTTTCGCTGAGTGACCATGAGTCTTCTGTCCATCGTTGGATGGTTGAGTCTTTTTATGTTGTTGTGGGTGAGGAGAAGGATGAGTCCCTTTTGGTTTTTGTCGAGGAGTCCATCGGCCTTGTTTGTTCTGTTCAGTCATATTTTTTTGTTCTTTTAATAATAGTAATTACTTGTTAATAAATATTTTCCACACACGATCCGAATAAAGATACCATGAAGTAATAGTTGAGAATCTGTCTGAAGGTTGTACAACTCCACTAATGTCGACACCTTTAATGTCATCGCGTATTACATATGTAAAATCTGGAGAATATAGAAATACTGCAGGGAAATCTTTTTTCATTTCATCCCTTAATGAAGAGAGTGTTTTTGATCGTGAGTCATCATCTAGTTCAGAAATAAATGTTTCAAGAAGTTTGTCTACTTTTGTGTTTGCGTACTGTGCAATATTTAGACCTGGGTCATTTCTCTGAGATGAATGCCAAAATGCGAAAAGGTCAGATTCGTGGTTGATTATCTGGCCAAACAAAAGCATGTCGTATTTTCGTGGGCGAATGATTGATTGGTTAAGTGTTCCCATGTCGTACACACGAATTTCAACTGGAATACCAATTGCCAATAAGTCTTGTTTGATATATTCAGCAACTTTTGTGAGTTCTGGTGAGTCAATTGTTGTAATTGAAAATTCAAGTTTCTTTGTTTCCTTTCCAGTTGTCTTTTCTCGTACACCATCTGCGTTAATTTTCCATCCTGCATTATCAAGAATATTTCGTGCAGAATCATACGATGATGGAGTAATGTCAGACATGCCGACAATTTTTTGTGGCACAGGTGAATCAATTACTGAACCGTATCCATAGAGAATTTCTCGTACAATTTTTTCTTTATCTATTGCAGTATCGATTGCTTTTATTACATTTCTATCTGTGAATACTGGAGCTTGTGTTTGGTTGTAGTAAAGTCCGAATATTCTAGGAAGTACACCGTTGGCAACTTGATAGCCATCAGTTTCAAGTTCTGCAGAATAAGAAGGTGAGAGGCCGCTTGCATGATCAATGTCGTTTGAAGATATAGCTTTTGCTAAGTCTTTTTCGTTGGCATAAAAATGAAAAACTATCTTATTTAGGTATGCACGACCAAGTATGTATTTTTTGAATGATCTTAGTTCATATGTACTTGGAATACCAGATGATTTTTTTTGAATAGATTTAATTTCAAACGGTCCTGATCCAATAGCATAATTATTGAGATCACTAAAACTCATTTCTTCTGGTGTAAGATCTGCCCAAATATGTGAGGGTACAATTCCAGTTGTTGTACTGTCAAGAAAAGACGCGAATGGTTGCTTGAGTGTGAATGTGATTGTTCTATCATCGATTTTTTCTACTGATACACCTTCCCAGTTGAGACGTCGCGGACTTTTGATGACAGGATCCTTTATCTTATTTACGGTAAAAAGCACATCATCTGCTGTAAGAGGGTATCCATCATGAAAAGTAATACCTTGTTTCAAGACAAAAGTATACTCCAGACCGTCATCGCTCAATGAGTATGACTCAGCCATATCAGGAAAAAATGTTCCATCTGGAAGTTTTTTCATAAGTCCAGAATAGACAAGTGATGTGATGTCTCGATCTGCATCAGATAATGCGAGAATTGGATTAATGAATCGCGGTGTCCCTACGATTCCTTCATGGATTGTTCCGCCATATGCGGGCACATCGACGAGAAATTCATTGTTTATTTTCCAGAGAATGCCAAATGTTGAAAGAATGAGTAATGAAATAAATACTACAAATGTGTACCACTCTTTTTTTGATAGTGCATGCAATGCTTGAGTAAGCGATGATTTTTTGAGAATACCACGTGTAAAAAAACTATGTGATTGATCCATAAATACAAAATGAACTAATGTACGTTGTTCTTCTTATGGAACTAAATTAAAGAAGAATTTGTGCGATAGAAAGTGCAACAAAAAGCACTCCCAACACGAGCGTCAGATTAAAAAGGAATTTTTCAGATCCACGTTTTGTATGGTAGATAACTGAGTCACTTCCACCTAGGCCTGCTCCGAGTCCTGTGCCAGATTGCTGTAGAAGAATCGCGATGATGAGAATTACAGAAAGAATAATCTGAATCCACGGTAGTACATTAGAAAATGATTCCATGCCAAATAGTATGCCAAATTTTTGATAAAAATGCAAGAAATGATTTGCCGGTGAATCATTGACAAAATTATATATAGTTGTAGTATATACAAAAACCGAAGTCATGAAAAAAATAATCGTAGTGAGTATTCTAATGAGTATGTGCGTTGTTTTGGGTGTGAATGCTCAAGATAATGATGAAATCTTTAAATTATTGAATGAAGAAGATAAACGTGTGTACTTACACAATCTTTCTCTTGTGAGAAATTCAATTGAAAGAGTAATCAGTAAAAAACATGTTGATACTTTGTGCTCACTTCCGCTAAATGCG
>DALYDM010000011.1:396-18940 GCA_031973235.1 Minisyncoccota bacterium | reverse complement strand
GGGATTCGAACCCCCAATAACGGTTCCGAAGACCGTTGTGATATCCATTTCACCACGGATGCATCTAAGCTTTACTGTTTAACTGAACAGCACAATAACTATACACTGTTATTGGAAAATAGCAAATATCCTTATATTGTAAGGAAATGAACCACTGTGTTATACTTATACAGTATGCGACGAGATAGACAAATTGCCATAGACCTTAGAAAGCAAGGAAAATCATACCGTGAAATAATGAAGGAGCTCAAGATATCAAAAGGGACTCTTTCTAAGTGGTTCAGAGGTGAGGAGTGGGCAAAAGAAATTTCAGAGAAAAACTCGCAGAAACAGCGAGCACTTGGGCACGAAAAAATGAAGAGGTTGAACATGGTGCGAAGGGTGAAGTTTGCATTTAATTATGGACTCGCTGAAGAAGAAGCAGTAAAGGAGTTTGAGGTATACAAAAATGAGCCGCTGTTTCATGCAGGATTGATGCTTTACGTTGGGGAAGGAGAAAAGGCAAGCAGACCAGCATTAAGAATTGCAAACTCAGACTTTGAGGTACACAGAGTATTTATTCACTTTTTGTCGAAATATTTCGGAATTGATCGAGCAAAGGTGCGGATTTTTCTTCACCTATACCCAGATTTAGACGAAAAAATGTGTATCGATAGATGGTCAAAGGAACTCAATCTCGACAATTCACAATTTTATAAAACTCAAGTAATTCAAGGAAGGGAAACCAAAAGGAAATTGCAATTTGGGGTCGGAACTACTATAATATCGAGTACAGCACTTAAAAGAAAGTTGTTTATTTGGATAAAGCTAGCTTTTAAGATGTATAGTAATAAATAACGATAAGCGGCTATGGTTTAGTGGTAGAACACGTCCTTGCCAAGGATGAGATTCGGGTTCGATTCCCGGTAGCCGCACATATCATTCAAACGAATGACCACTCTTGATCACAACAAAATACCTGATTACGTCAAAAACGCACTAAAAGTACTTCATGATGCGGGTTTTGAATGTTTCATTGTCGGAGGGTGTGTTCGAGACTTAGTCATAGGGCGCGAGCCAAAAGACTGGGACCTCACCACAAATGCCACACCAGAACAAATCATCGGATTGTTTCCCAAAACTGTATATGAAAACACCTTTGGAACAGTTGCGGTTGTTTTCGAATATGAAACAACGCCTTCTGTAATTCTTGAAATCACTCCATACCGCACAGAATCAGGATATTCAGACAATCGCCATCCAGATGAAGTAAAATTTGCTCAAACTCTAAGTGAGGATCTTAAAAGACGTGACTTTACTATGAATGCACTTGCCTATGACCTTTATAAAGGACATATTATAGATGAGTGGGGAGGGTTGTCCGATATAAAGGACAGAGTGGTGCGCACAGTCGGCGAGGCAAACGAGAGATTCCAAGAAGACGCGCTTCGGATGGCTCGTGCAATTCGTTTTTCCACACAGCTTGGTTTTGCAATCGACGGAGAAACTCTTTCTGCAATTTCACAAAACAAAGATCTCATAAAAAATGTTTCATCTGAGAGAATTCGCGATGAGTTTGAAAAAATAATCATGTCAGACAATCCAGTTGCTGGAATCGGACTATTACAAAAACTTGGCCTGTTGTCACATATAATCCCAGAACTTGAAGAGGGTGTGGGTTGTGAGCAAAAAGGTGAGCACATATATGATGTATTTGAACACATGCTTCATGCACTTGGGCATGCATCAGAGAAGAATCTTCCTCTTTCGATTCGTCTTTCTGCGTTGTTTCATGATATTGGTAAGCCTCGTACTCGCAGATGGGATGGTACAAAAGCTGGAGGAGCAGGGAAGTACACGTTTTTTGGACACGAAGTCGTGGGTGCACATATGACAAGAAAGATTCTTGAGCGAATGAAATTTCCAAAAGATATCACCGAGCTCGTCGTGAAATTTGTCCGCTATCATATGTTTTTCTCAGATACAAAACAAATCACACTTTCTGCTGTGCGTAGAACAATCGTGAATGTTGGCCGAGAAAATATTTGGGATTTGATGGAAGTACGTGAATGTGACAGAGTAGGGATGAAGAAAAATGAAACTTCATACAGACTGCGCAAGTATCATGCAATGATCGAAGAAGCGCTTCGCGCACCAACATCTGTGGGAATGCTGAAAATTAATGGGGAAGTACTTATCAAAGAACTCGGCATCAAGCCAGGACCTAAAATGGGTTGGATTCTCCACGCTCTGCTTGATGAATGTTTAGAAGACGACACAAAAAACAATTCTGAATACCTCAAATCTCGCACACTCGAACTCAACATACTTGATGATAAGGCACTCAAAGAACTCGGTGAGAAGGGGAAAGAGAAGAAAGAAGAAGTAGAGGAAGTGGAACTTGCAGAGATAAGAAAGAAACATAAAGTGTAAGAGAAATTTAAAAGCCATCCTTAAATTTAAGGATGGCTTTTGGTTCTTGAATTACTTTTTCTGTGCCGTGATTATTAGGTATGTTGGATAGATATCACCTCCAATTTGTTCTGCGGCAGGAAATTCTGAACCTTCATCAATACATTCCAATCTAAAAAGTGATAGAAAAGTCTCACTAAGATATTCTTTAAGGGTATGTGATGGCTCGTACACAGTAATTGCTCCATCAAATATAACTGAATCGACAATCTCCTTTTTAAAATAATCTTTACCTGACTTTTTCTTTTCTAAAAACTGTCTAAGAGGATGCACAACAAGAAACACGAGATAGCCATCTTTTTTGAGTAACCTCTGCGCCTCTCTGTAAATCGGATCAATCTCCTCAGAGGTTTGCATTGCCCATTTTGAAGCAATAAGGTCAAACGAAGCATCCTCAAAAGTTGTTTCAGCGAAGTCTTCACAGCGGATATCTGCACCTGTATTCTGATTTGAAAGCATTACCATCTCCAAAGAAATGTCGACTCCTGCACAAATGATGTTCCGATCTTTAAGAGATATAATTAAGTCTCCAAATCCGCAACCAAAATCAAGCGCATTTGTGATATTTTGTGTGATTATTCGATCTAGTGCAGAATTAAAAGCGATCACAGACTTCATATTCATTCCTCCTGATGCTTTTGCAAAATTATTTGCAATGTTGTTGTACTGCTTGTTGAGTTCCATATTTTTAATTTTTTAAGTGACATCTTATATTTCTGAGAAGAGTATAGAATACTATTGACGTATAGTCATAAATATTGGATAAAATACTACTCTAGTATACTTTTAGTTTACTTTCAGTTAGAATACAATCATGCTTTTATCCTCAAAATCAAAAATAAACGAGGTTATTGTTTCACTTCTTTCTAGGGGGCCACTTGATAGTCTATCTCTTCTAGAAAAGACTCAGGAGGAACTCAATGTCTCAAAACAAGGATTTTATAAAGCACTTCGTGAACTTTTACATGGCGAGGTTGTAACCAAACACAAGAAAAGTGTGCTTTTAAATACTGTATGGATAAACCGTCTTGAATCATTCGTGGCGGATGTCCAAAAAAACTACAATGCAAAAGTGTCTGAACAAATCCTCTCCTTATCAGAAGGAGATAGTATGGTATTTAAGTTTAAATCTATTCATGATCTCAATCTTCTTTGGATGCACTATTTTTATATGGTTGCGAAACAACTCAATGAACCAGTGCTTTTTTATAGTTATCATGAATTCTGGTCTCTGTTTCGATCAGATCTTCAAACAGAGTTATATAAATGGACGCAGCAAAACAAAGTAAAAACTTATTATGTTGTAGGGAACAAAACAAGGCTAGATTTAGAAACAACTCGTCGTCACAAAAAGTATGGACCCGAAATTGCATACCAAGAAAAAACAACATTATCAGCAAACACTGGACTTACTGTTATTGGTGATTACATATTTAATACAGTAATAGACAACACAACAACAAAAGCAATCGACGAGATATATAAAAAATACAGCACATGGGAGCCGTCTGTGGAGACAGAACTAAAAGAAATACTCGAGCGAATACGGCGCTCAAAAGTCGTTATCGAACGAAACAAGAAAAAAGCCGAAACACTCCGAAAGAAACTGATGGGATACTTTTTGTTCTATAAATAGAATTATAATTTATTGAACAAACAGAATAATGGTTTAAATAATAAACTCTTGTGTATCAGAAAATTAAAAGCGATCAGGAAGAAGTATTGGATATAAAAATTCATTTATACATTAGAAATACCCAACCAAAAAATTTTGGCTGGGTATTATGTTTATCTTTTTGCTGCAAGAAAATATTCTGACAAAGCATATGTGTATCCTCCACACTTTACATTTACATCCACATACGCATCAAATACTATTGCGTTGTATTTTTTCTTGAAGGCTCGGGCGACCACAAGTGACTGTTCATAGCACCTTGTTTCAGCATCAATGCCAGCCACATACGGGCGAACATCTTTACTTAGCGCTCCTCTTCTGTCGAAGTAGTAGTGTGCATCATTTGTATCACATTCAACCAAGGTGACACTGTATGACAACTTAATTGTATCGTTATAGCACTCCATTTTTACAAGAAGTGAAGTGGAGTCAATCCTCATCGGGAATTCTTCTTTGAGGAGGCCACCAACCCGTGTTGCAAAATCATTTGCAACTTTGTGGAGTCTGTCACCGGAATTGTCCGGGTACGCAACAGAATTGTATACAGTGATTTTCTTTTGTGCATACATTGATGTTGAAAACATCATTCCTGCAAATACTGCAATCAAGATTTTTTTCATTTTTCTTTTGTGAATTTGGTTTCAATCAGAATATCACATATTTTTGATTATGTCAATAAATACCCTGTAACGTATTACAGGGTAAGAAATTTAAACTTATTTATTATTGTTTCTTCTACTGGCAATTTGCGGAGAAGTTGTCCATACCATTTTGATACAGCATTCGTAAACTGTGAGAATAAAATCTTTTTCTCTAGTGCACGGCGGAGCGAGACTTTGTTGTATGTGCTTGTGTTGTCAGTCATAGGAATTAAAAAATCGATAAGTGTTTTTAATTCAACCACAATCGGACTACCACACCCAAGCTCAACTTCATTTTTTGTTACTTCAACATACTCATAGTGGCCAAATGAAGTTTTCGCAGAAAAAGAATATTTTTGAAGTCGTGTATCACCAACTGGAATTTCAATTTTGCAGCATTCTTGGAACATATCAGTCCCAATCAAGATTCCTGATTCTTCAAAAATTTCTCGACGGACAGTATCTTTTGGTGTCTCACCAAGAGTTTCAATTTCAGAAAAATGGGTAATTCTCTCGTTTGGAGAAATATGTCTGAAGGGAAGCACGAGCAGTGCAATCACACTTCGATTATTCTTTATTCTAACCACATTCCACAATAAACCTATTGATGAATGCTGACGCATGTTTCCACCTCCACCAGGAAACTTCACTGAGGTAAATCCATTTACCTCAAGTGCTTTTTTCAAACTTTCTACATCTGTATACATGTTCATGTTTTTTGTAACTATACACTAAATTTAAAATATGTCAATTATATACACCTGAGGTGGTTTTTACAATAAAAATATGTTTGAACACCATAGTCTTACAAAATAAAATCACCCATGTTGGTGATTTTATTTTGATTCAACAATGAGATCTTGGTAGGGAATGCCGTTTCGAACGATTGCCGTAATTTCATGCATTTGATTTCTTGCTTCTTCAAGTTCAGACCTTTTAGTTTCTATATCTTCAAGTGTCCATTCTTGAAGCAATACATCTTTAATACGATCGATTCTTTTATCTATTTCTTCCACAACAAGCTCATTTGATTCATTAACTGGATTTTGAAATTCATTTGAGGGAAATCTCTCTTCATATGTGCGAATCCCCTTTTCTTTAATCATTTTAAATGAATTCATAATTTCATCGATATCAGACTGGTCTTCGATATTAAAATCACCAGACAAAAGCAAGTTTAAAAAACCAAGAGGAAAAGTATATTCGTTTATAAAATCTGCACTTACTTGTGATTTATCCTCTATTTGCACCATTTCTTTTAGTTTTGACTCGGGTGGCCATTCATTCATTTTCATATACGCACATTCTAACTCCAATTTAATAATAAAAAAAGTGTCTCGTGAGAGACACTTTAGACCTTTTCAGTCAGAACCTTTTAATGTGAGCCTCAACCCAAACTCATACGCGATCATTGGATTGACTCGTGATTGAGACGGGGGATTTATTTCACCTTCGACACGATAATAAAAATTTTGATATACACATCGCCCGAAAAATCCTATCCCGAATTTTTCTTCTCCAAACTCAATATCATTTGGAACATTGATATTAAGCTGCAGTGCAGTCGAAAAAAATACAGGAAATGGACCATCAAGTTTCCAATTATCCCAACACACACCACCACCAATAATCACAACTGGTCCAGCAAATAGCTTTGATCTCTCTTCGTTTATCGACAACCCTGTCGTTGTCTCCAAAACATAAAATGATCTTGCAGCAGCGGAGGTATCTGTTTCTTGCCGCAAGATTTGACGCTTTCCGGACATGGATATTCCAATAAAACTATTACCATTAAATAATTCTTTGTCATATCCAAAACCAAAATGCATTTTTTCTCCGGCGCGTTCTCGAGGACTGTATCCAACACCACCAAAGAGTTGGATACCAACATTGTTTTGTGCATGAGTATCACATGGATACAAATTCAAGATAAGAATACATGCCATTCCTAGGATTTTTTTCATTATGTTCTTTTTTTTTGTTCTGTCACCAGACTACAGCAAAAATAAAAATAGTCAAATTAAAAAAGCGGGTGGTTCCCGCTTATGTATTCTCATGAATGTAATGTGGTATGAGTGTTGTGAGTGTGAGATTTCTCTTTGAGATTCTCAATATGCCGTTCATCTTTATCAAATCGTTTGCTAATGATTGCTGAAGTTGCAAGATATGTTGCAATAATAACACATTGAACACCTCTAATATATTCAAAGTGATATGTATTATTTTTTTCTAAAGCTTCAATAAGTATAATTCCAACAAAACAAGCAAAGACTATCACTGATCCAGTGGTACAGTATACCCTCAAACGTCTCAACCGTTTTTGGCGATGACTAATAACTTGTGGCAAATTATATACCGCAACACTAAATACTATCGAGCATATAACAGGGAGGATAGTTCCAACCATACTTGCTGTAAGTACCAACACTAGAATTCCTGCAAGAATAAACACGAACAGAGTCACCCAAAAGTGACTGAGATGTTTTTGAGTGTGAGGTGAAGATGATTTTTCTTGATACATACAATATTTTTTTGTTTAAGGTTCAGAAGCATACAGTAGCACGCCATTAAAAATTCGCAAGACTATTTGATATCAAGTACAACAGGGCAGTGATCACTTCCAAAATATTCACTCTCAATTGAAATTGATTGTACTTTTTTTATCAAAGATTGTGATACAAAAAAATAATCAATTCTCCATCCAACATTTCGATCTCGAGCGCGAGACTTTTGATCCCAGTAAGTGTATGCATCAGTTTTGTTTGGATATACATGACGAAACACATCGATATATCCGCATGAAATCACTTCATCTACCCATGCACGTTCAACTGGCAAGAATCCTACATGTGTAACATTCTCTTTTGGACGAGCAAGGTCTATTTCCTCATGTGCAACATTTACATCACCACAAAAAATCACCTCAAATCCTTGCGCTTTCTTTCTCTCAATAAATTTCAAAAACTCATCATAAAAACGAAGTTTGTATTCAAGTCGCTCTGGTGCACCACCACCATTTGGAAAATAACAATTGATTAAAATTCTTTTCCCAAAATAAAGCACGAGTGTGCGACCTTCATCATCACATTCTTTTACTCCGATTCCGTACTCAACCTTGTCAGGTTTTACTTTTGTATACACTGCCACACCACTATATCCTTTTCGTGTTTTAGATGATTCAAAATATGAATGATACCCATCAACATTCACTACCTCATCAGGAAGTTGAGATAGTTCGGCTTTTGTCTCCTGAAGACACACCGTGTCTGGAGAATATTTTTTGAAAAGAGGGAGAAAAAGGCCGTCTCGATGTGTCGCTCGAATTCCATTTGTATTCCAAGTGAGAATTTTCATATCTTAGTTATAGAACAAAAAACACTATACAACAATGTGGTCATTGTTTGACTAATAGCAAAAGAAGTCTATAGTAATAAAAAACATGCACCAATGACAACCGAAAGAGAGCAAAAAACAATACTTATCTATACACCAGACAAGCAGTTTGGGGAAAATATCAAAGTAACAATAGAAAAAATCACACACACATATTCTATTGGAATACTTCTATGTTATTCCCATGATTCATTATTGAAATATCTTGAGGAGCGTGTTGATATCGACATACTCATGCTTGAATTTCAAGATGGAGATGAAGACGAAATAGAAATTATTCATCAAATTCGAAACACCCAACCTGCACATGCTCGAATTATTATTTTTAGCATGTATGCAGAAATAGTTAATTCGCAAAAAGGAGAATTGGCTAAACTCATCCCGGTCGACCGATTCATAAAAGGTCATGGTTCTGAATCAGAACTACAACGAAATCATTTCCCAGGAAATGAATCAGCGTTTCTGAGCATGCTTAGAAACTGGCTTGGTGCATTCTAGTATTGTGATGGCGCCACAAACTACGTGGCGCTATTTTCTTGCATTATTTTTGAGTTTGCTATATATTGATATTCCGTTCTTTAAATATAACCACATGAGGCTAATCATGCTTCAAGTAACTGGAATTTTCACTGTAATACTCGGTCTTGTGTACTTACCCTCTATTACCTCAGTTGTCCCAACAAACAACAAGAGAGAGAGGACAAGTCAGTCGATATCGCTGAAATCCAGTATGCAAACAAACATCGACGATCTAGGACTACCCATTTAACGTAGTATCCTAGAACGAAAGTCGAAATCCCCTTGCCTTAACCACAAGGGGATTTTTATTTGCAAAAAAATAAAATGGGTATAGGATAAAAGTAAACCTTAAAAACATAGCGTCATGACAAAATTCCTAAGCCTACTACTTGCTACTCCTGACATCTTAGGGACTGCAGATTTGAAACAACTACTGCTCATTATTGCAGGAATAACAATAATGATTTCGATAATGTATGTACTATCGACAAGCGGAAGCTATCAACCCATACATGAAAGCAAGTGGGTTGCCCGTTGGAGTCAAAAGGGTGACACACGAGCAATTTTGATAATAAATATTCTTTTCATTGTGATAAGTATTGTGAACATTCCATTAAAGATTGTACCTACCGAGCCACTTCAGCTAGGAATAGCGTTCGTCGTTGTATTTTTTTGTTCACTATCAATAAAAGCTGTGCGGTATTTTACCGACATCAAAAAAGACCGACCATCGGTATATTAAAAAACGCCCGCGCATTTGCGTGGGTTTTTTATTTTCCTTTACTATGAAACTTTTTGTGAACCTCGCGAAGTTGCGCATCAGTCACATGTGTATATATTTGTGTTGTTGCAATATTTGCATGACCCAACATCATTTGAACACTTCGAATGTCTGCACCATTTGAAAGAAGGTCTGTCGCAAACGAGTGACGTATGACATGAGGTGTGACCTTCTTTGATATTCCTGCCATGATTGCATAGTGTTTTACAAGTCGCTCTATCGAGCGCGGAGTAAGACGTGAATCACTTCGAGAATTCTTTGATTTTACTTTTGCTTTATTTACAAACAAAGGTTCATCCATATCCTTGCGTACATGTAAATATTTTCTTATAGAATCTTTTGCGGACTCAGAAAGGAAAACTACGCGCACTTTTTCGCCTTTTCCTCGAATTGAAAATTCATCTTTTGATAAATCCAAGTCTCGATTGAGAGAACAAAGTTCTGAAAGACGAAGTCCTGTAGAAAAAAAGAGTTCCAAAATAGCTGAATCTCTCAATGCTCGCTCTTTGTCTTCTGGTGTAGACTTCTCAGAAGACAAAGCCATTTTCGGTGCATTCAAAAGTCGAGATAGTTCATCACCACCAATCAAATCAAGACTGCGGGGTTTCACTTTTGCGAGTTCTATTTTGTCGGGAGAAAGAGAAGTCACACCACGTTTCATTAAATATTTCAAAAATACTCGTAGTGCAATTAGATGATAATTTTGAGTATTTTTCTTGAGTGTTCCAGATTGTTGACCTTTGATTTTCATTCCTGGTTCTCTATTTAAGTGAAGTCTGTACTCTCGAAGCATGTCATCACTAATATCTTTTGGGTCTGACACTTTCGCAAATCCAAGAAAGCGTGAAATATACCTGTCGTAGTTTTCGACGGTTTTCAGACTATTTCCTTTTTCAATTTCTACGTGCTCTAGAAATTCACGTTTATATCTTTCTAAGACTGAACTCATAACTACAGTATAGCAAAAAGCAAATAGGACTAAATTTAAATTTGTGCTATAAGTGAATTAAACAAACGCATATTTGAACATGAAAACAAAAGAAAACATCGAACAAAACGATGGTACGTATGGTGGTTATGGTATGGAACACCACGATCACGAAAATCCTGGGATAGTCATTTGGATTATACTTGTCGCAGTATTTTTAATTGGTGGGGCAATATACTGCCTAGTGATATATCCAATCGAAAATATCATTTGGCACAAAAAGGAACTTATTGAAAAGGGGAAGGTTTTGGAAAAAATATCTTCTTTGACAGTGTGCTGGATGGTGCTGTATTTCGCACTGCATGTGGTTGGATCCTTCACCAAAATTGGACATATTCCGTTGATTACTACAATCCTTATGGCATACATACCAACATGGATTACAAGCATCTTTTTTTCTTTCCTCAAACCGAAGATTGAACGAATTTCAGACATTAAATGAACACTTCCGGCAGAAGCATTTCTGCCGGATTTTTATTTGAAATTTTCTCACTATGGAATACTAGACAGGGCGATTTTCCTTGGGGTATCTGAGTGTCACTAGATAAATTTTCATTTAGCATCACAAAAATGGACATTATTTTTACTATACGAATAGGTCTTGCTTTTTTAAATAATATATGATATTATGCAAGAGCAATGTTAACAGCAAAGAAAAAATCATCAGTTATAAAAAAGGCTCAAATCCACGAAAAGGACACAGGGTCATCTCCTACACAGATCGCCATTTTGTCAGCACGAATTGACGAACTTGCAGGACATTTGAAGAAACACAAAAAAGACAATCACTCACGACGAGGACTTATCAAGATGGTTGCAGATCGACGAAGTCATCTTAAATATCTTGAAAGAAAAGACAAGGCTCTTCACGCAGAAATTGTCAAAAAGATGAAGCTTAGTTAGTAGCAAACAAATGCGAACTCTACGCTAAAAAACAACGTTGCATAAACGTTGTTTTTTTATTAGTTTCATACATGCATAAAACAAAATATCTTTCTTTGGTTTTCAAAAAACCAGAATCCTCCTCATTTGAAACATTACGGAGCGCGACGGCGCGAGTATAGGAATTTTTCACCAGAAAAATATCCGTGTTTCAAATGAGGAGGATTGGAAAAAACATAATGATAGACAACAAAGAATACGTTATACTAGTATAAGTTCTTTGCACAAACACATTGCGATTTTTAATATTTAAAGATACAGGCAGAAATTTTAAGTGCTTAGTATCTAAAGCCTTATGGCAATTTTTTATGATAATCAAACATCCCGAACAGCGCGTGGGAATATTTATCGATACACAAAATCTGTATCACAGCGCAAAAAATTTATACAAAAGAAAAGTTAATTTTCAAACAATAATCAAAGAAGCACTTGCAGGACGAAAACTTATCCGAGCTATTGCATATGTCATCACTTCAGAAGCTGGGGACGAAAAAGGATTTTTTGATGCACTCACAAAAATGGGTGTCGAAACAAAGACAAAGGATCTTCAAATATTTACAGGTGGAGCAAAAAAGGGAGACTGGGATGTAGGACTTGCAGTAGATGCAATCACCATGGCTCCAAAACTCGATGCAATAATCATACTCTCTGGAGATGGTGATTTTATTCCTCTTGTCGAATATCTTCAAATTCATTCTGGGATCCAAGTCGAAGTTGTTTCATTTGGAAAATCTTCTTCAAGTAAACTTCGTGAAGCATGTGACGACTTCATGGACTTATCAGAAAACCCAAGAAAGTACTTGATAGGGAGATAAATAGAGACGCGGACTTTCATGAACTGTACGCAGATTTACACAAAGAGGGCTATATTGGAAACTTAATCCATACTGTTCAAAAATCCCGCAACAGGTTCATCAAATAATGCATTTAAAAAATCGACATATGTCGGTTTTTTAAATTATTCAAAACTTGCAATTTTTATCAAACAGCGTATTCTCGAAATAGAAGTCCACAAAAGTACATTAATTATTTGAATAACACAATTTCACTTCCGCCCGTGCCCCGTGTCGGAATCCTCTTTGATGCACAAAATCTGTACTGTGCACAAAAAGAAGGATATGGACGGCTCGACTATCATGTCGCGCTTCGTGAGGCACTTTGTAACCGTATGCTTGTTGTTGCAAAAGCATATGTTATTACACATCCAAATTATCCTTTAGCGAGTAATGGTTTTTTACAAACTCTTGCGTGCTATGGGATACAAGTACACACCAAACAATGCGAACTAAGCAGACTCGGTAAACCACTAAAGGCAAACCTTGATGTAGAACTCGCTATTGATGCAACATCGCTTATACTTGATCCATTAGTCAGCACAATTGTGCTCGCAACTGGTGACGGAGACTTCAAGTCACTCATTGACTTGGCGCATGCACATCATAAAAAAGTTGAGGTTATGGGTTATACAAAACTCATGTCTCGACATCTTATTAGGTCAGCAGATAAAGTAATTTTTCTTGATGACCATAGATTCAGTATTAAAAAAGTCGCATAGTAGCGCGACATCCACAAACCCTTCTCGTAACACGGACTTCCACGAGAAGGGTTTTTTATTTTTTTGTTCGAAAAGCGTATACTTCATGTATTACTATTAGCCAAATCTTCAGGCATGTAGCATTGAAATACGATTTCAATTCTAACGCCTGAAGATTTATACAACACATGAACACACGTAAATACCACATTGATATTGCGGGTAAGAAAATTACTGCAGTATTTTCAGATCTTGCTGATCAAGCAAATGGTTCAGTCATGCTTAAATGCGAAAATACAATTGTACTTGCAACAGCGGTGATTTCAAAAAGTGCACAAGGCAATCAAGGATTTTTCAATCTCACTGTCGATTATCTTGAGCGATATTATGCATCGGGACTTATTCTTGGATCACAGTACAACAAACGAGAAGGTAAGCCTTCTGATGAAGCAATACTCTCATCAAGAATAATCGACCGCACAATCAGACCTCTTTTTGATCAACACATAAAGAATGCAGTACAGGTCGTAACTACAGTTTTATCAATCGGAAGCGCAGACCCTGGAGTACTCGCAGTCAACGCAGCATCACTTGCACTTGGAGTATCAGATATTCCGTGGGCAGGGCCAGTCGGTGCAGTACACATCGGACGAGTACGAAACGGAGAAGGGTTTCATTATGATACATACGTCCCACACACAGGTGACACAGGGTACGATCTCGACCTTACAGTGTGCGGACACAGTGGACGTATATGCATGATTGAATCACTTGCATTTGAACTTCCAGAAAATGAAATAAACAGTGCACTCGATATGGCAATGGAACATATCACCACGATTGAAAACTGGCAAAAAGAAATTATTGCACGTGAAGGAAAAGCAAAAATGGAATTTCCAAAACCTGTTTTGCCTGAAAAAGTAGTCACATTATTTGAAGAACACATCGCACCAACCCTTTCAGAAAAACTTTTTTCAAACGAAAGCAAGAAGAATATTCACGACACCGAAGACTTGTGGGACGAGCTCGTCGAAGCAACATTTCCTCTCACTGGAAATGTGAAAGTCGACAAAGAAACAATTGAGATACACAGCAGTGCAAAAGATTTTCTTCATGGAAAAATCGATGAAGCACTCCACCAGGGTGCACTCGAAAAAAATCTTCGCGCTGATGGACGAGATCTCGATGAAGTTCGACCACTCTTTGCTCAAGCAGGAGGAATATCACCACTTCATCACGGAGCAGGAATTTTTTATCGAGGAGAAACTCATGTCTTAAATGTTCTGACTCTCGGTGGACCACAAGATGCGTACGTGCTTGATGGAATGGAAATTCGAGGAGAAAAGCGTTTCATGCATCATTACAACTTTCCACCATATTCAGTTGGAGAGACAGGGCGAATGGGTGGAATCAATCGTCGAGAAATGGGGCACGGATTCCTTGCAGAAAAAGCACTTACTCCAGTCATTCCAGACAAGATGACATTTCCATACACAATCCGATTGGTATCTGAGTGTATGGCATCAAACGGATCAACATCACAAGCATCTATCTGTGCAGGGACACTTGCACTCATGGATGGAGGTGTGCCAATCAAAGCTCCTGTTGCGGGCATTGCTATCGGACTCATGATGGACGAAAAGGATGAAACAAAATACAAACTTCTGACCGACATCCAAGGACCAGAAGATCATCATGGAGATATGGACTTCAAAATCGGTGGTACAAAAAATGGAATCACTGCACTCCAACTTGATATCAAACTATCTGGAGTACCAGTATCGATTCTCAAAGAAGCACTCGAAAAAGCGCGGATTGCACGACTTCACATATTAGAAACAATCACCAAAGCAATCCCAGAACCACGTTCATCGATATCACCATCCGCACCACAAATCATCGTGACAAAAGTAAATCCAGATCAAATTGGTCTTGTCATTGGCGGAGGAGGGAAGACTGTAAAAAATATAAAAGAAGTCACCGGGGCTGAAATAACAATCGAAGACGACGGAACAATTTATATCACAGGAAAAAATGGCAGCGCAGAGAAAGCAAAGAAGATGATTGAATCACTCACGCATGAATTTAAAGTGGGAGAAGAATACGATGGGGAAGTGGTAAAAATAATTGAAGTTGGTGCGATTGTAAAACTCAACGAACACACTGATGGGATGGTGCACATTTCTGAAATCGCTCCGTTTCGCATAATGAAAGTTGATGATGTACTAAAAGTGGGAATGAAAGTTCCGGTCAAAGTAATGTCTGTCGATAAAGAAAAAGGACGTGTGGGACTATCTATCAAAGCGCGAAATCAAGATTTTGTGAAGAATCCTTACGGTAACACTGAGCACACAAAGATTGAGCTCTAGAGTACGGTAAAACATACAACATTTAACATGCAATGCTAAATACACACTACATACTCAAAATAAAACCTCCCCAAAACGGGAGGTTTTATAATTCAACAACATAATAGACTTCTGCTGTTTTTTTATTATACCAATCAAGACTTGACAAAAACAATTATATATGATAATACTAAGACAAATTTAAAAAATAAATAACAATGGCAAAACAAACAAATGGTACGGTGAAGGTAAACATTACCCTCAAATCCAAAGGCAACGGCATGTTGCAAAATCCTATGTCGGATGAAACTCTTGATGAACTCATCGGTGTTAGACCAAAAGGTCCAAGAAACAACGATACCCCTCTTGTGGATATTGCTGCTTCTCGTGTATTAAAAAATGACAAGGGCAAGCCTGGGATAAAAATTGAGTATCTCACAGCGTGTCTTGCAGAAGCCGGACGACATGTCAAAAACGGTAAAAAACAAATCTCTACTGCTTCATCAACGAGTATTTTTGGATTTCTTGATTTTCAGGGTGCAACATTTCTTGCATTCGAACCTGTTGATTTGAAAAAATTCTCTGAAGCAGAACAAGAATTTGTTCATCCAAAAGAAGGATGGCTGGTAGACAAGCGTCGTGGTGTGCTTAACAACGCCGGAAAATCAGTAGCTGTGGGAATTGTGAGGCCACTCTTCAAACACTGGGAGATAAAACTTCAGGTTGAAGTAAACACAAACGCAGAGGACGGCTGTAATCTAGAGAACATCAAAAAACTATTTTCTGCCGCCGGCACACGTGTAGGGCTTGGAGATTTTCGTCCCGCAAAAAAAGGTCCATTTGGAATGTTTTCAGTTGCTGAATTTGAAATTGTAGAATAAAAAAACTGCGTTCTGTCCAGAGATCTGGGGCTCACTTGAGCACACCATAGAAAGGCGACGTCCACTGAAGGGCAAGGGGAGATGTACACATCAAACCTTGCCATTTTTATCAAGCACTTAAATTTTTGAGTGTTTGTAGAAAATAAAACTAATTATAGTGCATATTATTTGAAAACACAGTGCATAGCGCGGCTACGCCTCGCACACTTATGCGATCAGTTGTAAGGGGCGAGGGTAAATTAATTTTAACCCTCGCCATTGTTTCAATAGTTCTTAAAATTCAATATATTGCTGCGCGTAGTCCAGTACAGCAAACTTAGCAATTCTGCATCAAGGGGCGAAGGACTAGATCCTTCGCCAATTTATTCAAATCATAAATTAATTTGTGGTTTGATAGATTTTTCTGCAGTACTGTGCCGTAGCCTGGCGTAACCTGTAGTGGCCCAGTCTTTAGTAGCCTGCCGTGAGGGGCGGGTGTGAAAATCACCCGCCATTATTTTAAAATCACACAACCGCTAAATAATAAGTATTCTAAATGAGAAATATAGGTGTCGCTAGTTCTACTAACGTAGAGTGCATCATTGAAATGTGCGGGGCGGGTGTGAAAATCACCCGCCATTATTTAAACAAAAGTTCTTTCAAGAATAATTTACAGGACGAAATACTCCTGTATTATAAATTATATAAAAAAATATTGTAGTGTTGCGCGGTGCGTTCTGTTGTGGGCCACAGCTAGGCTTGGGAAGAGATATTCGAATCTCTTCATTACATTAACCCTCCTTCATGGAGGGTTTTCTTGTTTGACTTTAATAACTTTTTATGGTAAAAAGTAATTAGATCTTTAATAAACTAAAAAATGAAACAGCAGAAACATCAGCCCGCAAAATCGATAAAAGATTTTGTGGCATCGTTTGCTCACGCACACGACAAGCCAAGACCTAATCAAAAAATAGTTCTAGGCAAAATGCCTGTCTATGAAAAGCTCATGGTTCAAGCCCCAACAGGTACTGGTAAAACCGCACTTGGATATTCATTTCTAAAAACCCACTGTGGTGAAAATGAAAATGGATTCTATGTATGCCCGAGCAAGACACTTGTTGATCAGGTTGTTACGCAATACCCTGAAATCACTGCAATGTATGGGCGCAATGAATATCCGTGTCTTTACTATGACAGTAAACATCAGGCGGATGAAATTCCTTGTGCGATTCTCAAAGAATGCCCGCACAGAGTGGACCTCGAGACAGGTGATACACATGAACGCGGAGCAAAGCCGTGTCCTTATCTTCTCGCAAAGTATAAGTCACGACAAAGCGCTCTTGTCGCATGTACAAGCGCATACTATTTTTTTGAAGCACTTCAACGAGAGGAGCTTCCTTACGCAGTGGTTGTTGATGAAGTCCATAAATGGGCAAACTCAATTCGAAGTATAATGCAATATCAGATTAGTGATCACACACTTGAAGAATTCTGGATTCTGCTCACAAGTATTGAGTGTTTTACAGAAGCAAAACAAGTTCGTCTTTTTTGTGACACAATGATTCGTATTATCACACAGTACCGAGCAGGAAAAAGAACCAGTCTGATTGCCGATGAGGATTTACGTGAACTGCTGAAGATTGTTCTCAAAATTCAACGAAGTAACATTGATTACAAAATCAAAAAAGCAATCAGTGACAAGAAAATTGATGTCAAAAAAGACAGGGAGCTTCTAAAGCAACTTGATGACTTTACCGGATCACTCTACAAATACGTAAAGTCTCTGGAGTTCGCACTTGAGTCAAAGGAGCGAAAACCACTTAGTTATGTATTTGGGTTCTGGGACAAAGAAATTCAAGAAGGCAAAAAAGCTCAGTATGTACTTACAGTCAAAAGTTATGCGATTTCAGGACTCACAAAAACACGATTACTTCCAGAAAAACATCTTTCTATGTCAGCAACAATTGGCGCAGATAGTAAAATTCTTTCTCAGGAAACTGGAATTGCTGGGGAATTTATTGATCTCGTATCAGATTTTCCAATCAACAATACTCGAATCTTTGTTCCGAATGATGTAGAAAATCTTTCAGTTAAAGGGATGCGACGTAATGATAAAAATCGTACATTGAGAAAAATTCTTCATGGAGTCAAGAAGGCTTCGAGACAAGGAATTCGCTCGCTGGTAATTGTAGTCTCTGAAGATGAACGTAAAAAGTTTATGAAATTTGCAGAAGAAGAAAAAGTTCTTGCAATCAGTTACGACGAAACTATCAAACCACGCGAAGCGATAAAAATCTTTCGTGAAGGATTGGGAGATGTGCTTGTGGGTACTGAGATGCAATACGGCGAAGGAATTGATTTACCTGACGGCATTGCCCAGTTTACATTCTATCTTCGACCTGGATATCCATC
>DALYDM010000011.1:0-386 GCA_031973235.1 Minisyncoccota bacterium | reverse complement strand
AATTTGAGGAGAAACGTTTTGGAAATCAACGATGGGCATTGTGGACATGGAGAGTAATCACAAAGATGCTCCAAGCGCGCGGACGAACCATACGCTCTGTCGATGACAAAGGATGTATATTTCTAATGTCTTCACAGTTCAAACGATTTACATTTGGTGGATTACCGAAGTGGCTACAGAGTGCGTATTCGAGTGAAAATTCATTTGATAAATATATTACAGAAGGAATTAAGTTAATTAAAAAATGACGATCTGGCGTTCTGTCGTGTGTTGTATTGCACTCAATACCACCCCTTGGGGCGAGAAGAGTATATTCTCTCCTCGCCATTATTTAAGTTCTTTGAAAACTAGACGTGGTGTATCCTATCTAGTTGTTTATTTAAAAA
>DALYDM010000010.1:19979-23021 GCA_031973235.1 Minisyncoccota bacterium | reverse complement strand
TTTTGACATATCAAAGCAGAGGACACGGTATTGGTATTTTGTCACGGAATCATAGTAGTTTAATAAATCTAAATGCGATTACTGTTGACGGACCCGCAGGTTCAACGATTGATATTACGATAGACGAATCAGCTGCAGATAGTGCGGATTGGACAGGAACTTTGACTATGAATGAAAGTGGAAGCCCTGCGCTTTATACAATCAATCTTTCGCAATCAAATGCATCATATGACACTCTTGCAGAACTTGTAGATGAAATTAATACAAAGTCGGGGTGGGTTGCGACTGTGATTGATACTGGAAACGGAAGCGGGCTAGGAAACAAAAGACGAGGGATTTATAGTACTGCACTCGCATCTGTGACAGGAGTGAGCACAGCATCTGAATACACTGCTCTTTTAAATCGAAATAGATTTTATTATACAGAACTTGTTGAGGAAAAAGCTCTTGCAGAATCAAAGGGTCTTGTTGTGAACACTCAAACAACACCGGGAGGAGCAAATGATGCAGATTTCCGTAATTGGATTTCAACAGACACCCACGGATATTTTGCGAAAGGAGGAACAACTCCGTTTTTAGGTGCGTTTCGATCTGATACTTCTGGAAGTTATACACTCACTACAGACGAGACGAGTGGAGATCCTTTGCTTGCCGGATTTCAGATATACAATGGTGCATGGCAAATTATCCCAGATTATATTGGTACGACTGATATTGAAAGAAATGCGGCGACACTACTTGACTGGATGGGGTATGTTGGAGGTTCAATGTTGATACTCGGTCATGATACTGATGATTACAGCGAAGCAAACTGGAAAGCATTTGTGGATGTATTGATTGATAATGGAGTGGAAGCACCAAACCTTGAAGATGTGGTGGATTATATTCGAAGTGGTACAGATGCCGATGGAAATGGTCAGCGTTGGACACGGTCATTTTCAAGTACTGCGGATTATCATTTACAATACACATCTCCTGCGATTGATGCGGGAACAGACCTTTCTCTCACAACAGACATTGAGGGAAATCCAATCTATGGAACACCTGATATGGGTCCATATGAATACCAGCCGCCATATACACTTGGGACACATGAAATAGAAGTCGGTGAAAGTGTTCGAGTGTATGCAGACGGAAAATATCGCTACACAACTGTGACTGATGGTGGTGCAACTGCAGATCTAGAAGTGACACCAGTGGGAGGATTTGGTGTAGGAAGTTATGCACAATGGATGGATATTTCTGTAAGTTCATGGTCCACGAGTGGTAGTTATCTCAAAGAATGGACAGAAACACCAGTAAACACAGGATTGTCAGCAGTGCACACGATCGGAGATTTTTCTCCGAATACAAGCTATGATGTTTCCGTAGATGGAGTTTCTTATACGACCGTCACCTCTGATGGGTCTGGAGTTATTTCATTCACTTATTCTGGCGGCTATGCTTCAACAAAAAGTTTCAGTGTACAGCGCACAGATAGTGTACCTGACGCCCCAACAGCAGGTGTGGGAACTGCAGTTTCTGATACTGAAATTGAATGGGCATTTACTGACAACTCATACAACGAACAAGGATTTAAATTATATGATTCAAGTGATGTACTACTTGCCACACTTGCAAGTACTGATGAGACATCAATCACAGAGACTGGCCTTACAGAAAATACCCAATATTCTGGACGATATGTCACTGCATACAATACTCTAGGTGATTCTAGTCCAACATCAGATTTTGCATCAGTGTATACTCTTGTGGGAACTCCAACAAATTTCACTGCGTCCTCAATAACAAAAACAACTACAAGATTGTCAGTTGATCAATTCACAAATGATACAACTGGTACATCGGGATATTATTTTTCTAGAACAGGAGAAAATTCAGGATGGATTTCAACAAATACATGGAATGATACTGGACTTACCTGCGGCACAACATATGCGTATAGTGTAAAGTATCGAAATGCAGTTTCAGTTGAGACTTCACCTGCAACAATCAATGTCACAACCGCAAGTTGTCAGGGAATAAAAAGTGGAAGTGTTGCAACTACAACCGTCCCAGTAGTAGCTACTACAACCACACCAAATAAAAATGACATCATCACAAAAAAATTGTCATACCAAATGACAGATGGTGAAGTTTTATTCCTTCAAAAATATTTAAACGATAGAGGGTATGCCATCTCAAGTAGCGGTGTCGGATCGAAAGGAAAAGAAACAACCTTCTTTGGACTTAAAACACGCGATGCACTTACGCGTTTTCAGAAAACATTAATTTCAAAGTATCCACTGATACACGTTGAATTCGGAAGCGTAGGTGAAATAACTCGCAAAGAAATCAATGCAACATATTCAGAATATGTGAAATCTATTACTAGTGCACCATTAAAAATCTCAATTACAAAAGTGCTTAAATTTGGAATGGTGTCAGATGAGGTTTCAGCACTCCAAAAAGTACTTGCGAAAGAAAAAGATGTGTATCCTGAAGGTGTGATAAATGGAAAATTTGGTCCACTTACCGAACGTGCAGTACAAAAATTTCAAATGAAATACGGTGTTGTAAAATCATCAAAAGATCAAGGGTATGGTATTGTTGGTCCAAAAACAAGAGAAAAAATTTTGCAATTATATAACTAACATGCGACAATCCGCCATCTTACACAGATGGTGGATTTTGCTATACTGTCTGTATGTCAAAAAACTTCTGGCTTATAAAATCTGAAGAAGCGTGTTATTCAATCGACGATATGAAAAGGGACAAGAAAACAGCGTGGAATGGAATTCGTAATTATCAAGCAAGAAATTGTATTTTGAAAGATGGTAGTTAACAGTTCCAGGTTGGGTAGTAATTTACCAAGTTGCTCATATACAATTGCCTTTTCAAGATGTAGATATAAAGGCGATATTTTGCTGGATTCTTTCCATTCATCATAGATTTGGCCTATGTAATATATTGCAGCATATTGTAGTCTGTATTTAGATTCTTGTTGATAAAATGCCAGTTTTTCAGGATGGACCGCAATGAATGCGGGAAATGCCTCTTTAA
>DALYDM010000010.1:2459-19969 GCA_031973235.1 Minisyncoccota bacterium | reverse complement strand
ATGCGTGACGAAATGAGTATTGGAGACTTGGCGCTTTTTTATCATTCAAATGGCAAGCCATCTGGTGCGGTGGGAATAGTGAGTGTTGCAAGTAAGCCTTATCCTGACCCAACTCAATTTGATAAAAAGGACGAACACTTTGATCCTAAGGCCTGTAAAGATAAGCCTATCTTGTATGTGGTTGATATGAAATATGTAAAAAAGTTTAATCGAGCAGTTACTTTGCCTGAGATTAAAAATGACCCAAAATTAAATGGGATGGCAGTGACTCAAACTGGAAATCGACTCTCAATACAACCTGTGTCTGAAAAGCATTTTAATCATATTGTGAACCTTGGGAACAACTAGGTTATTTTCTGGTATACTTTTTCTATGGAACCATTACGAATTTTAAAAATAAGCAGGCCGAGGTTTTGGGTATACGAACTTGGAACATTTTTTCTTGGTGCACTTGCAGTAATTCCTTCATTTGCTGAATTGACCCGTTATGATATTTTGCTTTTTGCAGTGTTTTTTTTATTTCCCGCAAATCTACTTATTTATGGAATAAATGATATTTTTGATTACGAGACAGACAAAAACAATCCGAGAAAAGTTGAATATGAGGCATTGGTGCATCCACGCGAACACAAGCCACTTTATGCATGGATACTGATGATGTCATTGCCGTTTGTTGTACTTGTCTTGTGGTTACCTTTAACACATATAGTTTCTTTCTATGCATTTTTGTTTTTAGCAATTTTTTATTCTGCGAAGCCAATTCGTGCGAAAGAAAAACCATTTTTAGATTCATTATTTTCAGCAGGACATTACATTGCTACTGGTATATTCGGATATTATCTTGCTGGAGGTGAGACGTTTCCTTGGTTGGGTATGATAGCAGGTATGTGTTGGGCGGTTGCCATGCATGCATTTTCAGCAGTTCCAGATATAAAAATGGACAAAGAAGCAGGACTCTCAACTATCGCAACACGACTTGGTAAATATAAGACAATACTTCTTTGCTCAACGCTCTATATAGTTTCTTCGTTGTTGTTTTATTTTGTTATAGGGTGGTATTCGCTTGTTGCTGGATTTGTATATATCTTCCTTATGTATCGCGCGTATACTGCAACGTCATATTATTCATTGTTTCGCACCTATACTTTTTTCCCGTGGGTGAATACCATAATTCCTATGTTGTATGTAATCGTGTATATTCTTACACGAATGTAGTTTCTGGACTTGCTGGTTGAAATACTGTATAACAGGTAAAACTGGTATCATGGAACATATACAAAATCATAGTATCTCGATTGTCTTTTGGATGATTGTATGTCTTATTTCGATAAGGCATTTGAGTGTAAATTGGCGGTATTTTAAATTGTCCTATAGAAACGTAAGTTTTCTCGGGATGATGGTCATGTTGCCACTACTACTTCTTGGTGTGTGGTCTGGAATGGCGATGATTTGCTTTATGATTTCATCGATTATGCTTTCGTACATGAAAGTGTATAAATCACGAATAGACAGGGGAACAATTCAAAGTAAGATTGATGACAAATATTTACTTTTCTCATATCCACTACATACAGGTGAGACTATGGGAAAATATCGACTTCGAGTGTACAGATGGCACCTGATGAATGATGTTTCTGCGTGTGTGTTTGTGTGGGTGCTCGGGGAGACATTGTGTCACCTTGACCTTGTTGTTGAAATCATTAAAATATTATTTTAAAAATGCCCTCGCAGGAGGGCATTTTCTATTTCTTGTTGAATGAATCGAGGGGTGATGAGGTGGTTATGCCTTCGATTCGTTTGTATACCAACTCAGCTGAAATTAAACAAATTGGCATTCCTATTCCGGGATTTGTTCCTGCGCCCGCATAATAAAGATTTTTGACTTTTTTTGAATAGTTGTTGGGACGAAAGAGTGCTGTCTGTCGAAGAGTGTGTGCGAGCCCTAGTGCAGTGCCTTTGTATGCATTGTACATCTGATAAAAATCATTAACGCAAAATGTTCTTGAAAATACGATGTGATTATTTAATTCAGGTTCATTTATTTCGTGTGCGATAGTAGAAATAATTTTATTTTTATATGCATCAAGTTCAGCATCAGAGTATTTTAATCCTGAGGCGATTGGAACGAGTACAAATACATTTTCCATTCCTTCTGGTGCGACAGTTGGATCTGTTTTTGATGCTGCGCATATGTATATTGATGGGTCTGTAGGAAACTCAGGGGTATCAAAAATTTGTTCAAAATTCTTCTCCCAATCCTTAGAAAAAATGAGCGTATGATGAAGAAGTGAAGGAAGTTTTTTGTTAATACCTAAGTACAGCATAAATGCTGAAGGTGCCATAGTTTTCTTTTTCCAATATGATTCCTTGTATGATTGATATTTTTCATCTAAGAGTGCAGTTTCTGTATGATGCATGTCTGCATTAGAAATAATAATATCCGCCTCAATTTTTTCTCCTGATTCGAGTTCTACTTTTGTGGCGTATCCACTCGCGTCATCAATAATAATCTTTTTTACAGGCGAGTTTGTGCGGATATGGGTACCATACTTTTTTGCGATTCGTTCAAGAGATTTTGGGATTTCATAAATACCATTTTTTGGATAAAAGACACCCATATTAAAATCTATATGGTTCATTATGTTATATAGCGCAGGTGTGTTGTATGGAGATGATCCTAAAAAAACTAACTGGTACTCAATAATTTTTTGAATAATAGGGGAGTGAAAAAACTTTTTTACATATGAATGCATTTGAGAAAATATATTCAATTTTGCTCCTTCGATCGCTATCCTTGGAGTGAGAAAATCAAAAATCGAATTATAATTCTTGTACATGAACTCTTTTTTGGCGATTTCATACCCGTACTTTGATTTTTCTAGATAATCCTCAAGTTTTTTTGCTGACCCATGCTCTAAATGTTCAAAGAGTGATTTTACTTTCTCTACATCAGAATATAAATCAGTTACTAGTGGGTTACCTTGTGAGTCCTTCTCGTCTTTAAAATAAATTCTGTATGAAGGAGAAAGTTGTTGCAAGGTAAAGTGATCACTGATATTTTCACCCATCAGAGAATAAAAATGTTCAAATATGTCTGGCATGAGATACCAACTTGGTCCCATGTCAAATCGAAATCCATTTGATTCAAATATATTTGCTCGACCTCCTACGTGTTCATTTTTTTCAAGAAGGGTGACATCATAGTCATTTTTTGAGAGATAACATGCACTCGCTAATCCTGCAAGACCACCCCCGATTATTATTACTTTTTTCTTTTGCATAATAGTGTGTTAATAAAAATTAATAGTTTTTTGATTTTTGATGTATGGTGACGCGTGCTGTAAATATCGTAATGTGATTGTTCAATTTCATCTAAAATTGCTTCATATAGTCTTGATGAAAATCGCACTGCAAATCTCCCATCTTTGTGAAGTAGATCAATTCCTTGTTCCGCGTCCTTGTATAGTGCGCGAGTTTTTGCAATTTCAAATTTCATAAGTAAAATAAAATTTGAATCAACAATATGGTTTTTGATATGATCTTCTGTGACACCAAATTTTCTCATGTCTTCTTCTGGAATATAAATTCTGTTTCGTAAATCAAAATCTTCACGAATGTCTCTCAAAAAGTTTGTCATCTGCATCGCTTCTGCAAGCTTTTTTGCGTAGGGAAGTGCGTCGCCTTTATATCCTATAATAGTACACATCATATAGCCGATGACAGTAGCCGATCCATACATATATTTCACTAGTTCATCGTAGTTTGCATAACGTGTTTTATTGGTATCTTGTAACATGCTATTAAAAAAACTTTCAATATACTTTTCGGAAATAGCATGAAATGTGTAGTATTTTGCAAAAGAGCGGATTATAGGGTTTTGAGAATTTCCTTTTTCAAGGTGTTCACACCATTCATTTTTATAATTTGAAATTGCAATAATCTTATCGTTATCAGAACGTGTTTGTGTATCCACAATCTCATCAATTTCACGCACAAATCCATTTAGCGAAAATACTGCATAGCGGATTTTCTTTTGGAAAAACAAACTAGCAATATAATATGTTGTTGCATGTTTGAGTTGTAAATTTACTGATTGCTGTAAGTCTGAATTCATAATTATGAAGTACGAGAAATGAGAATATTAAGAAGCTCCGACCATTTAGTTTGATGTGATGGGGTTAATGTGTCTATATAGAAACGTGCTTTTGATGAGTGTGTCTCTATTTCATTTTTTGCGAACGAAAGCGCTCCGCTTGATTCAAAAATTTTCTGAGCTTCAGAAATTTCTGATGCAGTAAGTGTTTTTCCGTGTAGTTCACGAAGTCGCGTAATTGTCTGTGGTTCACAGTGTTCTTTGATGAAAAAGGTAAGAAGTGTTTCTTGTTCGTTGAATAAATCTTGTAACGGTGTTTTCTTTAAATCCTTTTTTGATCCGTAGATGTCGATTATGTCGTCGGTGATTTGATATATTGTTCCAAGCTCTTCTCCTAATGAAAACAAATTACGTACTTCGTCATCTGATTTTCCTCGAAGCACTGCACCTATTTGCATCGGCCGAGCAAATGAATAACGTGCCGTTTTGAACAACATGCGTTCCTTTATCATTTCTTGTGTGACTTCATTTTCAAATGGTATTCGAATGTCGATTAGTTGACCCAGGATTACTTCATCTATTAACTCATGGAATAATGACAATGCTATCACTCCTTTATTTTTAGAAAATGTTTCTACAGCGAAAGAAAAAATCATGTCCCCGATAAGTATTGCTTCATATTTACCTTGTGAGACTCTTTTCTCTGATATTCGATATTGTTTCTCAGAAAAATAATTCATTGAATCAACCTCGTGCCGTGTGAGTGCTTCATCCATAATATCATCATGAATTAGTGCAAATAAATGCAAAAGCTCGATGCCCACTAGTTGGTCGCGAATTTCCGATGTATCTTCAAATGAGTTTGCTCCATATGCAAGACTAAGAACATATGGTCGAATTCGCTTACCATTTTTTGCAAGTTCAAAAACATGAGAAAGGAGTTTTTCTACATGAGGGTTGTGTATGCGTTTTTTGGTTCGAGATAATAGTCTATCCAGTTCACTCAAAAAAAATGTGTCAAATGAATCTTTGAATGTATATATATCCATAAATATCCTAAAGCTACCGTGTTTTAAGCCACATAAAGATGTCTTCAAGTGCTTTTACTGCATCACCTGTAGCGATGTTGTTTTGGTGGTATAGGCCGTTTGTGGCGTCTCCTGCTGCCCATACACCTTCTTCTGATGTGCGTTGAGTCCATGGATCTACTACTATCTTTTTGTTGTCATCGAGAGTTACCAGGTCTTCTACAAGTGCAGTGTTTGGAATTTGTCCGACTTCTACGAATATTCCGGTAGTTGGGATTTCATGAGTTTCTCCAGATGTTTTATCTTTATATACAAGTGAAGAAACAAATTTGTCACCTTTGACTTCAACAAGTTCAGCATTTGTGATGGCTTTCATTTTAGGATGAGAGAGGACTTTTTCAACTGTTATTTTGTCAGCTTTAAAGTCGCTATTTCTGTGCACAAGAGTAACACTGTTGCAATACTCGAGAAGTTGAGCCGCTGTCTCAAATCCAGCATTTCCACCACCAATCACCACAACATCTTGGCCAGAAAAAAGAGGACCGTCACATGATGCACAATAGGTAATACCTTTGTGTTCAAAAATATCTGCTCCTGGAATGGTGAGTTTGCGACGTCCCGAGCCAGAAGTGATAAGTACAGATTTTGAAGCAAGCTCTTCGCCGTTCTCGAGAATTAATTTAAATCCTCCGTCAGTTTTTTCTACTTTTGATACATTGAAACCTTCCTTGAGTGTGAGGAATTTGTTTTCATATGCTTTGATGTGCGCACGAAAAGATTCAGCGAGCGCGTGTCCGCTAATTTCTGGGGTTCCGATCCAGTTGTAGATTGTTTCAGATACAGTTGATTGTCCGCCTATTTCTTTGGCTACAAGTAGAGTGTTTAATTGTTTTCGTGCTGCGTAGACTGCACCTGCTGTGCCTCCTGGTCCTGCGCCGACTATTATAAGATCGTATATCATAAAATGTTTAGTTTATTGTTGATAGGTTGTAGATAAATTTGCTTTTGTCGATTTTTTAGATTTCAGATGTTGCAAATTTCTTTTGAAACTGTAATGCCAAACTCGGAAACATTAAGACTATTCTTATATATTATCATATAGAGCAAGTTATAAAAACTTTAAAAATGAGCGGCACCTTAGGTGCCGCTCATTTTTATTTGTGTAGTTTTGTATACAGTTCGTGTTCCTATTTTTTTCCTCGTCGTAGGAATGCAGGAATTGCTCCCCAGTCGTCTTCTCCTTCATCAAGATCAATCACTTCACCGATCTCAGGTTTTGACTCTACTTTTTTGACGAATCCATTTTCTGTATTGTCTGGAAGGGAATTGTGAATTTCTTTTTTGATAGGTTCACGCTGTGATGCTGGCCCAGTACTTTCTTCCTTCTTTTGAGAGAAAACTTCTTGTTGCTGTGGCTTTGGTGCAGCATTAAAAAGTGAACGTCTTGGAAGGTCTGTAGGGAAACCGGTAGCAATAACAGTAACTTTGATCTCACCTTTCTTAAGTCTGTCGTCGCGAATTGCTCCGAAGATGACTTTTGCGTCTTTATCGATTGATTCTGTGATGACTTGCGAAGCTTCTTGGACTTCGTTGAGTGTGAGGTCTTCACCGCCTGATATTGCATAGAGTACTCCACGTGCACCATTTATAGATACTTCAAGAAGAGGTGAGTTGATAGCCATAAGTGCTGCTTGAGAAGCGCGATTTTCACCTGATGCTGATCCGATGCCCATAAGTGCAGTTCCCGCGTCAGTCATGACTGCTTTGATGTCTGAGAAGTCGACATTGATGATACCTGCAGTAGTGATGAGGTCTGAAATTCCTTCAACGGCATGTCGTAGAACTTCGTCACACATTGCAAATGCTTCTTTGAGTCCAGTGTCTTTTCCGGCGATAGAGAGAAGTCTGTCGTTTGGAATAACAATAATGGCATCAACTTCTTTTTCGAGTTCAGCAATACCTTGTTCAGCAAGTCGCATACGTTGTTGTCCTTCAAAGAAAAATGGTCGTGTGACTACACCAACAGTGAGAATTCCTTGCTCTTTCGATGCGCGTGCAATGATGGGAGCTGCACCTGTGCCAGTACCTCCACCCATTCCACATGCAATGAATACCATGTCAGCACCTTTGATAACATCTTGGATTTCTGCTTTTGTTTCTTCGGCTGCACGTTTGCCAACTTCTGGATTCATTCCCGCACCAAGACCTTTCGTAAGATTTTTCCCAATATGAATTTTTTTCTCAGCTTGTGAATAATGCAAATCTTGTGTGTCTGTATTCATCGCAATGAATTCAACACCTTTGACTTTTGAACTAATCATGTGATTGAGCGCGTTCTTTCCTGAACCTCCAACACCGATTACTTTTATTCGTGCGAATGTCTCTATGTCTGGATTGATTTTTGCCATATATATCTATAAATTCTAGTAATTTTCTGAACTCTGTTAAGGGCACACTTATGCAAAGCTAAGGGCACACATATGCAACGCTAAGGGCACACCTTTGCAACGTTATAGGCATAATAATAGCAAAATAAGCACAAAAAAGAAAACCACCCATCATGGGTGGTAACCTTAGGGAAGAAGCTGTCTAATGAAGTGGGAGGCTTGCTTTTTAAGGCTTTTCCACCAATCTGAGAGGCTTCCGTCTCCGTTTGGATCATATGCTCCGCTCTTGTTTGCAACACACAATCCTAGTACTGTCATCCATGAAGGGTCCTTTTGTTTGTTTTTTGAATTGTGGAAAAATTCTGCACCACCAATTTTCACCGGCAGTCTTAGTACATCTTTTGCCACTTCATCGATTCGAGGAATTTGTGAACCGCCTCCAATAAGTATTGCACCTGCAGGGAGAAGTCCACTACGTTTGAGTTGTTTTAGATATCTATCAATTAGTTCAAAAATATCTTCAAGGCGTGCCTCGACAATTTCATCAAGTTTTCGTTTTGAAAAACTTGCAGGCACACTTCCAATTTTAATTGCTTCTGCTTCTTCTAGTGAAATTCGAAAACCAAGAGCAATGTCGTTTGTGATGTCGTTTGAGCCAATTTGAAAAACATGAGTGGAAACAAGTACACCGTTTTCAAATACACCCACAGAGACAGTTTCGGCGCCGATGTCTATCAGAATACAACCAAAAGCTTTTTGCTGTTCGGTAAGTGTTGTCGCACCAGCAGCAAGAGGTGATGCAATCACGTCCACCACTTCAACGCCCGCTTCAGATACTGCATGAATAAATGATTTTATGTGTTGATCAATACATGTTACAAAATGTGTTTTTACTTCAAGTTTGATACCTTTCATTCCTTCAGGTTTTCCATATACTTCTTTGCCATCAATGAGAAACTTTACCGGAATTGTGTGAAGAATTTTTTTGTTGATTGAAGGGAGAGATTGCTCGCTTTCGTCGATTGCTTTTGTGATATCAAGGACTGTGACTTCACTGTCTGCTTTTGAAATAATCGCATTTCCTGTTGCGTGTTCAGAGGTAAGACCTGTTGAGCTGATGGAGATACTTGCTTTTCGTACACGAATTCCTGAACTTTTTTCAATGTCAGAAATAGCCCTTTTGATAGAGCGTATGACTTCTTGTTCGTTGACTATATATCCATAACGGAGTCCAGTAGTATGTGCGTATGATGTAGCGATAATGTGAGGCCACGCATCATTCTTTTGGTGTTCAGCAATGGCAACACGAATCGCGTGCGTACCAATATCTATTCCAATTGTAATATTTTTTGACATGAATTAGTGAGAGAGAAAAAAATATCAAAATCTCACTCGTGCAAAAAATTACTTGTGTGGAAGTATGCCGAGTTTCTTTTGATATTTTATTTCTTCATTATCCATTGTACTACCATGATCGTATCCTTTCAAATGAAGCATTCCGTGGATAAGTAGATATGCCAAGAAGTTTTCGTAACTTCGGTCAAATTCTTTTGCGTCTTTTCGAACCTTTTTAAGATGAATAACAATTTCACCTGAAGTATCAGAAAGAGGGAAACTTAAAATATTTGTTGCATAGTCTTTGTCTCGAAATTGCTTATTGAGTTTGCGGCAAAGTGCTTCACCCGCAAAAAGTATAGAAAGTTCGTATTTCTTCCCAAGAATTGTGTTTTTGAAATCAAGAAAAGACAAGCGTGGAAGCTTGTCTTTCGTGGTTATCTTTACGTTGAGTGTCTCGTCAGACATAGTATATTATCGCTCAATCACTTTACCGAGCTTCTTTAGTCGCTCAATTTCCTTTCTTTTTGCAATTTTCTTGAGAGCGGCGTTCTTTTGAGCGAGTTTTGATGATGCACGTTGATTGTATCGCTTCGATTTAACCTTTTGAAGAATACCTGATTCTTGCACACGTCGAGTAAAACGGCGAAGGGTGTTCGCGTTGTTTTCGTTTGCGTTTTTCTTGATTTCTATTACGGTTGCCATATGTGGAAATAGAATAACACAATTCGCGAATCAACGCAAACTGTATGTTAGCTGACGCTGGCTGTACAGAAAGAACCTCGCTTTGCTGGCGGACTAAACTATTCTGTGTATACGGTGCAACCGTCCTAATCTGAAAGTATGTTCAGACGATTGATAATAAGGAAAAATAAAAACCCCGATCTAACAAGATCGGGGTGCTGTATTTATACAGACTTTTTACTTATCCTCTTCTTCTTTTTTATTGTTTGGAATTACTGGATTTTCTGCATTTTTAGGAAATGCTCCTAATTTTTCCAGTATAGTTATGCCAACCAATGATCCAATGTTTCCATCACCGCTTCCACCGGAAACGATTTGAGGTACAATTGGCATTCCGCTTTCAGAAAGGGAAGACATGATTTGCATTGCAGTAAAGTTCTCTTTACCCATAGCTTCTGTTTGCTCCTTGTAAGCTGTGGCCGTTGCTTTTCCTTTTGCCAGGATAACTTCCGCTTCTGCTTTACCAATTTTCTCCTTTGCTTCTGCTTCAGCAATAGCAGTAACTTTTGTTGCTTCCGCTTCAGCTTTTGCTTTTAGTTCAATGGCTTCGCTATCACCTTTTTGTTTTTTTACAACAGATTCAGCGTGCCTTTCAGAAATTACAACTTCTTGTTGGGCTTTTATTACCTCTTTCTGCATATCTGCATCAGCAGACGCGACTTCAAGATCTTTTCTCGCAACTTCTTTTTTTTGTTGCTCTTGATACATCGCTGTTTGTTGAATTGCAACATGTCTTTCTCGGATCGGAGCCATTAAAGCTTCTGGAGGAATAATGTCTCCAATTAGCGTATCGACTCCTACAACATTATATTGCGACAATACACTAGCAATAAACTTTTTTGCTTCTTCCTGCATCTCTTTTCGTTTCGTGATAAATTCCAGTGCTTCGTTTGACTGAACAGCATTCCTGAAGTAATTACCAATTGTTGGTTCTAAGACTTGTGAAATCAAGTTTTTGAGTGTTCCAAATCGAGCAATCACTTTTGGTGCTTCATCGTGAGCAATGTTGATAATCTGACTAACATCAAGATTAATGGGGAAGCCATCTTTAGTGCGGGCAGTAATTGTACTCAAATGTGAATCAAGTTCATGAGCCTCTGTTTTTGCATTTGCCCAGTTCAAAACGATGTTTGTCGTCGGTACTGTTTCAACTACAGAAACACGAAGATTGGTTGGATACATACCTGGATTCAAAGGGTTTTGTTGAACACCCTTTTGGCCATTTGTAACAATGATTCCATGTTTAAATTCAGAACCAGTGGTGTCTACTGGTGCGTCACCAATATAACTTGTGACTACACCTACAGTTCCAATAGGAACCATTACCTGATCTTGAATCTCGACTTTTGCGAAATAAGGGTTGATGAAATATTCACCAGGAGATAGAATTTCCTCCTGAAGCCCTCTTTCTCCGTTTGCGTTCAAAAACATGTCGGCATCTTGGAATTTTTTATGATCAACTTTTGCCCTAGAAGCAATCTCTCCTGTTGGTATAGGCTTGCCGTCCAAAACTGTGACAATACCAATACTTCCTTCAGGAATATTAATTGCTTCATGGAGACTGACTTCAAAAAGCGCAGTATTGATACGGTAAATTCCATTCCTCAAGAATTGCCTCTGTATTCCCATAACCCCATTTCCTTCTAAAAATAATTTCGCATTTTGAAAGTTGTCACATTCCGCTACAGTTTTTGCAAGAATGAGTCCACTTTCAATTTGTTCACCATTCTGTGATTTTATAACCGCAATTTTACCGGACGGAACTTCAATTGGGTCAATTTCTTTTATGGAATACATCCACCACCATTTAAACCAACTTAGACCAGGTGCTAGTAATTCAGCTTGTAATCCGGCTTCACCATTAGTTGCGATGATTCTTCCAATAGGTAAATCAGCACCAAGTGACCACTTTTTTTCAACGAGTCCAGATTTAGAAGGGGCAATAAAAACCCAACCCAAAACTGTTTTACTTAATCCTGCAATCAAGGCAATCACTATGACAATATAAATAATTGTCATACCCCAAGAAGGGATTTGAAATAATAGAATGTTGTTCATCATACTTTTTTGTTTTTTAAGGTTCATTCAAACAGTTTCGCTGCTTCCCGTTACCACATCTAGTGATGGTGGTAACCTAACACATTTTTGAATAGTTGTCAAATATCCTGTAACATCTAAACAACTTGAAACCACTATGTGATTTAGAACTTTTTACTGTGTTTAAATTAAAAGAGATATAGAACTACGAAAATTGTCTTCATACCAACAATAAATAATTGAATTATCGAATTTTTATTTTCGCAATGCTCACCTTAATAGACGATTTTAGAATGATTTATTGGTGCAAAAAGTATTTATATCAAACTTTAGCCTTGAATGATTTACAAAATTTGCTTTCATATAAACAAAAAACCCACGACCGAAGCAGTGAGTTTTTGCTTTGATGATGGGTGGAGTGCTAGTGCACGATTCCGGGAATTTTTCTGAGCCGCACATCTTCTTCAGAGATGATCTCAAAGTTGTGTGCTTCTGAAATAGGAAGGAAGTCTTCATAGCCGTCCTCGAACCGAAGTTTGTAGCAAGGACGAGGGCTAAGGTTCTCGGGGGTGACGAACTCTACGCCGATGATCTCTGCTGGTTTCCCAGCCTGGAAGGAATATCGGTGAATTCCAACAATAAATGCTTTCTGATTCATGTGTAAGTTTTTTTGTTGAGTTGATGAGTAGCTGTTTAAAATAATATTATCACATATGTTGATATTTGTCAATACTTACTCTTTAGTGGAAGTATTCAAAAATCATAATTTGCTTCAAATTAAATCAGTCCGCGTCTGTCTGTGACAACTAGAGTACATCATCCGGATCAACAATAATTCGCATGTAGGGAGGTTGTTTTGAAAGCAGGCGAGAAAGTGTAGGGTTCAGACGGCCCTTTTTTGAGATACTTGGAAGTGTCCATTCAAGGCGAGGAATCTTAAGTACAAGTGTGAGCATATACATGTCACCTATTCGCTTGATAAATGAATTACAATATTCACCTTCAAATTCTCTGAACTCTTCCGTGAGTCGTGCTTGCTCTTTTTCTACTGCAGAAATATTTCCTGAGACGGAAAGTTTGATAATTGTAGACCAAGGAGGATATTTTAGAATCTTTCGAATTTTTAATTCTTCTCGATAAAGTTCAAGTAGATTACTTCCAATGAATGCTTTTAATACATCATTCTCTGGATATTTTGTTTGAATCATTGTGACCGAGTCTGAAAGGTTGTGAAGTGTGTAGAGTACAAATAGCGCTTTTTCATTAATACGAAAACTAGGAATTGAAAAAAGAGAATCAAACGACACTACTGCAGTGAGTCTGACTTTGTGTTTTAGATAATTAAAAATTACTTCTGTTCCAAGTGCGATGCCTCGTTCTTCTTTGTAAAATTGCTTTGCAAGCGCATCACCTTTTTTTCTCGTTGTGATGGTGTCTTTATCAAAAACATAAAGAGGTGTATCAGGGAAAAGTGTTTTCAATTCTTCCATGACTCTTTCGATGCCAATCCCAAGTGGTGCAAGGTTCCAGCCTCCGCATACATTGCAGTTTATATGACTATCAGCTTCTTCACCGCATTTGTTGCACATAAACACTCGTGTCTCAGGGGTTTCTCCTTTATAAAGTACAAGCGGTGCGTTGCATTTTGGACATGGAAGAGTGGTCCCGCAGTCATTACATACGGTAAGTGGAGCAAGGCCTTTGCGTAGCGAAAACAACGCACAGTGACCATTGTGCTCAAGTGTTTTTCTTATTTCTGATATGAGCTCATCAGAAAGTGCGCGCCACTCGACTTTTTTTGTTTGTCTGAATCCTGCTTCGGTTTTTTCTTTTCGTGTATCAATGAGCTTCACTCTTTCACTAGAAGTCATGCGAAATGTTGGCGGCGCGACTTCTCCCAATTCGCCAGCATCTTTTCGAAGAAGAGTTTCAGGTCGCAGTAGTGTGTCTCCTAGAATGAATTTCATTTTTGCGTGTTTGGCGTATAGTTCAGCAAATACTCGTGCATCAACATATGGACGACGAAGAGATTTGAATGCACTCGAACTTTCTCGCTCGATGATAAGTGTACCCAAATCATCTCGCGGTATTCCAAGATATCCAGGAGTAATAAGTAGAAGTACTGGGTGTGTTTCAGATCGTAGTTTCTTTAAGTGCTCAAGTTGTGTTGTCTCACGTTCATCACTGTGAAATATGTATGTATAGTCTTCAATACCTTTTTTGAGAACATCTTTGTAATGTTCGATGTCATGAATAGTTGGAAGACAAATTATTACAGATTGCTTTTTTGCAAATGATTCTCGGACAAAAGTTTTATAGTATGAAATTCGATCTTCAAACGAAGATTGGAAAATGAGTCGTTCGCTCATTATTCCATCATCTACTACCTCTTTGTATTCAATTTTTTTATGCGAAGGTTCTTTGAGTAGTGTTTCGGATAAGAGTGACGACAATACAATCCCAGTATGTGATGCAAGAAAATCTTTTATTTCTTTTACGGCAGATAAAAACGCAGGTGGGAGAGAAGAAGGTCCCTTTACCTTGTCAATTTTTTTCATAACAAAACTTGCTGATTTTACGTCAGCCTTTTCAACTTCAGCATCGCCACATTCAATTACAATTCCAGAAATGTATTTTTTCCTTACAGGAATACTTACAATATCTCCGATTTCAATTTCTTTGGCGGTAAAGTAGGTCAGGTGTTCTTTTGTGACCCCTTTGGCAAGTGGGAGTACCTTGACGACTTTCATTAATAGTAGCCTAGCATATATGCGAGATTTTTGAATCTTCACTGTGACAGGGATGCGTTGTGAAATAAAACCACCTCATTTGTGTGAGGTGGGGCTTCGTAATTTTATAATACGAAATGTTTGTTTGCTGTTTCCTACGGTGTATGCATGCAAGAATGACATCACTGGATAACAAATACTGTGCGTGCTGTCTTTTAATACATACGACAAATTTAAAAAAGTTTGCAATACGTCATCTGTGTCGAGTTTTTGCCATTTGTTATTTAGTGAATCAAAAATCCACCAATCTCTAGGTTTTTCTCTTACAACATACCAGCGATATGTGCTCTTGTTTTTCTTAAGATGCTTTTCAAGTTGCGATTTTGTCACAATCTCTTGGTGCTCCAAAATATACTTGTCATCATTTATTCGACGATCATTTCGAGGAATTTGTTGACATGAAATTGTGCGTCGATATCTGAATTGATGAATAGAATACGAAATGTCGAGTAAATACAGAAGGAGTTTTTCGATAATGGTGTTGATGGTATGAGATTCTACGGTTTTGATATCCCTTTTGAATTTATGCATGGGTAGTAGGTTTTAAGGTTCTTTTGGGTAGTATTTTAAGCATTTTGTCTAGATACCACAAGGTGAAAAATATGTTATACTGACCCCACTAATCTCTTTGTTATGGGACTTTTTTCTAAGAAAATCGGTATCGACCTCGGTACTGCTAATACGCTTGTCTTTTTTCCTGGCAAAGGGATTGTTCTTAATGAGCCATCTGTTGTGGCGGTATCCGAAGTGGATAATAAAATCCTTGCAATTGGAAATGATGCAAAAGAAATGATTGGTCGTACACCGGAAAGCATTATCGCGTATAGACCACTTAAAGATGGAGTTATCGCTGATTATCGAATCACTGAAGCGATGCTTCGCTATTTCATTACAAAAGCACTTGGACCTTTCAATCTCTTCAAGCCTGATGTGATGGTGTCTGTACCCGCTGGTGTGACATCAACAGAACGACGGGCGGTCATCGAGGCTACTATCAAGGCAGGTGCACGGAACGCATATGTGGTTAAAGAGCCGATTCTTGCTGCAATCGGTGCAGGGATTCCTATTCATGAATCATTGGGACACATGATTGTAGATATTGGTGGAGGGACTACTGATGTTGCGGTGATTTCTCTTGGAGGAATTGTTGCGTCTACTTCAGTAAAGTGTGCAGGAAACAAAATTGATCAAGCAATCGCAGACTATATTAAAAAGACTTTCAATCTTGCTATTGGTGACAAAACAGCTGAATACGTAAAAATAAAAATTGGCGCAGCGGTGCCACTCGAAGAAGAGCTTACAATCACGATTAAAGGACGAGATTTTATTCAAGGACTTCCACGATCAGTACAAATTTCTACAAATGAAATCGTACGTGCGATTGATAAAGAACTAAGAGGAATAGTTAAAGCAATCAAAGATGTTTTGCAAGAAACTCCACCAGAGCTTGCATCTGATATAATTGATCAAGGAATAATTATGACCGGAGGGACTTCTCAACTTAGAGGGCTTCCTGAACTCGTGTATAGAAAAACTGGTGTGAAGGCAGTACTTGCAGAAGACGCGCTTTATTGTGTTGCAAAAGGAACAGGTATTGCACTAGAACATTTGGAAACATACAAAAAGGCAATTATCAGTAAAAAATAATCTCGTGTTATGAAAGAAGCATGTGATACAAATTTTGGGAAAATATTTCATCACGCGTATTGCATTGAAGGTACACGTGACTCTCTTTCGTTTCTTGAACAGTATGTTCGTGGATTACTTGGACATCAGACACATATTCTTACTCAGACATTCGCACTTTTTGGTGTAGATGAAGGAAGAACTCTTTCGCAGTCATCAAGACTTCGTACTGGAGAAGATGTGCATCATGTCGAAATCGTATATGCAGATTCATTTTCTGTTGAAGCTCAAAATGTACTTTTGAAAGCAATTGAAGAACCTTCTCATAACACTCATTTTGTTTTTGTTACTCCGCGACTTGATAAACTTTTGCCGACTATTACTTCTCGAAGTATTTCTTTTTCGTTACTTGAATCAAAAATCGATGATAACGAAACACTTGAAATGAAGGAATTTCTATCTGGTGGTAGAACAAGTAGGATGGCAATAATTGCTCGATACCTAAAAGAATTAGAAGATGAGGAAGGAGAATCATCAAGACGAGCACTTGATTCATTTTTTGAAAAATTAATCACTTATGTTTCAGCGAGTAATTCTTCAGAGAAAAGTCACTGTATCCATATTCTCTCAAATGCACGAAAATATATTCGAGACAAAGGATCATCACAAAAAATGATTTCAGAATATGTTGCACTTATGATCCCTGAGCATTTTACATAATTGATGTTTGCTATATACTTATTACTACATATAAATTATTGATTGTTATGTCATACAATATCGCACAATTTAAACAAGAATTAAAAAAGGTAGAAGAGTGGCTTCTCAAAGAGTACTCACAGGTTCACACAGGGCGAGCGACACCTATGCTTCTTGATTCGGTAATGGTGGAAAGTTATGGACAAAAGATGCCACTTAAGAATGTTGCTTCTGTAGTAATCGAAGATCCAAAAACTCTTAGAATTGCACCGTGGGATAAAAATCTCGTAAAAGAAGTTGAGCGTGCAATTGCAGCTTCAAATCTTGGACTTTCACTTGCTGTTGACTCTGATGGTCTTCGAGCGATTTTTCCCATGCTCACAGGTGAAAGACGAACTCAGTTGGTAAAACTTCTTAAGGAAAAATTGGAGGACGCTCGAATATCTGTCAGAAAAGAACGAGAGTCTGCACTTTCTGAAATCAAAGAACTTGAATTGCCAAAGGATAATGAATTTCGAGTCAAAGAAGATGTTCAAAAGGTTGTTGATGAAGTAAACAATGCACTTGAAGCAATTTTTGACAAAAAAGAAAACGAAGTAATGAACTAACAAACTATCAACTAAAACTACTAACTATTATTTATGTCTATACTCATTTTTATAATAATTCTTCTTGTGCTTGTGGTGGTGCATGAGTTTGGACATTATATTGCAGCAAAAAAGAACGGAATTCGTGTTGATGAATTTGGATTTGGATATCCACCAAAAGCGCT
>DALYDM010000010.1:995-2359 GCA_031973235.1 Minisyncoccota bacterium | reverse complement strand
AGCACAATCAGAAAAAAGATCACTTTCAGATTTTTCACAAGAAGGATTGATATCATTTGTTTCAACAAGTAGTAAAGGTGAAGAAATTATTTTTACCGTAGATCGTAAAGGTGAAATATTAGAGAAAAATATTCTTCCTCGAGAAGGTGTCGTGGAAGGAAAGGTTGCGATTGGTGTATCAAGTGATTTGATTGGCACACTCAAACTTCCTATACATAAAGCATTTCTTGAAGGTTCAAAACAAACATGGCATATGACAAAGGGGACTGCGTTGTCGCTCGCAACCCTTGTAAAAGATGCATTTCTCGGCAAAGCAGATGTGAATTCTCTTTCTGGTCCAGTGGGAATCGTGGGAATAGTTGGTGATGCGGCCGACTTTGGATTTGTGTACTTGATGTCATTTACCGCACTTATTTCGATTAATCTTGCAATCATTAACTTGATTCCATTTCCTGCGCTTGATGGTGGAAGACTCCTTTTCCTTCTAATTGAAAAAATAAAAGGTTCACGAATCAGTTCAAAAGTTTCAAATACATTAAACACAGTTGGATTTTTTATTCTGATTGCACTCATGCTTGTGGTAACGTATCACGATATAGTAAAGTTGGTGAAGTAAGAAAAGAAAAAGCGACGGCCATGCCGTCGCTTTTAAATGTTGATTTTGAATACGTTACGCAATCATTGTTCTCATGTTACCTCTTTTTTCGATGATAATGAATTCTGTACCTCCTGGCCCAGGATATTTATGGATTTCTTTGAAACCACACGTGATGTGAAATTTTTGAGATGGAATATTCTCACTTGATACTTCTGTGATAATACTTGCTATGTCAAATTCCTCGTACATATCGTCTATATGGTTGAAAAGATATTTGTACATTAATTTCCCCGCTCCTTTTCCTTGAAAATTTTTCGTCACTCCAATTTGTGCAATATACATAGTGTTGGTTGGTTTTATGGAGGTAAGTTTATCTACTTCCTTCACAAAATCGTTCATGAAAAAGTTTAATTGGGCATCTTCTTTCATGATTGCAATAAGATACCCGATTATTTCTTTGGAATCATTTTTTGCTACAATTATTTTTGAATATGAATCTCTATTCAAAATAATATTTTCAATAAAGGAAGGTGGAGTAAGAAGCGTTACAAAACCTTTGGACTTTTGTTCTTCCTTACTGAGTAATACCTTGTGATTACTCATTTGAATTTCAATTATAGACAAAATGTCTTGCGTGTTTGCGAATGTACAGTACATAGCTTACGTTTTTTGTTTAAACCAACATTACTACACTACTCATTTTTGTCAATCAAACCCTTGTATGAATGTCAAAAATAATGTATAGTATTGACATCAAGGCGCGAGC
>DALYDM010000010.1:0-985 GCA_031973235.1 Minisyncoccota bacterium | reverse complement strand
ACAGTTAAATAATGGTATTCTGACGGATACCATCCTCTAGGTAAGGAAATAGCACTAATTAATATGATTATTGTCGTAATAAATATTCCTCGGAATATGTTTGTTGTAATATTTTTCATAGAACTATTTTTTTGTTTGAATGAACTTTACTACATCAATACTTTTTGTCAAATAAGCCCTTGTATGAATGTCAAAAATAATGTATAGTATTGACATCAAGGCGCGAGCCTTATTTTTATTTATCATTTTGTACTAGTTACAAGTTATTTACTACGCATATTTATGGATATCAGAAACATCGCAATCATCGCACACGTGGACCACGGAAAAACAACTCTCACAGACGCTCTCATGCGTCAATGTGACATGGTTCCCGAAGGTGTTTCTATGGACTCAAACGATCTTGAAAAAGAACGTGGAATTACCATTTATGCGAAAAATACTTCTGTAAATTACAAAGGTACAAAGATAAACATTGTAGATACTCCAGGACACGCGGACTTCGGGTCTGAGGTTGAACGTGTACTTCGAGCTATCGACTCAGTACTCCTTGTGGTAGATGCTCAAGAAGGTCCAATGCCTCAAACTCGCTTCGTGCTTAAGAAATCCCTCGAGCTTGGTCTTAAGCCGATTGTTGTTATCAACAAAATCGACAAGCCCGCTGCAAATCCAGCGCGCGTACATGATGAAGTTCTTGAACTCTTTCTTGAACTTGGTGCAAATGATGATCAGATTGATTTCAAAACTGTATATGCAATCGGACGAGAAGGTATTGCAAAGCGAAACCTCACAGATGAATCAACAAACCTTTTCCCACTTCTTGACGTAGTACTCGAAGAAGTACAAGTTGCGTCCGGAAAAGAAAATGATCCAGCAATAGCACAAGTGTTCAATCTCGCATATGACAACTTCCTTGGAAGACTCGCAGTAGTACGTGTGTATGGTGGAGTAATACAAACAGGAAAGGAAATTTTTGTGAAGCATG
>DALYDM010000009.1:0-27118 GCA_031973235.1 Minisyncoccota bacterium | reverse complement strand
AATCTGTGAGGCCATCACCGTCATTGTCGATTCCATCGCCACAACTATATACAGTATTTGACTCATCATTATCTGAAAGTGATCCACAACCTGTATCTGCTGGATAATCTGTTAGTCCGTCACCGTCGTTGTCATCACCATCTGAACATTGGAATACATTTATGACTGGATCATCCTCGTCCGAGTCTGAAGAATTCATACATCCTGGATCATTTGGGTAGTCAACTTGACCATCGCCGTCATTGTCTAAATTATCTGAACAAACTGAAGACCCCCCACCACCTGTTGAATTTACCTCGCTATCATCACTATCACTTGAACATCCAGGATCTGATGGATAATCTGTGAGGCCATCACCGTCATTGTCGATTCCATCATCACACTGCGCGGAAGGTGTTGACTGGGTAACGATAACTGAATATTGCTTTGTATCGGAAAAATTCGGATACCGACTAGTAACTTTATCGTTGACATCCACTGTAAACGTATATGTTCCAGCGACTGTTGGTGTTCCCGATATTTCACCTGTCGATGAATTAAGTGTGAGACCTGTAGGAAGTGAGCCTGAAGAAAGACTGTATGTTAAAGTGCCTTGATAATTCTCCGCTGAAATTGAATCAGTGTATGCCACACCCACATCCCCAGAAAGTAGCGAACTGGTGGTAATTCGCACAAAATCAAAAATCATTGTCTTTTCATTTCCTGTATCTGCAAGATAGAGTGTTCTATTTGATGAATCAAAAGTGAGATATGGCATGACAAAATGACTTGAGTCATTATCATCACCATAAAAAGAAAGAGTACTTAGATTGGGTGAATTTGTTCCTATCCATCCGACTCCTGATGATATATCAAAAGTGTCATTATCACCCATCAACGGGAAATCTAAGCTAGAATTCAAAATCAGCACCATGTCCATTGATGTTGAGGTCATTCCCACAAAAACTCTTTGAGTTTCAGGATCATACGCAATACTGTTGAAGTGTGTAAAGGTTACAGACAAATCCCCACCGTCAAAAGTATCCACAGCTGACTCACCGTTTGATATTGAATTTGTATCAAATTTTTGTACTCGCCCACCATAGTTAATACTTGCTCTGTTGTTCACAAAAAGCATTTTTGTTGTCTGATCAAACTCAAGGTCAGTAGGTGTGGTCATTTTATTAGTTGTAGTGTAGTGATAGGAGCGCGTAACAAAATCATCTTGACCAAGCACATATTGTGCGTTTTCACCATTTGTAATTGATGTTATATCATACACAAGCACACGATTATTCCCCGAATCTGAAACAAAAAGTCTTCTATTTGATTCATCTACTGCAAGTCCTGCAGGATATCTCATCCCTGACTGCGTAGTTGCAGCATTGTTCGCGGTAAAATTCGCTTGACCCAAAACATACACTGCTGCTGTTGAAGATGATGGTGTGGTTGTTGTGTCATACACCAACACACGATTGTTTATAGCATCAGCTATAAACATATGGTTTGCAGTTGAATCAAATGCTATAGATGTTCCATAACCAATATTGTATTGATTTACAGTATTTGTTTGCGGATCATTATCAAAATCACCAAAACGTGTATTTGTTGTCGCGTCAATAAAACTATTATCAGAATTAAGATTGTAAGTCCACACTTCATGGTTAACAACGTTTGGCATTCCGTCATAATTGCCGAGTGCATAAAGCACATGATGATTTGTATCAATCGCAAAATCAACAGCGTATTGTAACGTGCTTTGGTACGTAGCAGTAGCTGTATATGCAGCAGCTGTAGTATCAGAACCTGGGGCCGATCTTGTCGATGAACCAGTTACTAAAATATTTTTGTTCGAGTAAAAAGAAACCCCGGAAGCTATGGTGTCACGAACTTGGTCAATATAATAAGAAAAAGTTCTTTTGTATATCGATGGGACACCATACTGAAATGCGAAAACTGAATTACTGTTTGAAAAAGGAAATGTTGAATTTAGTCCTGGTGGTAAAGGAGATGATATTCCAAGAACCTCATGTGATCCTCCTTGCACAGCTTCAAGTGTCACAGTTGCGGGATACGATGTTGAAGCAACCCGAATCATGTCATAAGAAAGAACTCTGTTGTTAGTTGAATCTACGACCCACAAACGATTATTTTCCGGATCAATAGCAAGACCTCGAGGTCTTGAGAGTGATGACTGAGTGGTACCTGCTGATGACGAGATGTAGTCATCTTGTCCAAAGACAGAAACAGGGGTATCTCCAGGGTCTATTTGACTTTCAACAAAACTTGTCATGTCATAGCCAAGAATTCTATTATGACCAACATCCGATACATACAAAATCTCACTTCCACTAGAATAAGTAACGTTTGAAGAAAAAGTATTATCCAAAAGCAGAGGTGTATCACCTCCCGCATATCCTATATATGCAAACGGAGAAGATAAGGCGAATGAACTTTCGCTTCCATATGCAACCTTCCAAAGCTGAACACCGGAGAGTGTTGAAATAGCCAAATACGATCCAACATTTCTTGAGTCAGTAAAATACTCAACATCAGAAACTAAATTACCACTCGATGGAATACTGATACTAAATACTGGGTCTTCTCCGTCAACTATCGTATTGACATCAAAATATGCCAAAGTTCCTTGTGTTCCACCTGCAACATACAGACCGCCATGTGCAACATCAATCGAAAGTCCAATCGGATTTGTTATTGTTACTGAATCATTTGAACCAAAATCAATTTGTCCCAACACATGTACTGCATTAGCACCACTCGAGAGATGTTCGGAGTCAAAAACCATTACACGTGAATTATTGGTATCTGCAACAAACAATAAATCATGTGTATCATCTTTATAAAGTGCCAACCCTGTTGGCGTATCAAGTGCACTTTGTGAAAGTCCTGCGGTGTTTGATGTAAAATCTGATTGACCCAAAACATAATCTGCAGTCCTGTCGACAAGTACATTTGAAGAATTGAGGTTAAAAATTAACACTCTGTTGTTTCCCGGGTCCGCTACAAAGAGCTTGTGTCCAATCGTATCAATAATAGTATCTGCATACCCACCACTTGTATCTATTCCCTGTGCAGTAATCTGATTGTTAAACGGTGAATATAGTGTTGTGCCTTCGAGGTCGCGATCCCCAGAAACAACCTGACCAACAACATCAGCTAGTCCAGGATTTGTCTCTGCGTTCTTTTCATCAAAAAGCACAAATCTATATCCCGCAGGATCTGCAACTATTAAATTTTGAACTGAATCAAGATCGTCTGTTATAGAGATGTATCCTGTACTTCCTGAGAACGTAACATTCCCTGCAGTTCCAGCATAGTCTGAATGGCCGATAACGATAGTCATTAAGGGATTAGTATTTCTATAGTCAGATGTTCCAACAATACGATTATGCAGAGAATCGGAAATGTACAAAACATCATTTATCGAATCATATGCGAGACTTTGCGGGCCACAAAATTCTTGGTCACCAAATGTACAATCAAAATTAGCACTGATTAAATCAGTTTGACCAAGTACATAATCAGCATTTGCACCATCCGACACAGTACCAAATACTAGAACTCTGTTATTCAAGTAATCAGAAACCGCAACATTTCCAGCTGGTAATTGAACCACATCATTCGGTGAACTCATTCGTGACGCAGTCGTCCCTGCAGTTGAGGAATTAAAATCAGGTTGTCCGAGTACAACATCAGCAACCTCTCCGTCTACAATTTGATTTAGATCAATATTAAACATAACAACTCGATTGTTTCCAGTATCGGCAACATATAATTTTTTACCTGATACATCTACTCCCAAGCCTGTTGGACCATTCAACCTACTACTTGATGTGCCTGTTGTCCCACTTGAAAAGTTTGCCTGTCCAAGAACGTTCATGGCAGACATACCATTTGTCAGTGCATCAATATTAAAAAGGAGTACGCGATTGTTTCCAGTATCTGAAACAAAAAGTATTCTTTGTACTTCATCAATTGCTAAATCAGTTGGACCTGAAAGCCTATAATCTGTCAGTCCTGTTGAAGATCCAAAAAAATCCTCCTGCCCGATAACTATGTCAGCAAAATAATCAACCGGCACACCATTGGAATTTGTATCAAACACCAGTACTCTGTTTCCTGAACTATCAGCAACAAAAATCTTATTTGAAACCGAGTCATATGCTGACCCCGAGGGACTGAGCACAGAAAAACGCCCATATACGTCTACGATTGAATTATTTTGTAGTCCGCTTGTATATACAGCACCACCAAGATTATTCACTTGTCCAACCACATTCGATGCAGAAAAAGCCGCAAATATATTTGCAACCTGAAGAAACCCTATCACTATTGCAAACACCACAACAAGGGCGAAAGACTTTTTCTTGAGTAGATATAATTCCTTTTTGCTCACATCATAATTATATGAGATATAACATTATTATCAAAAGATATTCTGGGGATTGAGTTTTGTTTGTTTTTATTAATAAACTAGATGGTGATATAGTCATATATATGAACGTAATAATATTTGTTGGAAGTTTTCTGGGAATGATTGGGTTATCCTCCTACGTTGTTTTTCGTGTGGCACAAGCAATAGGACTACTGCGAGGATCCGCTACGTATATTGCGATCTTTGTCATGATTTTTCTCCCATTATCACTTGTAGTTACCATGGCAATAAGTAGGTCAACATGGAGCCCGCTTATTCAGTATTTTTACATTCCTGCAGTCGCATGGCTTCCCTATTTATTGTATTTATTTATTTGCGCAGTTCCTCTTGGGATACTATATTTTATTTCAATCAAGTATTCGCTTACTATACCCGTTGCAAAAATTGGACTTGGAATGTTTATTTTTGTAACTATTCTTATTGCGTACGGTCTTTGGAATGCGCGCAATCCTCAAATAGTTAATTATGAAATAAACTCAACCGCACTTTCAAAAGACTGGAGTGGTAAAACAATTGTTCTTGTAGCTGATACGCATCTTGGAATCATCTGGAGAGAAAAATTTATGTCGAAAGTTGTGTCCCTCATCAATTCACAAAGTCCTGACCTCGTACTTCTTCCTGGTGACATCATTGATGGGCCAAAATTTTCTTACAGCAAAGGACTCGAACCACTAAGAAGTATTCAATCAACATTTGGTACCATATTCACTCCAGGAAACCACGAAGGATATAATTCAGATCCACAATCTTTTTATCCGGTGATCTCACAACTCACAAACACACTCATCGACTCTCAAGTGCTCATAAATAATACGCAAATTATTGGACTTGATTACAAAGCACAAGAATCACAAGAACAAATTCTGAAACGTCTTGACCTCACAGGATTTTCAAAAGACAAGCCAAGCATTGCACTTCTTCACGATCCAAAGAATTCACATTATTTACAAGAAGCTGGCGTCTCACTCGTAGTGTCTGGACATACACACTGCGGACAATTTTGGCCGGTAAGTTTAATAGTGAAAAAAATATACGGGGAGTACACTCACGGTGTTATAGAAAAAAATGGTTCCCTTCACATCACAACATGTGGTGCAGGAACAGCAATGTCACCTGTACGAATCGGAACCACCCCTGAAATCGTGGTGGTTAAAATAAAATAAAAAGCACCGCATGATTTCTCATGCGGCGTATCTCCTTCACTTAGCCAAGTGAGTTACCCCACTGACTCATCATCAGTAACGAAATTACAACTATTACCAACCCGACGATCGGTAATGATTTTGGGTCATTGACCCATTTTTCTGCCTTGTCTGCAAAGTTAATTTTTGCAGTAATCTGTGAAGAGTTTTCGTTGTTTTCCATAGTGTGCTTGTTTCAAATACAATAATATCATATTATATACACTTTGTCAAGTACTTTTAGAAGCGTTCTTTAACATAAAAATCCCCAAAACTTGGGGATTTTTATTAGCGTATATCAAACAAATCTTCATTTGAAAATCGCACCTTCGGACGCACGAGATCTGATGAATCTCGGTATCCAACAGTGAGCATAACTTGTGGATGAATATGTTCTGGTAAATCCAATGCTTTTTTGAATCCGTCTCTGTCGAATCCTTCCATTGGACATGAATCAATCGAAAGTTCAGCACATGTCGCGAGCGCAAAACCAAGTGCAATATACGCTTGCTTCCCTGCCCATGTCACCGCTTGATATCCTTCTAGGTTTTTAACAGTACCCTCTATCATATCTCTGTATCCTTTGAGTTTTTCCTCGATTTCAGAATTTCCTCCTGTCATCAATTTAAAAAACTCATCAGTTCGATTCATAAAATCTGTTCGTGAAGAGAACACGAGTACATGCGAACATGTTGTGACTTGTTCTTGATTCCATGAAAGCGATTTCAATGTCTCTTTGAGTTCTTTATCTTTAACTACTGTTACGTGAAAAGGTTGTAACCCAAACGATGTCGGAGCAAATCTGATGGCTTCAAGAATACGTGCCAAGTCTTCTTGTGAAATTTCACGACCATCAAACTTTTTTGTTGCATATCTCCATTGTAATTTTTCTTCTAGTGCGGACATGTAATTGTTGTGATTATTAATAATGTATGTGTAGTGTAACACATTATTCTGAAAGCACATCTTGTAGCGCTTCCTTAAGTATTTCGTAATGAAATACATATCCTGCACCCTTAATCTTTTGTGATGATATTTTTTGATTCACAATAAACACATCTGCAAATTCTCCGTACAAAATTCGCACTGCCCACACTGGGATTCGCCACACTATCGGACTTCCCACTACATCCGCAACACATTTCATAAAAAATTTTTGAGTGACATACTCACCCGCATGAGTATTGTAAGGACCAGACAGTGGATGAGAGAGCGCGAACACATACATTGAAATAATATCTTTGTAATGCACCCATGGCATCGATTGGCTTCCTGACCCAAAATATCCTCCGATCCATTTTTTAAACAATGGAACAAGCACTCCGAGCATTCCACCCTTTCCTAACACATTTGCAGTACGAAGTGATACCACTCGCACACCAAAATCATTTGCTTTCTGTGCCTCCTGTTCCCATCTCACACACACGCCAGAGAGAAAATCATTTCCTCTTGGTGATGTCTCAATGAGTAATTCCTTTGAATCACCATAGTATCCAACAGCAGATGCGCACACAAACACTTCTGGCTTCTTAGAACATTTTGAAATTGCACTTACAATATTTTTTGTTGAAGCAACACGGCTTTCTAAAATAAGCTTTTTATATGATGCGGTCCATCGATGAAATATAGGAACACCTGCTAGATGAATTATTCCAAAACTATCTTCAATGACCGACTCAGGAATCTGTTCTTTGACAATGTCATGTTTAAAAAACGAAACATTTGAATCAGAGATACGAGGTGCAACAATATCAACCACTGTCACACTATAACCTTCACTCAAGAGTTGCTTGGTTAAATATGTCCCGATAAATCCAGAACCACCAGTGAGAATAATATTTTTCATACGTTAAGTGTACCAGGCAGAACTATTTTTTCCATCGTGCAAAAATACCTGCAGGCAACAATCTTCCATCAGATGATGCTTGTAGTGCCAGCTCTCCACACTCAATGTTTCCTCCTCTTTCATCAACAACAACAGAAAGCATGTTTTTATATGACAATGCTGAAAAACCTGAAGCGTATCCATTTAACACCACAAAGAGTGCATCTTTGTCGAGAATTTTCAAAGCAAGCTCCATCAATTCTTTTAAGTGTTCTTCAATTTTCCATGGCTCATCTTTTGGTCCGTATCCAAATGATGGCGGATCCATTATTATTCCATGATACGTATTTCCTCGTCGAATCTCTCGTGCAACAAATGCTCGTGCATCATCTATCAAGTAACGTATCGGTGCATCTTTGAGACCAGAGAGTTCTGCATTGTCTTTTGCCCACCCCACAGAAACCTTCGATCCATCAACGTGTGTCACGTGCGCACCCGCGTGTGCGCATGCAAGTGTTGCTCCTCCTGTATATCCAAACAGATTAAGAACTTTTGGATTTTCAATTTTTGAAGTTGAAATTGCGTCACTCATCCATTTCCAGTTTGAAAGTTGTTCAGGGAAAACTCCGGTGTGCTTAAATGAGGTTGGTTTAACCCAAAGAGAAATCACATCAAAAGTTACTGTCCACTCACGAGGCATGTTCTTATTATTAAATTTCCATTCAGTTGAATTTCCTTTTCGTACAAAATACGCATCTGCATCATTCCATTTTTCTTCAGAAAGAAACGTATTCCATAACGCCTGAGGATCGGGTCGAGACAAGACCACATTTCCAAAGCGCTCAAGTTTTCTGCCATTTCCAGAATCAATAAGTTCATAATCCTTTGTTGGAGCAAGAATTTCAAGCGACAAAGATGCAGTAGTAGAGTGTGATGTATTAGACATAATGTAAATTACAATACCATAGACAAGAATTAGATACTAATCATGTAAAAACAAGTATGAACTTACGTTTGAGTATCGCACGGATGAGTCTTGCTTAAACACACATACAAAATGAGGCTCTCTTCCTGTGGGAACATTAATAGTCAACAGATGGGTAAGTGAGTATGATGACTCATCAACACCAGCAAGAGCTGGCACTAGATCATACCGAGCAACAACAGCCTTTGCCTCAGTGAACGAAGTATCCTTGGTGAAGCCTACAAGTATTCTACCTTTTTCATATTCTGTCTTATTTTTTTTAATCTCAGCAGTAAAATCTTTTTCACATTGCTCCATTTCTGAAACTGTCATGACTTTTTCATCCTCAATCACACCATCTTCCATAACTTTTGGTGTTGATGTTTGCGAAAGAGACTCATTTGATTCTTTGGTGTTATTCTCTACAGAAGTAGTATCACTCGATGAAGAAACATACGTCTCTTTTTTGTTTTTGACTGATGTGGTATACATACTATATCCCATCACAATCACGATTAGAATTAAGATGAAAATAATACCCTTTAGTGTTGATTTTTTTGCTACCATATCACTATCGTATCATATATTTTCACACTGATGGAAAACAATCACTCATGGAAAAAACTTTCAAGTATATAATTTTTGTGCCTTTTGCACTTATATTCATTCCTTCATTTCTTGTGGTTACACATCTCAACAAGCAATGGTCTGATATGATTAGTGAATTATTTGGTCTATAACAAAATAACACCTTGCGGTGTTATTTTTTATTTTTTATATCTTCTATAATTTTGCCGTCTGACAATACTATTGTCCTATCAGTCAACGCTGCATACTCAGGTTCATGTGTGACCATGACTATCGTTTGACCATCTTTATGTAAATCCAAAAATGTATCTAGTACAGTTTGAGATGTCTCACTGTCTAGGTTTGCAGTCGGCTCATCTGCAAAAATAATTTTTGGACTGTGTGCGATTGCTCGCGCAATAGCAACTCTTTGTTGTTGTCCACCTGAGAGTTGCGCAGGATAGTTTTCCATTCGATCACCTAGTCCTACTTTTATTAATGCCATCTCTGCTTTTTCTTTTGCATGATGATTTGACTTACCTTGCATAAGCAGTGGCAACATCACGTTCTCACATGCAGTCAATGCTGGAAGCACAGCATAATCTTGAAACACATATCCAAGCTCGTGCAAACGAAACTCTGTTCGTTCTTCACTTGATAGCTTCATTACATCCACACCATCAACTTCGATTGATCCATCAGTCGGATGATCAAGAAGTGAGAGTTGATACAGAAGCGTTGACTTCCCGGAACCAGAACGACCAGTAATAGACACAAACTCTCCTTCTTTTACAGAAAGGTCAACACCTGACAATGCAGTGATTTCTCCTGAACCGCTCTTAAATTTTTTTACGATATTTTTTGCATTAATCATATAGTTTATCTTCCTAGAATTGCATCAAGTGTATTTTGTTTAATAACAATTCGCGCTGGAATAAATCCTGCAATGAGTGTCGCAACAAACAAAATCATTGCTCGTATAAATGTACCCATCGGCGTAGCTACGAGTATTCCGTCAGAAAATGGGAAATTGATTGGGTGAATATCGAAGTATGGCTTGAGGAATCCAAAAATTATTACCACACCAACTATCACCCCAGCGAGTGCGTAAAACAACGATTGAATCATGTATGACACCAGAATCGCACGTGAATCAATACCTATTCCTTTCAATATTCCAATAAATCTTCTTCGAGTGATTGCATTGACGAAAATTACAATAAAAATAGTTATTGAGGCCACAGCGAGTCCAATTGAACCAATTACGTTTCCGAGAATTGCAAAGGTTGCCTTGATGTCCTGAAGAAATTTTGGCTGTGCCTCTTCTGCAGTTTGTACACGCCCATACTTCTCCACACCACTTCTGACCAATGCGTCTTTTGCTGATGCTATAAATGCTGGATCTTTCAAAACAATCGCAATTTCATCAACATTCAAATCATTTCTTCCTGCAAGTTTTCTAAGCTCACTATCAATCATAAAAATTCTCTGATCTACATCTCCCGCTTTTGATTTAACAATTCCTTTGATGTAATACTCTTTTGTATTTGAACCAACAGTCAATCGCACCCGTGATCCAATTTCAACATTTTTTAAAGTTGAAAAACTTGGTGATTCAATCGGCGTATATTTGAAAAGTAAATCCGACCCAATCATTATTTTATCTGTATCCCCTGGTGCTAAGTATGATCCTTCCAGGATAACCTCAGAAAGTCCTGTTACTTTATCTTCTATTACAGGATTAATACCTGCAACAATACCACCAACACTATTTATCTTCTCCCCGGGAAGAAGTGTATCTTTATAATTACTTTCTACTCGACCACTTTGTGCATAACGAGCAGTAAGAAGCGAGTAGCCTGGTATTGTTTTTGCAATGGTGATTATTTCCTGACTGTTTTCGACATATTCTTTTGAGAGAAATGGAGAAATGATGATATCACCAGTATAACGTTTTTTATTTGATTCTACTGATCCCTGAATAAGTCCCACAAGAATACCACTAATGACAATCAAGTTTAAAAATGTAAGTGTCATAACAAAAACAATAAGTGAGGTTGTCCACTTATTTGCACCTTTGATATCGCGATACGCTAAAAATGATCCCACCTTCAACGCTGTTTTAAATTTTTCCCAAAATGATTCTCTGTGTTTTCTATACATACTTATTCAAGATACGCATCAATTCCCTGCGCAGTATATGTGTCTTTTGTCTTTTCTAATAATCCTTGCGACAAGAAACTTAAGGCAAATGCAAAAATCGCGGCATTCGCGAGTATCAATCCGAAAATTACAAGATTCTTCTTATTCATAATTGAAGTATAGCAAGATGAACACTTATGAGAAAGTAGGATTTTGAGATATGATATGGTAACCTTTACCAAAACAACCATACGAACATGAAAATTCAAAACATATTTATCACAGGTGGCACAGGAGACCTAGGATCTGCACTTGTCAAAGAACTTCTTTCAACAACCACAGCACACGTAGTGACAAACGGACGCGACCAGTCAAAAGCAGACATTCTGACACAAGAATTAAATTCAGAAGAAAAATCTCGTTTTCATTTTTTTGTTGCAGATTTAAGCAGTGAATCACCTGATGAAATCGCTCAAAAAGCATATTTAGTGAACAATGGCATAGACATGTTGATATCCAATATTGCTATGTTTGAATTCGATGATGTACTCGAATCCGATGCCGATCTAAAAAAGAAATTGTACGATACAAACCTTGGCGGAATGAAACTTGCTGAGTCTGTCATCTCGCTTGTCACCAAAAAAGGAGAGAAGATTATTCTTTGCGATATTGGTTCTACAAGTGTCATAGCTGACATACTTGGAAGTCCATTTCAAGACACTATGCACTACGGAAGAACAAAAGCTGATGTTGTGCGTCATTCAATGTTACTTGCAAAATCAAATCCATTGGTATTCTTTAGAGCGATTCATCCCGGATCAATATACGGAAAGTTAGCAAAACAGATTGCCCACAGATATGGATCCACGGCGGTTATCTCACCTGCCATCACTGCAAGACATGCAATACAATTATTCTTAAGTGATTCTGAAGAAAAAATAATTCAAGAAATTATCACCTCAGAAAACTACTTTGCATGGTCACCGGATGGATCTTGGTATAAAAAAGAAGATGATATTGCTGAAAAAATCGAAGGACTTTCACTGGAAAGAATAGTAAAAATTCCGGCTGATGGAATTGATTCATTTGAAGTGGTATTTGAATAATAAAAACACCCCACACTGTCGGGGTGTTATTTTTTAGTGACCTCACTGAGGGTATATCCTTCCACTTTAAACACTTTTTTTCTTGGAATGGACGGCGATTCTTTAGGAGTTTTTCTTTCAAGATATTCTATAGAAAAGGTATTATCTGGCAACTCGAGCATTCTTTGAATAAGTGATCCTTCGCCTAGTGAAATGGTGTTGGTGTTTGTAAGAGCTTTATCAGCACCAACAAGTACTACACTTGCATAAAAATAAACTGTTCCATCATTTCTATCATTTTTGATAATTACCGCTCTGTCTAATACTTGATCATTATTAAAATCAATCTCAAGAGACTTTGACATCATTTTGACAGTACCAGGCAATCCCTCAACCGTTGCAACACCGTTCTTAAGTGGGACCTCTACTCCCTTAATTGTAAACATCATATTCCCTGCTTCTCCTACTATGTCACGTGATCTCACAGGAAGAGTTCTGGTGTATGTTTCTTTATTCAAAAAATAACGAGCAACAAAGTATCCACATGTAATCATGCACAAAAAAACAACAGTGATTGCAATTTGTTTTTTATGAGTTCGTAAAAAATTCATACTTGCAGTATATCACCTAACTCTATCTCTATTCCACAAAAAGCCGCGCAAGTCGTATTTCGTCATACGTATATTTTTCCTTGAGTGCCTCATATACATCCGTCAATTTCCGCGTATCATGCTTTTGAAATTCGGAAACAATAATTGGAAGCTTTTTTGAAAATGCAGGAGTAACAAGCCGAGAAAGTTCTTCTTGAGATATCATTTTCTTTTCGAGTAATTCTTCAATATGCGCAACTATTGTTTGCTCTTTTAATTTTCGCTCTTGTGCAATCTGGTTAATGTTTTTACCTTCCTTCCAGAGTGCATGGGTAATTTCTGTCGTATGTGCTTTCTTGAATTCTTTTTTTGTATCATCCCCCTCATCAACGTCCCTAAATACTCCGCCGGATGCAGTAATAAAATTACGATGCATTCTTTCTATTTCTTCTTTGGGCACTTTTTCAAATCCTTCTTCGGCTTCTTCAGAAGACATTTTAAATTTCTCATCTGTGGTAGATATTTCCGGGTGAACCTGAAATGCTCTTTCATTCCATCCAAGTAAATACAAACCAGCAAGTGTGCGAACACGAGACAGTGCTACATATCCTTGACCATATTCAAACACTCCCGAGAGATCAACAACCGCCTCATCAAGACTCATTCCCTGACTTTTGTGCACAGTGATTGCCCATGCAAGACGGAGTGGAAATTGTGAAATACTTGCTTTAATCTTTCCATTTTCTTCGACTACCCACTCCATTGGCTCAATAACGATTTGTTTTTCATCGCGCGTTTTTATTATTGGGTATTGCGTACCATTTTGAAAGCCAACAAGTTCACCAATCGTACCGTTCACAAATCCAAGCTTTTGATTATTCTTTGTACACATCACCTGTGCACCAGGTTTAAGGATAAGTGTTTCCGGAGACATGCATCCTTTTTTTAAAATCGCTACAAGTATCTCGTGTCCGACAGCTGACATTGCAAATACTTTTTTCGGTGACTGAATTCTCTCGAGCATTTCATTGTTTACTCTGTCGACATCGGCATTATGCGAAAACAAGCGCAATGTATTTGGAGAAATTTTTTGGAGTGACACTTTTCTATCTTGAACAATTTCCAAATGACGATTCGAAAAAGAGTTGTCTCGTATTGCTGTAAGAACCTGGAGAAAATCATTATCTTCTTGTCTATGTTGCTCAGTGAGGTAGCACACGATTGGGTTTGATTCTTTCCACGCAGAAGAGTCATATGCAAACCTTGGACGTGGCGCAACTTCATCTTCAAATAATTGTGACTGATCATCTGCATTCCAAATCTTTTTCTCAATTGGTGGTAATTGAAAGAAGTCTCCTATAAACACAATCTGAATTCCACCGAATGGTTCATTCTTTTGTTTAACCTCTCGACACACCTGATCAACCATATCTATAGTGTTTGGTCCTAACATTGAAATTTCGTCGATCACAAGCACCTTTGCTCTTCTTACCCTTTTTGAAATGTATTCACTTGAAGAAATTTTATCCAAATCCACCGGTGTAAGCTTTTCACGCACACCAATCCCACTCCAAGAATGTATTGTCATCCCGCCAATATGAGTTGCTGCAATACCCGTGGATGCAGTAATAGCAACCTCCACACCACATGTACGCAAATACGAAACATACTGATTTATCACATATGTCTTCCCTGCACCAGGTTCACCAGTCAGAAATACATTTGCACCAGTTTTCAAAATTGTCAGGGCTTGCGCTTGGGTCATAGATATACAATAGCAATAGTAACCACGAATTGAAATATGCTACAATCCGTCCATGACCAATGCTGAAGCAAAAAAAATTAAATCTCTCCACCTTAAAAAGAACCGAAAAGAAGAAGGACTTTTTCTTGTTGAAGGCGAAAAGAGTATTCTTGAGCTTCTTTCGTCGGATTTTGAAATTCAAAAAATCTATATCACACACGAACTCCTCGAAAAACACAAAGAAGTATTTGGCCCTGCAAAACATCTCATTGAACTTATCTCTGTCGGAGAAATTGAGAAAATGTCTTCACTTGAATTCAATAATACCGGAATCGCAGTAGTCAAACAAAAGGAAAATCATGCATTTGAAATTCACGACACTGATATTGTGTTGGCACTTGATGATATTCGCGACCCAGGAAATCTTGGAACGATTATTCGCACAGCAGATTGGTATGGTGTCACGAAAATTGTCTGTTCACCTACTACAGCAGAGTTTTATAACATGAAAACTATTTCTGCGACTATGGGATCATTTACTCGAGTACAGATTTTTTATACAGAACTTTCAGATTTCTTAAAGCAAATTAATCTTCCTATTGTTGGCGCACTTCTTGATGGCGACAATGCGCATAGATTTTCATATCCAAAAAGTGGCATACTACTCATGGGTAACGAATCAAATGGAATAAGTGAGTCACTCATCCCACTCATTAGCCACAAAGTCACTATTCCAAAGTACGGAAGTGCTGAGTCACTCAACGTAGGAATAGCAACAGGAATCTTGCTTGATAATTGGAAAAAATAGAAAAATCCCTTCAATTCCGAAGAATCAAAGGGACTAAGTAAATAATTTTCAGAACAAAAGGTTCTAAGCGGTCAGTTGCGGAACCACCAGACGCAGAGAGCGCGAGGCGTGCCAACAATTACCAATACTGAAAGGGAGCATTTTAACACACAAGCCGGAATAGGACTTGTACTTAAAGAATCCGACACGAGACTCGTACACAGAAACGTACACGTGAGCAAAGAAGAATTGATCTTCAACCTTGAAAAGGAATAAAGTCTCATGTCCATCGTCATCTAACCAAGGATGATTCCTACAAAAGTTCTTTATCTGGGCTTGTGTCAGACACAGCTTATCCAGATCGACTCCGAATGAATTAAACATTTTTTTCAAGGTGCCTGGTCTTACCAGTTCATAAGCATACACTGCTTGTTTTTGTGTGGCAATACCGGCTTTGTTGGTACTCATTTTTTTGAAGTCGCGATCAATGCCCGCTGGAAAAACTTCCTTAGCTCTCATTAGTGTCTCTTTGCCGTCTAAAGCATCAAGTATCAAGGTTTCAGATCTGGAGATTAGTCTCCAAAAAAGCGCACTTTCGTGCTGACTGCCCATTAATGCTTCCCGTTGTTCAAACGAAAGATTGTTAAACCATTTCACCTGCTCAAAAGTGATGCTGCCGTTGCGCAACTTGCTCAACTGGTCAATTTGCAGTCCAGCGAAATCTTGCGCCGTGTTCTGCTCGAGAGTTTTTGTTCTCATTTTACTTGTTTTTTTGTGAAAGAAATTTACCTCTACTTATTACACCGCGAAGACAGCGAAAGGTTTACTGTATTCATTTAATATTATATCACAATTAGGTTAAAAGTCAATATATTGGTATTAAATCTTAAATCATAAAAACGCCCAAAATGGGCGTTTTTATATTGGGGGCCTATCGGGAATCGAACCCGAATCGAAGGTTCCACAAACCTCAGTGTTAACCGTTACACCATAAGCCCCATCAACAGAGAACCCCCTACTTATATGTCGGAGGTGTCTCTGTTATACCAGAAAAGTGGTTACTAAGTCTAGCGAGTGCATAAAGTGCACTAGGGAGACGATTGAGGTATGCAAGAGAAAAATCTGACACACTCACTCCACCTTCCTTTGCACGAATTACTGCACGTTCAACCCTTCGAGAAATTGTACGCGCGGTATCAAAATATGCACCGAGCTTACTCGCCCCAGGAATAAAAAAAGTAGTAATTGGCGGCATCAGTTTTTCTGCTGTATTTGTCACCCATTCTAAATATTCTACTTTTTGAGAATCAATAGACATCGATGCACCAGCGAGTTCTGCCTGGACAATAAAAAGGTCTTGTTGAAGCTTAAAGACAATATCAAAAAAACGCTGACTATCGAGTGTGTAGTTTGCATCAGATACGTATGCCCGACACAATCCTAAAAATGAATTGAGTTCATCGAGTGAGCCAAGTGCCTCAAACACATCATCACTTTTTGATACCCTTTCTCCATCTTTTGAATTAAACAACTTACTCGTACCCTTGTCTCCTTTTCCTGTATAAAGCATGAGTACAGTATACCAGATTGACTCAAAATGATTCATCACGTAGGATACATAAAAACATGAACCTTATGACAAAGAAAGCATTACCTCTCAATCCTGCAATTATATTCATTAACGGGATTATGCTAAGCGGAAAAAGCACACTAGCACGAGATCTAAAAGAACTTATTGAACAAAGAAGACACAGTAAAAAAGATGAATACTTCTATCATGAATGTGTCATCTGTGACACAGGAGATGAGAGCAAGAGACGTCTGGCAACAAATTCAGGATCACCGCTCAACGAAGCAATAGCGCGAATTAGAGCAAACGGGAGTCTCCAGCCAGTACTTGCTACTGCAAACGTGTTGTATAGTTTTTTTGATGAACATCTTTTGCAGACGAAAGACATTATTGTATGCGGATCACCACGAAGTCCCATAGAAGCAGAACTATTAATTAATTTCTTTAAAGCGATTCAAGGTTCATTTGAAGTAAAAAGGAGTTTTTTCTCTATAAGTCTCAATGTATCTGAAGAGGAGTTTACGCAAAGACTAATGATTCGCAGCAAAATGGAACAAAGACCTGATGACCTCACAAGGAGGTCCGTTCAAGAGCGAATTCATACTCACAACACAGTGACCAACACTGCGGTCAATAATCTAAACTATGAACTTCGTATCCCGCAAGAAAATCAAATTCTAATAGCTTCGAATGAATCAACAAAATTTGCGGCATTTGAAATGATTGAAAATAAACTTTTTTAAAACACGCGCACGTAACTGTGCGCGTTATTTTATTATTCTTTTGATACAATCCTGTCTACCACCTGACTAATCGCCACCACAACCAAAATGAGTAGTATATACAATGGCAAAAGTGACGAAACGGGTACAGGTATATTTTGTACGCTTCCAAGAATGAAAATCATATACCATGAGCTAATCGATATTGCCCCGAGTGCAAACGCAATCCTTCGAAGCCTCACGAGTTCACCTTCGACATGTGTGTGCGTATCTCCAAATGTAATATGCATAAGCCGAGGAGACACGATAAGATTGAGCGCAATTCCATTGATGATAAGTATACCTACACCAACCATTTTCACGATAAATTTTGATGACATATGGAGCACGTCTGCAGACGAAAGATACAAACCAAACCCAGTTATTACAAGCAATCCAAGTGCACACCAAATAACCTTTGATAAAGTGTTCAATACATCAGCTTCAAACACTGAAATTTTTCTATCTTTTAAAAACCTAAAAAAGAATACATCTGTTACTGTGGCGGCACCTACGCCAATCGTTGCTGCGATTGCATGAAGTAACACAACAAAACCTTTGTAGTTTGTAAGAATCGAAACAAAATCAACATCACGAATAATAAGTGAGAGCGCAAAAATGATCGTAGATATAAACGCAGACATTAGACACCACGTACACCATGCTCGCAATGCAAACGCTTGAACCAATATCAAATATAGTGAGATGACAAATGCAGTAAGAGATCCAAGTATCAAGAAAAAAGAAATAAGTTCTGTATGGATTGAAGGAAAAATTGAAAAGATACCGTACAGCACAAACACTACACCGTAATACCACATTCCGAAAATTTCTAGTGGGACACCGAACATTCTTGAATAATCACTTGTAACAACATCCTCGCATCGTGTTCGCATTGGACACATTAAGGGTTTCTTTTCGCTTTTTTTCTTATGAATATACCGTGCAAGAAAATAGCCCGATAATCCAAGAAGTGAAATAATTGTCGTAATTGAAATCATACTATTATTACATTAGCATATCATCTATTTTTGATGCGAGAATAAAATCATTTTGAGTTAACGAAGAAACTGAGTGTGTCGAAAGTGTAAGTGTCACAATATTATATGAACAATATATGTCTGGATGATGTCCTTCACTTTCAGCAATATCAGCAACTTGATTTATAAAATCAATCGCATGAACGAAATCATCAAATGTAAAGCTCTTTGAGATTGAATTTTGTGAAACAGAGAGTGTCCACCCTTTCAGTTCTTGAAGAAAAAGTTCAATATCTTCATGTGAAAGTGACACAAGATTTTTTTTCTCACACGAAACACACTTTTTGTTTAACGACATGATTATATTCTAACATGACTATATACAACGAGCAGTTTTTGGGGTTGCTTTTATCAACACAATTTCTTGAGTTGCATCAATGCACATGAATTCACCAGTAGCTTGATATGGAACAGAAATAGCAAATCCTGATGTATCGTCTATACATGCCACTGTTGATCCATATGACTGTCTCAGCTCAATAATATCTTTTGCTATACCTGAGGAAATATTTGAACACACTCCTTTGGTTGTTGATTTTATTCCAACATACGAAGGAATTTTTATCGCAATCGCTTTTAAGGTAGACTCTGCTGTTGGTAATGTTGGGGTTTCAACTTTTGGTGTAGAATCTTTGACTGGAATGTTTTGGTTGGTTGTATCAGTATTTTCTGTTACAGGTGTTTCCTCGATAGATGTATCGAGAGTTACGAGTTCGGTGTTTGAAATTTTTTGAGAAAGAATCTTGTCGATATACATTCTTACCAAATCCGGCTTCTGTGTGTATAAGTAATACCCTCCTCCTATTAACCCAACAAAAAACAGAATAAAAACAATGGTTCCAAAGTGTCCCCTTTTCTGTGGTGTCGACGCAACTGGATTATTAAACTTATCCATTGATGGACTGTACGGACTTCCTCCTTTGAAATTTGAGTAGAGTCGATTTTCATTTCCGAGAGGTGCACCAAGCGGCTTATCTTCAATCATGTGAAGACTCGACATAGGTTGTGCCTCGATTGTTTCTCTTTTAATTGGAAACTGTGACTGAGTTTGTGTAGGAGTCTGAGCCATCAACCGCTCTTCGAAACTTGGTGATGATTGCGGCAAGTGTGTCATGAGTGGATTTGGTTCACCTGTGAGAGATGGTGACACAGGGTTCACAATCTCTTTTTGAGGTGCAAAAATTGACCCAGAAGAAATTTTTCTCAATCTATCCTTCAGATCATCAGGGAGTCCAGTTCCAAGCGAACCTCCAATGCTTTGTGTTGTGAATTGCTCTTTTGGTGTGTCTATTTGCTCTCTGTATGAATCTTTTAGTAATGAACTAGCTGGTTGTGCTGATGTGCTTTGTATTTGACTCCCAAGATCAATAGAAGTGTTTGGTTTTTTAAATTCTGGAGTAAATGAGGCAATTTTTGACTTCAAATCACTTGCAGTAACGACAGATGATTCTTGAACTTTGAAAAGTGAGTCAAATGCTTTGTCGACATCAACCTTAAGCCATCCATTCGAAAGCAAAATAGCCCGAATACTTTCTTCGGGAACATGATTTGATTGTTGTCTTTTAATGTACGTTATTAATTCTTCGGTGACCATAATGAATAGTTGTTTTATTCGAATGCTGAACCAGGAATTGCTGTTTGACTTTCTTTGTCGAGATTTTCATTTCTATATTGATCCATCATCTGTGGAGCCTGGACCTTCTGAGAAGTTACGAGATATATAAAAATACAAATTAAAAGCGCAATAATAATCGACAGTAACATATTTGTAGTATTTCCTTGTTTGTTTTCCATAAATAATAGAAATTAGAATATATACAAAGTATATCACGCAACGAGCAAGTGAACATATTGTGGAAATAAAAAACCCACCGTTTTACAACGATGGGTTTTTTGTATGTGCGCAGGAGAGGACTTGGTCACTCTCATGGATATTTTATTTCGTAGCCACTCATAAAATATCTCATTCGCTCGACCCCCACTCGGGCGCTCCGCTATCGCGGACTTCGTGCGCCCTCGGTTCAAGTCCACTGCTGCGTAAAAAATAAATCACCGAACACTTCTCGTGTTCGGTTCATTATTTTTTTGTGCGCAGGAGAGGACTTGAACCTCCACAAGATTGCTCCCGCTACCACCTCAAGGTAGTGCGTCTACCAGTTTCGCCACCTGCGCATACAATATTTATTTTAAAACTTCTTCCGTTGTTATTTCCGCACTACGGTAGTGCGTGCAGATAGTCCCCGTGAGTTTCGCCACCTGCGCATACATATTCCTATTTACTAGGTATTCGTACTATATCAGAATTCACATCTTTTTCAAGCACAAAACAAAACTACCCTTTCGGGTAGTATTATTCTTCGTCTGAAGTAGCTTCTGCTTTTTGTCTGTCTTCTTTTGAAACCACTGTTGATTTCATTTTTCGACGGATATCACGAGCAGCTTTATCTCGAATGTAATACAGTTTTGCACGTCGTGATCGAGACTTCTTAAGGATTTCGATAGAATCAATAAGTGGTGAAAAGAGTGGGAAAATTCTTTCTACTCCAATTCCGTTTGAAACTTTTCGTACGGTAATTGTTGCACCTGATTCTTTTCCGTGCTTTCGAGCAAGGACAAGACCTTCAAAACCCTGAAGTCGAGTCTTTCCTTTTTCTTGAATCTTTGACCATACTCGAATAGTGTCTCCTGAGACGATATCAAGCTTTTTTCGGTCCTCTATGTTTACTGGGGTAAAATTTGTCGCTGTTGCCATAAGTAGCACCAATCTATCACACTTTTTCTAACTCTGCAAGGGATTTATAGCCAAAAGAGCTTTTTCAAAATCCTCCGAGAGTGGAGCGGTAAATGTCATGGTTTTGTCTCCTGGAAGAGCGATAGTCAGTGTATGAGCATGGAGTGCAAGGCGTGTAAATCCAAGCAAGTGCGGTCTGTTTGGTGCATAAATAGGATCTGCAATGATTGGAGTGTTGTTGTACTTCATATGGACACGTAGTTGGTGGGTACGCCCTGTTTTGGGTGAAAGCTCCACATACACCACTCGTTCGTCTGTTTCTTTATCACTCCCACGACTAAGAACTTTCCAGTGAGTAATTGCGTCTCGAAGCGTTCCTCGCTTCCCTCTTCCTGCACTCCACATTCGAATATCCGAAGGACTTCTACCAATTGGTGCATCGATAACACCTGAATCATCTTTGATATTTCCATACACAAATGCGTGATACACTTTTTTTGTTTCGCGATCATGAAATTGCTTTTTTAGAAATTCAAAACACTCATTTGTTCGTGCAAGTATCATCACTCCAGATGTGTCTCTGTCGAGACGATGCACAACTCCTGGACGAAAAATTTTCTTTATCTCACCTTTGTGTTCAATTTCCATCGGTTCACCCACATCTTTCATTTCAGGGTATTCATCGAGAATCATGTCGACAAGAGAATGCTCGTCTGATTTTCCATCTCCATGCACCACAAGTCCTGATGGTTTGTTGACGACAAACACCGCGCTGTCTTGATATATAAGAATGTCACTTAATTTCATTACTTCACTACTATACATAACTTGATTAAAATGACGAAATACTATAGTATGTGAATATTAAATGCGCGATTAGCTCAGTTCCCTGCAGTGCAGGATAAAGTCCGAGCAAATCCCATTTTGGATACAATTTATAGATTTATTTTGCGCGATTAGCTCAGTTGGTAGAGCAACCCGTTTACACCGGGAAGGTCAGGAGTTCAAGTCTCTTATCGCGCACACATACACACAAAACCCGCCCCTGTTAGGGGCGGGTTTTGTGTAATTACTTTCTGATGGTAGAAATCGCCTCTCCCTTTGGTTGAGAATAATTTCTTGCGGTCACGAGTTACTAAGTCTACCCACATACTTCATATGTTGCGTGGACATAAGTACTCGCGACCCCGCCTCGCGGTTTTTCTTGTTTGGTGACAAGAAAAACAACGCTGCGGCTGGCACAAAAGCACAAAATCCCGCGCAGGCGGGATATTTGTGTCTTTGGTGCCCTCGGCAGGAATCGAACCTGCAATAACGGCTTAGAAGTCCGCAGTTATATCCATTTAACTACAAGGGCAGTACCAAGACTATACCGATATTATCAAGAAGGGTCAACAAACACCGGCGGAGTCTCTTTGTATTCAAGAGTCTTTTTTTCCTTTTGATTAAATGATTCCAGGATTGCATCAAGTTTTTCAACTTGGATCACGTCCTTACCTTTATCTTCAGCTCCACCTACAATTTCCAAGGTTCTTTTGTCTGTCATGTAGTACTTATATGCACTAAGTACAATAACCACGAGAAGCAACAGAAAAAAAATCTTTAACAACAACATCCAGGATGCATGTGGATTTTTTAAGTAGCCATTATCCTCTTTTGAGAAATGTGCCCTTTCTTCTTTTTTCTTAAACAGTGTACTAAAATTCATACTATTGTTTGCGATAACTAATAAGAACAAAATCTACAGATGCATTCCATTGTTGAACCTTTAATGCTTGAGGTTTCCCTGTTTTAGGATCAATGACTGGTGAAAGTGTATTTTTTTCAGATGAGAGCTGGACTCGATTTGTCACAATCTGATAAGGCATATTTTCAAGAAATACCAAAAATCTATTTACCTCATTAAATCCTCCATTCACAATTAGCGATACATACAATCCTTGCTTACCAGTTTGTTCACCAGGTTGCAATGAAGAAATTTGTACGCTCACACCTGAATCTTTGGCAAGTGATTCAATCGATTTAATAAAATCAACAACGGTCTCCTCTGTAACAAAATAAGAGTTTAATAATTTATTTTTTTCTTCAGTGAGAGTAATCGAACGTTTAAGTCCAAGAATGTTTTGTTGTGACTTTTTTTCATTTTCAATTTCCGTAGCTATGCTTTCAATCGATGTGGTTTTCTTTGAAATTCGAGTATACATATATACATATCCTGCAATCACAATAAGGAGCAAGAGAAAGAGAATTCCAAGTAAAAATATGTGTCTATTTTTTTTCATACTATTTTTTAAGCTTAAGATCGAGACTGAATGAAATATTTTCATCCTTCAAAAGATTTGAGATTGGCACATCGACCTTTTGAAACAATTCTGTTTTGTCTAGCTCAGCGATAAACATAAGTAAATTTTCTCGCGACAATGCTTCCCCTCTGATTGAAAAACTTTTTACCACACCCTCTTTTTGAGTCTCGGTTACCGCGTAGAAAAACTCACCTAGAGTTACACCCTCTCTCTTAAGTGTGAGAACAGACCGCAAAACACCTTGTGAAAACGAATCTTGAATATACGGCTCTTTGAATGTCGCAAGGTTTTTATTTATAGTTTGAATTGTTGTAGAAATTTTTTCGAGCTCTGGATCTCGTGAGGTAGTCAGTTGTACAAGTTCTTCCTTTTTTACTCGCTCATCAAGCGACACTGTGAGATATGTAGGTATCAAAAAAACCCCCGCTATAAATACCAGCACAACAGAAAATAGTACGGACAAAATTCCGAGTCTCATATAATACTCTCGAGTAGTTTCAATCTTATATTGTGGTGATAGTAAATTAATCATGTTCGAAATCTCCCAACGCGAGACCAATTGCAGTCGCATAACTCAATGACTCTTTAAAATTAATTGGAGGTACATATGAGTCGACAGAGCCCATATTCACCCATACGTTTGCAAGATCAACATCAGCACGCAAACTTGTTTTAAAATACTCAACTATACCATCCAGGTTTGCATTACCTCCACAAATTCGTATCGCCTGAATTACTGGTCGTGCATTCCCTTCTGCATCTTTGTGTGAATGCCAATATATAAAATGCCGATTTACCTCATCACGCAACACAGAAAGTCCGTTCAAAATCACAGAAAATAATTCCTTATCTTTTTCATTTCTTGATAATCCAATTTCTTTTTTCATCTTTTCGGCTTCGTCATAAGAAACTGAAAAATTTTTTGCAATCATTTCTGTGATCGTGGTGCCTCCAATTGACACAGTGGATGTAAAAAGAGGTATCCGCTTATGCACAATAGAAATACCACTTCGTGTGTCACCAAAATCAATTATCATATAGGTGTTTTCGTCACCTTGCGCAATGATCGAGCGCGAAAGTGCAGATGCCTCAAGTTCAAGTGACAATGGTGTGAGTCCTGCATCTTTAAACAACGATGTGTATTCTTCAACAACCATAGTAGGTGCCACAGTCACAAGAACTTTGTATGAATCAGCAAACTCTTCTACAAGATCATAATCAAAGACAACATCTTGTGGTGCAAGTGGTACATGTTCTTCGAGTTGAATATCTATTGTTCCTCGTATTTCATCACTCGTCATCTTCGGAACAGTAAGTTCAAATAAGTACATTTGTTCTTCCGGAAGTGAAACTCGCACAAAATGACAACCGTGTTCGCTTTTAATTTCTTTAAGCAGAGTTACGAGAACTTGAGGATTTTGTATTTTTCCAGACTCAATCACACCTTGTGGTACCTTTTTTTCACCATAAAAAGATGTACGTAACTCACCTTTTGTGTGATGAAGTGCGATATATTTGATTGAACGATCGGAAATATCAATTCCCACTGAAGGTCTTTCTAGAAACTTCGGTGTAGGAAAAAATTTATTGTAATGCGAGTGTGACATGCACTTACATTATAACTGAGAGTTGGAGAAGTGCTAATCTTTTTTGTGAAGAAGTCGAAAAAAAACAGGTGCAACAGAAATAAGCACAATCCCTAAAATTATTGGGATTAAATATTTATCAATTGATGGTATGAGTGATCCAAGAAAATATCCAATAGACGAAATTCCTATTGCCCAAAGTGCACCACCAATGATGTTATATCGCGTAAATGTTTTGTGATCCATCACTCCAATTCCAGCCATTATAGGTGCAAGTGTTCGCACAAATGGCACAAAGCGCGAAAGTATTATTGTTTTTTTACCATACTTTTGATAAAAGTCTTGAGCACGCTTCACGTGTTCAGGATTGAGCCATCGCGAACTCGGTCGAGAAAAAATTCTTGGTCCCATTTTTTTCCCAGTATAGTATCCAACTTGATCTCCAACAATTGCAGCAAAAAACGAGACGATGAGTAGCGACGAAAAATGAAGATATCCTGCAGCCGACAAAATTCCCGCAGTAAAAAGCAATGAATCTCCTGGTAAAAATAATCCGAGGAGTACTCCTGACTCAAGAAATATCACAATCCCAATTCCCAGTATTCCCGCAGTGTGTATAAAAGTGTGGAGGTCAAAAATCATACTATTATTTTGCTTTTGTACCTATTGGAATAGTGTCATTTGGACAAAGCAGTGAGAAATTTCCATCCTCGGTCGAAAGCGCAAGGATCATACCCTGTGATTCAAGTCCTCGAATAGTGCGAGGTTCAAGATTAGTCACAAACATACAGACCTTTCCCACAAGTTCTTGTTCTTGAGGAAAAAATTCACGAATACCTGAGAGAATCTGGCGAGGTGTCTCTTCATTGAAATCAACAGAAAGCTTGAGAAGCTTGTCAGCGTCGGGAACAATTTCAACCGAAAGAATCTTACCAGCAGTCATTTCTACTTTTTTAAAATCGTCATAGTTAATCATATTCACTAATTTAAAATAAATGTAATAGTATAAAATCTAATTCCATGTTTCTACTGAGCAGGCTCACCTGTATTTTTACGATCAAGATATCTTTGCAAAATCAATGTCGCAGCTACATCATCCTTTGGACTTGTGTCCACTTTTATATATCTACCCTTCTCTTGGAGTGCATCATGAGTTTGCTTGAACGCCTCGTATGAAGTGAAGCTTTCGTCTACAAATCGTGGAATGAGTGATGTGGCACTTCGAAGTTTTTTTGAGAACTCTTGGATTTTATCGGCAACACTTCCATCATTTCCATCTCCACGTGGAAGACCGAGTACTATCTCGCCAATTTCTTTTTCTTCAACCAGCTTAGTAATTTCTTTTATTGCTTCTGATTGAAGTGTTGATTTGATAATTCCGTGTGGAAACGCAACAGTTCCAAGCTCGTCAGAAATTGCAAGCCCTATTCTTTTTCGACCATAATCAATACCTAATACTTTCATATATATGAGCGTACCACACAAAATGAAAATAGTACCTTGAAGATTATTTCATTTTCTGGTATAAGAATACTATGCCTTTCATTGAATTAAATCCAATAGTTTTTTGGGTTCTTGTAATCTGGACACTTATCTGGAAAGGATGGGCACTTTGGGAGTCTGCACGACGCGGACAAAAAGCATGGTTTCTAGCACTTTTTGTGATAAGCTCACTTGGTGTACTTGAAGCAATTTATATCTTCTTTGTTGCAAGAGCACATCACGACAAGGTCGCAGATGATCGCGGAATTAACGCAGAAAATCCGCAGACAAACACCGATAAATAATACAATTTAATACGACCAGT
>DALYDM010000008.1:13586-28477 GCA_031973235.1 Minisyncoccota bacterium | reverse complement strand
AGCCAAATACTGGATATATTGTTGGTATTGGTGCTGCCTTTCGAGTACAACCAAGAACAGTGGCAACAACAGGGACACAGTCATATGAACTTCGTGACTATCAAAGTCAATCACTTACAGGTTCACGAAATGGATTCCTTCCGATACTTTCTACTACGGCCGCTACATACACGTTTAGTGAGACATATATTACATCAGCTGCTACATATACGTGCGGAATTATTGGGTGTTATTACGGAGGTGGAGTAGCGTATGTTGATACATTCAACAATCAAGTATGGTGGAGATCGGCAACTTCTGCAGATGGTACAAATGCATCATCAAACACAAGTATTGATTTTGTGATGTTGTCATTTTTTTGGACAGAAGATACTGGGTCACTTACTGAAAGACATGTATTTACCCCAACAGCAGAAAGTATTGTAACAGGAACACAACCAAATAGATGTTCGCAATGTGCAGTTGATAATACAAACGGAGTTGAAATTGGTGGTGGATGGCAGGCACTTCTTGCTGATGATGGTGCACATATGGGAATTACTAGTACTACTTCTGGTTATAATGCTGAAGTGACTGTAGGGGGTGTGTCACTCAATGGTGCAAACATGATGATGATTGAGACAGAACTTGAGCTCGATGCGACAATTCCTCAAACTCTTGTGCAGATTTGTGATTGGGTGAGTTCGACTGGAGTTGATAATGCAGCATCTGGCGGATGTACTACAGGCGGATGGCGCACACTAAATTATCGTGATGCTGTCTGGAATAGTGCAACAGCAACCCAGTTTCATTGGCAGATATGGGATGGATATTGGTCGAATGGTTCAAATGTGCCATATTCAACCCCACTCACAAATTTTGTAAATGGATCAAATAATGTTTTAGTAAGATATTACTCTACTACTAACACTGTGTCAGTTGCATATATAGATTTTTTGAGAGTTGGTGCATGGATACATCCTATTTATGGACCCGCAGATTTTACAGCAATTAGTACTGGGACAGTAACAAATGATTATACAAATGTATATTCAGTCTCTTCAGGTGGTTCGCAAGTGGCTTCAGATAACAACAAACAGACCGTTGCGAATAATGGTGCTTCTACGCCTGATTTTTACTATTCATTTACCAATGTAGAAACATATACAGGTATGAATAGTATTATTGTTCGTGCAGAGCATGCATGTGTGAATACAACTGGTACCGAGACGTATCGAGCAAAGATTTATAATTTCAACACCACATCTTGGGAAGCGCTTTCAAGTACTATCACATGCTCTACGACCGATGCGACGAATATTTTTGCAAAAAACAACGTAACTGTGACAGATTATATTTCATCTGGTGAAGTGAGGGTTGGTTTTGACGCCGTTGCAAACTTTGCGTCAACGGATTCTATAACGATAGACATGATCTATTTAATTATGGCAAGTACCAACAATGATTCTGGTTCAAGTGATTGCTTCATTTCATTTGGGACACTTTCGTCGGGTAGTTGTACTGATGCGCGAACGATTGATACAAGTACAACGGCTGCACAATGGATCGCAACCGCAGCGCAAGAATCAAATACATTTGGTACTGCGTACTATGCATATGACAATGATCAAGATATCACTAAGGAGTACGCAGCTTCGCAGTGGTTGAATTTACCTATTACCAAACCTGACAATACATACCTTGCATCGGTTTTTGTTGGAGGAAGGTTTCGTTCGAGTGTAGGAGGAACTGTGCTTCTTTCAATGCTTGATTATTCTGGTTCGAACTCAGCGGTTACGACACTTGGGTCTACCGCAAATGCTACCGCTGGAGCGACAACAACAGCAGTGTATAGTGACCCAATTACTATTGGAACATCATTTGCATTGTCAGGGTGTACAGCAACTGGTAATTGTCAGGGGATAAATGGTTTTAATATTTGGCCGGAAGATATTGTAAATTCTGTGAGTGATAAAGTATTTCTTAGATTGAGAAGTTCTGCACCTGGTGCATCTGCAACAAACAATGAACTCGACTTTGCATTTGCAAGTATTGGATGGATTGAAACAGTGCCAAAATATTCTGTTACAGGAAGTATCTATCAATCAGGCAGTGAATCAACTCTCGACACCACAGCATATACGGTCGCATTGTCTATCAACAACGGAACACCAGTAACAACAACAGCATCTTCTGGTACGTATACATTCAACGGCCTTACCATTTCAGCTGGAGACCAAGTCGCAGTGTATATTCAGGGAAATGCTAATGATGCAAACTCGATTTCTGAAGTAAGCGCAGCAAATCAAACCATCAATCTATATGTCGATCGATCTGCTGTGTATCATACACATACCGATGCAACCACAAATGCTGAAATATGTGGATTTTCGACATACCCAGGTTCGGGCGACAACTTGTTTACATGTTCAACAAACGTCCCAACATATACATCAGGCGGTGTTCTTGTGGTGGATGAATATACCCCAGGAGATAATATAAATACCCCATCAATGAAAATAATGACAGGTGCGACATACACAGGAGGTACTGAAACTTTGACTATTACTGGATCAGGAACTGGTGCGACTCGTCCCTTTATTGTTGATGGAACTTTCACTCCAACGTCAAACATAGTGTCATACACAGGAACTTCTGCTGTGGAAATACAGGCGACTACATACAATGATTTGTATCTGTATCCCGCATCTGGAACTCAGACGTATACACTAGGGACAGCTACCTCGCAGACTATTACTGTGAATGATGATTTTTTGATAGGAAATGGAGGGACAATCACTGTAAACCACACGACGTATGATCCAGCTCTTGTAATAAAGGGTGATATGACACTCCATTCGCTTGCACAATGGGTAGCATCTGATTCTACCGCGGTGACATTTTCACCTGCTGGGACAACTGTTTTTACAAATAATGGAACAATTGATAGTATCGGGGATGTTCAGGTAACTGGAGGTACTTCGACTCCGAAGCTTAATCTTGGCTCAAGTATGAGTGCGAGCACTCTTACAATTGCCGCATCTCATACATTTGACGTGAATGGCTCAAATACACTTACATTGTATTCATCGACATCTGGATCGGTGCTTACGAATACTGGAACATTTACGGCATCTACGGGGTCTGTTGTGTACAACGGAGATGGAAATATAAATATAAACAGTGGTGCAATTACGTTTTACAATCTAGAGTTTAGACCTGAACTCGCCTCAGTAGGCAGAAGTTATAATTTTAACTCTGGATTAATTACAGTGAATAATGATTTTACAATCGCGCCTACATCTACAATCTCGAATAATCACACACTTACTTCAACAATTGGGACTGGTATCGTTGTAGCAGGAAGAACAAGTATCAGCCCGTCAAATACTGCATATGCGGTTTTGTATACTAATACAAACCCGCTTACTTCTGGAAGTATTCGAATAACTGATGCGAGAGGTACTCTTGACGGGACAGATGGTGGGACAATAACATTGAATGGTACATCAGGTATATTGTTTGATGTTTCTGCGGGGACATTTGTTCAAGATTCAACTAGTGTTGTTTTCTCTGGTGATGCAACCTTGACACTTTCTTCTGGTATTACAAATTTTTATGATGTCACATTATCCCCAACACTTTCTTCAAATAGAACATATACTCTTTCCAGTTCTGCGGTTGCATTCCATGATTTAACTATTAATCCTACTTCTGGTTCAGCATTTGAACTTCAAGTTGATATGGCAAATACATATACTGCATCTGGGGTTATTACTGTGAATGCATCAAGTTCAGCAACAAGTGAACTCAATACTACTGGTTCTGGATACTCTATTTCATCGCCGAAAATCGATATTCAATCAGGTGGTACACTCACTGCAAACAGTTCTACAATTACTCTTACGGGTGCGACTACACCATTTACACTTTCAGGTGGAGTGTTTACCGCAGGGTCTTCGACTGTTGTCTTTAATGCAAATGCAGATGTAAATCCACTTACTTCAGGTACGATCACATTTAATAATGTGACTATTAATCCAACAATTACAAATGATCGTGCGTATCAATTTACAAGTGGTAGCACTATTTCATTTACAGGGGATGTGTCTGTAGTGCCAAGTGCAAGCGGAACACCGTATGAACTTACTGTTGATACAGGAGGAGATTTCTTAGGGGGAAGTTCGAGTGATATTGATGTCAATCCTACAGGTACTGCAACTGTTGTATTTAATACAAATCTTTCAAACTATGCTGTGACGATACAAACAATCACCATTGATGCATCCACAACATGGGAAGCGAATGCGTCTACGGTTACACTTACTGGAATTGCTGGGTCGGTATTTTCTGACTCTGGTACACACAATGCCGGTTCCGCAACGTATGTCTACAACGGTGACGGTGACATTGAAATAGATGCTGATACTTATGACACGATTGAACTTTCACCAGTTGTGACGACAGACAGAAGATACGTGAACCAAAACGGAAGTCCACTTACGGTAATTTCAGACTTGATGATTGTTCCAGATGCATCATGTACATGTAATCTCGAATTACTCTTGGCAGATGATTTGAGTGTCACAGGTGCAACAACTCTTGATCCGGTAAATAGTGCAACAGCAAATTTGGATACACAAATAGGACTCTCGTTCTCTCTTACAACAGGAGATTTAAGCATTGTTGATTTTTCAACAGTCGAAACCAATGATTCACTGGTTGATATAAATGGAGATCTAAGCATTTCATTAAATGGAACATTTATTGCACCTTTATCTTTGAGCTGGACTCTTGCGGGGAATTATACAAATGATGGTATGTTTACACATTCAAGTAGTAATTTGACTGTTGATGGATCAACACAGCAAACTTTTTCTGGAGGAAGTAGTCAGAGTGGTATGATAGACTACCCATTTTATGATTTAACGATTACGAATAATTCAGGCACAGATCCGGTGACAAGTCCTTCCGTTATCTTCTTGCATGGTTTTACATTGGACAATAATTTTATAGTGGAAACAGCGAATGTAAAATTGAGATTTCAAGAGTTAGCACTTTATCAAGTTCTTAAAGATATGATTTTAAATGGACAAGATATTTCAACTCGAGTTACTTTAAGATCTTCAACATCTGGTGTTCCTTGGTATTTGAATGTGTCAGGGGCAACATCTGTTTTCAATACTGATGCAAAAGATTCAGATGCGTCAGGAGGTGTAACAATAGACGCATCAGATTCGTCAAACCTTGATTCGACAGGAAATGTCAATTGGACATTTACTACATTTACTCCATCACTTACTTTTTCAATGCCAGATAATTCGATTGGATTTGGCAACCTTTCAGCTTCATCTGCACGATATGCGACAGGCGATAGTGTTGGGTCAGGTTCTGAAACAGTTGCACATACATTGGATGTGACCACAAATGCTCCATCAGGATATATAATGACAGTATCAGGAAATACTCTTACAGATGGATCAAAGTCTGTTGATGCAATTGGTGGAACAAGTGCAGCGTCTTCTGTTGGATCTGAACAATTCGGAATTCGAGTTACGGCATCTGGAGGATCGGGATCAGTTTCCGCTCCGTATAACCATGCATCGAATTATGCATACGATGGAGCATCTGTGCCAGATGAAATTGGCTCTGCAGCCACAGGAGATTCTGTGACTACAACCTACTCAGTGCGTTATCTGGGAAATATTTCTACCACGACTGAAGCAGGGTCGTATAGTTCAACATTGACATATGTTGTTACAGGAAATTTTTAGCAGGTGGTTGTGGAAAACTTCATTAAAGATAATGCAAAAAAAGAGTTATACTATATAGACATATAACGAGAAGAAGTTATTTGAATTTATTATTAGCTACTTTATATTATGAAAATCACTAAAAAGATAATGGGAGGAATATCGCTGGTGGCAATTATTGTTGCATCAACGGTAGGTTTTTTCCCGGCTGTCACAATGGCTGCGACAATTACGAGTTTTACTGTGACATTGTCACGTCTTAAGGCGTCAACTGCAGCAAACCAAGAAATTAAATTTGTAACACCAACAGGTGTTGCTTCTGGTGGAAGTATTTCTGTTACATGGAGTGCTGATTTTACGATGAACTCTATAGATTTTCAGGATGTTGACTTTGCCACTGGGTCTACAAACAACTGTACTTCTGCTACATTTACTGAGCAGACACTTGTTGCTTCGGGTGCTTCTTCTTCTCAGTGGAATGCCGCACTTTCTTCTCAAACATTTACGCTTACTTCAGGTGGAGCTTCAGCAACTGTTACAGCTGATAGGTGTGTACGAATTCGAGTTGGTACGAATGCTACTTCAGGAGCAACTGGTAACACTCAAATAACAAACGGAGCTGCAGATGACGATGATACTGTCGTTATTGGAGGAACTTTCGGTGATTCAGGTACTTCAGCGGTAGATATCATTACCGATGATCAGGTTGTTGTTACAGCAACAGTCCAGCCGACTCTTACTTTTGCAATCTCAGACAACACAATCGAGTTTGGTAACCTGTCAGCTTCTGATGATACATTTGCAGATGATTCAGCTGGTAACGCAACAGAAGTTGAAGCTCATACATTGAGTGCCGGAACAAATGCTGCTGGTGGGTATAATATTACAATCAATGGGACAACTCTTACTGATGGAGCAAAATCAATCGATGCGATCGGCCCAACAAACACTGCAACTTCAGTTGGTTCTGAGCAATTTGGAGTACGGTTTACTGCTTCTGGCGGATCAGGAGCTGTTTCAGCACCGTATGCCGCTTCTGGTTTTGCATTTGACACAGCCGCATTTCCAGATGAAATTGCAGCATCAACTGTGCCTTCTTCAACTACAACATACTCAGCACGATATATTGCAAACATCGCCTCAAACACTGAAGCTGGATCATATTCATCTACTCTTACTTACGTAGCTACAGGGAATTTTTAAGCAACAATTACAATACTTATGAGTTACAAAAAAAAATCTCTTATAGCGCTTATCTTGATTGCGACATTTTTCTTTTCAAAAAATGTTTACGCAATTACAATTACACCAGTAAGGTTTGAGATAGCTACAGACGCAGGACAGACTGTTTCAGGAGAAATGATTGTGATGAATGAGCAAGATGAAGCAAAGACTCTTTATTCTTCATACGAAAACTTTGAAGCACGTGGTGAAAATGGTACACCTACATTTGTTCCTGCCACTGATGGTTTGGCAACATGGATTTCAACAGAAACATCTATTACGCTCGAAGCGAGAGAGTCAAAAGTTGTTCCATTTACAATTACAGTTCCACAAAATGCTGAAGCAGGCGGACACTTTGCTGCGGTTTTTTGGTCTAGTAATCCAAACGAGCCAGGTCAAGTCTCAATCGGTGCAAAGATAGGCACACTTGTGCTTCTTACTGTGTCTGGTGATATTACTGAGGAGGGTAAGGTAATGGATTTTTCAACAAAAGATAATCAAAAGAAATTTGATGCGCTCCCAGTGGGATTTACATACCGATTTCAAAACGGAGGAAATGACAGAATTAAGCCAGAAGGACTTCTTGTGGTTAAAAACATGTTTGGAATGACGACAAAAAATCTTCCTGCAAACCAGGTTGAGGGAAATGTTCTCCCAAAAAGTATTCGACGTTTTGAGGTTGTGTGGCAGTCAGACTCAGACGGAAGCCTGACTCTTTCAGATGCAGAAAAGATTACCAACGAATCGTTTACTCAGACGATAAAAAGACAATGGAACAATTTTGCGCTCGGTAAATATACTGCATACCTTGATATTTCATATGGTGAGAAAAATCAAAAAACCTCAGCAGTATATTCATTTTTTGTGTTTCCATGGCAGTTGATTGTAGTCATAATAGTTTTATTGCTACTTCTCGTATTGATCCTAAAAAATGGAATCAAACACTATAATCGATGGATTATTTCTCAAGCTCAACAATCAATACCACCTCAAAAGTAAAAGTAATCAATAACTATCTGAATAAATGAAGCAATTATTTGTACTACTTTCATTCTCGCTACTTTGTTCTTCAATTTTTTTTGATGATATTGTACATGCTCAATATTCAGAAAGTATAAACATCACTGCTGTAGTACAAGATTCTTCTGGGTGTGGTAATAACTGCGGTAGTGGAGGAGGTGGATCTTCAGGGACAGGTGGAATTTTTACTGGAGTTAAATTCGTAGGAAGAGCATATCCGCTATCTACTGTTGTTGTGCTCAAGGATGGTCAACAAATTGTATCTACAATTGCAGGACCAGACGCGCATTTTGAGATCATTGTAAGCGGGTTATCACCTTCAACATATACATTTTCTGTATGGTCTGAAGACTCATTAGGTAGAAGATCAACGTTGTTTACTTTTCCTATGATGATTACACAGGGTGTGCAGGCAACAATCTCTGGCATTTTTCTTGCGCCTACGATTGACACTGACAAAGTGCAAGTCAAGCAAGGTGATACTGTGAGTATTTTTGGGCAAACTGCTCCAAATAGTAATGTCACAATTAACGTAAATTCATTAGTACCTCATTTTTTTCAAGTACCTTCTGATTCTGGTGGTGCGTACCTATTTAATCTTGATACATCAATATTGGAACTTGGAGATCATTCTGCAAAATCAAAAGCGGTATACACTAACGAGGTAAGTCAATACGGAAAACTTACATACTTTAAAGTAGGAAACGAAACAATTCTCAAAAATACCAATACAAATTCATATATAGATGCTGATTTGAATCAGGACGGTTATGTGAATATTGTTGATTTTAGTATTCTTGCATTTTGGTATAAAAAGAGTCAGCCCCCATCGTATGTTGATTTAAATAAAGACGGAATTGTGACTATTGTTGATTTTAGTATTATGGCATTTTATTGGACAGGATAATTATGAAAAAACTACTTCTACTTTGTATAATCGCATTCTTTGGATTTTCAATGACTCATCATGCACTTGCAGCAGAGGTTTATTTTTCGTCCCCAACTCAGGATTTTAAGACTGGAGATAAGATTTATTTTGATGTATACATAGATCCAGAAAATGAATCAATTAATGCCATCGAAAGCGACATAATTTTTCCACAAGATATTCTTGAGTATGTTGATTATTTTGATACGAATTCAATAATTACAGGATGGATTGAAACACCAGCAGTAAATGGGAACTCAATACATTTTGCCGGTATTGTAGCTGGAGGTTTCAGTGGGTTGATTGACCCTGTGACAAATTCTGTTTCTGCAGCAAAAGTAACTCGTCTTGTTTTTATCGCAAAGAAAGACGGCAAAGGTTCTTTATCGTTTGTGAGTTCTCAGGTATTTAATAATGATGGAAAGGGTACGGTTGTTGAAACAAAAACATTACCATACGAATTCTCAGTTTCGCCAGAAGGTGTTCTTGTTCAGGATTTTTCATATGACATTACACCACCAGAGCCGTTTTCTGTCTTAGTTAAAAGAGATGATAGATTTTTCCAAGGGAAATATTTTCTTGCGTTCGAAGCGAAAGATAAAGAAACTGGTGTGTCATACTATAAAGTAAAAGAAGGTTTTAAAAAATGGGTAACAGCTGAAAGTCCATACTTACTTAAGAATCAATCGCTCACGTCAAACATAAGAGTTATCGCAGTGGACAAGAATGGAAATGAACGAGAAGCACGTATTGTCTTTGATAAAAATCCATTGAGTACGCTCGGAATGTATGTTTTCATTGGTTTGCTGGTAGTGTTGGTTGCGGTGAGTATATATGCGTATGTCTATATTATTCGTAGAAAAAAGTAAAAAACTTTTCAATGGTATACATTTTATTTTCGGGTGTATGCTTTTGTGCTACATGTTTTTTATTGGCACCGCACATGTAGATGCTGCAAGTCTCGTTGTTTCTCCGAATTCTGGAAATTATAATGTGGGCGACACATTTCAGGTTTCGGTCTATGCGATGAGCACCGATCAGTCTTTGAACGCATTGTCAGGACGTATAAATTATCCGTCTGATAAACTTACGGTTACTTCTGTTTCGAAATCATCTTCGATAGTAAACTTCTGGACCATTGATCCTGGTGAGTATGCAAATGAGCCAGGTGTTGTTAGATTTGAAGGTGTAGTACTTAATCCTGGATATAAAGGCTCTCGGGGTTCTGTTTTTACAATAACATTTAAAGTTAAAACACAAGGTTCTGCGTCGATAAATTTTCTTTCAGCGTCAATATTGGCAAATGATGGAAAAGGGACAAATATTCTATCTTCTGTACGAGATGGGTTTTTTACCCTTGGACCTGTTGGGTCTGAATTTACTACAGACAAAGCAGGTAAGGGTCTTCCACTTGCACCACAGGTCATCTCATCGACTCATCCAAGTGGTTTTGAATGGTACAACTTAAACAAAGCATCTTTTGCGTGGAGCTTGGCACCAGATACGACAGGTGTTTCGTATCTTGTTGATCAAAAACCTACTACAAATCCAGGCACTGTGTCCAAAGGAATGGTTTCGCTCTATTCAACAGATGAACTTGAAGATGGGGAGTGGTATTTGCATGTACGAACAAAAAATGATAAGGGGTGGGGATCTATTGCACACTTCAGATTTCAAATTGATACAAAACCTCCATCAAGATTGCTAATAACTGAAATGGACAAGGTGTCGAAGATGAGTCCTCGAGCAAGATTTATGTTTGAGTCAGAGGATGAAAGCTCAGGAGTTAAAGAATATGAGATTGAAATAGGAACGAATTATGGAACAACATGGTTCGAGAGTTCTTCAAATGTATATGAGACACCAGCACTCTCACCAGGTGTACACACAATGACAGTAACCGCAAAAGATCGAGCCGGAAATAGTATTAAAGAGAAAATTTCGTTTACAATCACTGGATTGCCAGTCCCTAAAATTACAGAGTATTCTGGTGTAGTTAATGAAGGAGAACCAATAATAATAAAAGGAACGACACTTCCAAACTATGATGTTGTACTCTCTTTGTCAGCTGAAAACAGTACCGTGTCTGGTGGAAAGATGTTTTATAACAGTAAAAATAAGGAGGGTGTAGTTTTTGAAACAACTACACAGGCGCGTGCTGATGGCACATTTACCGTAGTACTTTCCGAACGATTTAAAGCAGATACATATATCATCAGTGCACGAGCCACAAATTCAGACGGTGCAACCAGTGAGCCATCTGAACCTGTGATTGTGGTCATTAATTCATCAGGAATTCTTGCTGGTATATTTGGAGGTAGTTTTCTGATTCCTATACTTATACTAGTTTTAGTTTTGGCATTCTTACTTGCATTTATTTGGTATAAAATGCGATTGATGAAGTATAAAATAACACATGAGCTAAAGGATACAGAACATCTCCTTGCGAGAAGTTTCGATATTCTTTCTGAGGATGCAGAAACCCTAAAGCGTGCAACGCTCATGAATGGAACAAATGAGGAAGAAAAAAAGCTTATTTTACAACATACTCGCGATATTGAGGATGCTGAAAGGATTATTTCCTCAAGAATGCAATCAATGAAGGATGGACTAGAGTCGTTAAATGAAAAGTAGTTGAAATAGTACAATTTCTATACAGGAATGTCAAAGTAAATACCCAAAAATACCCTTATTTTATAAGGGTATTTTTAATTTGACGCATACTAAAAATATGGTATAACTATTGACTTTTCTGGTCATATATGCTACTATATTAACAAGCCCAAATATATATTATTTGGGTGTTTTATTTTCCCTAAAAGGGATTTCTACCACGAAGTTCGACGGAGCTCAACCGTTACTTATGCAAAAAAACACACTAGTACGATACGCACACTCATTACTTTTTATTCCATTAGTAACAACAATGTTTGCAACCCCTGGACCAGTCCAACAGGCTCCGTCCTCAGGTTTTGCAAATTCAATCGTAGCGTCACTTAAAATCAATAATAGTATTGCATCATCTGATAACACGCAGATTGTTGTAGATACTCGTGCCGCACGTATCGACGAATACTTCGCGTCCCGTGAGCTTCCACTTGCAGGACATGGAGAGACTTTCGTTAAAGCTGCTGATGAAAATGGCCTTGATTGGCGTCTTGTAGCAGCGATTGCTATGCGTGAGACAACAGGGGGTAAGTTTATGTGTAAAAACCCAAAAGCACCAAACAATCCGTTTGGATGGGGATCATGTAAATTTGGTTTCGAGTCAGTCGATACAGCAATTGAAAAGGTTACTCAACACTTAGCTGGTAACCACCCAAACACAGATCATTATTATGATGGTAAAGATGTGAAGGAAATCCTTCAGACATACAACCCTCCTAGTATTGTTCCTGAATATGCAGACCAAGTGATGAAAATCATGAAAGACATTGAGAACACTTCACTTGAAGATATTGCAACGTCTTAAAAAATTAAAAAAGCGCAAACCATCTTGGTTCGCGCTTTTTTGATTTTACAAAAGAGCATTTAGAGCCCTTGTGTATTCTTCTTGTGAGGAAATGTCCTCCAGGAAATCTCTATCGCCTCCTTGGCGTAAAAATCTTTGTGCTGCGTCACGAATGTCTTGTGAACTTGCCGCTGGGAAAATTCTTGGAAATTTTTCCTTTAGCATTAATAAAAATTGTTGTGGGTTTTTGAGTACATTCTTGAGAAGTGGGTGTGAATTATACACACTTTGTGCTGCTTTCTCAGGAAGAAACCCTTTTTTAATTCTTTCTTCGACTTCTTTTGCGCAGTCAGGCAACAGAAGACTTATTCCGTCATTTGATTGAATGCTTTTTTTCATGTTCTTGATTGTTTTTTAAATAGTACCACCATGAAAAAAAGTGTCAACTATATTTCTTTCGCATTTTCCACAATAAGAGATTTTTCACCATCACGTATGGATACTTTTGCTACCATTGCAAGGCATTTTTCAGCTTCAAACAAAAGAGCGGTATCTTTGTAGAGTTTTGGGAATACTACTGCTTCGATTGTTCCTGTGAAGTCAGTAAATTTTATAAAGGCCATACGGTCGTTGTTTTTAGTAATCACTACTCGTGATTCTTCAACCATTCCTCCGATTGTTACAGGGCGACCATTTCCGAATTCCTCACGAATTACTTTTATATTTACGGGCTTTGATTCTAGTTTTTCACGGATTCTATCAAGTGGATGTCCAGAAATATAAAGTCCAAGAAGTTCTTTTTCCCATGCGAGCTTTTCAGGTTTTGATGCAGGTGCTGTGTGGGTAAGAGTAAACGTAGGTAAAATTTGTTCATTCATATCACCAAAAAGGGATGCTTGTGATGCAGAGGCAAGGCGTCCGATTTCTCGATTGAATGCAAGCATATCCTCAAAGTTTGCGAGTAGTTCGCCACGCTCTCCAAATAAATCCATTGCACCAGACTTTATGAGAGCTTCAATAGATTTTTTGTTAAGATTTTTATGTTGAACACGAGTAAGAAAATCCGATAAATCTTTATAGTGGCCATTTTTCTTTCTTTCTTCTATTATTGCATCAGAAATATCACCTCCAAGATTTTTTATTGTATAAAGACCGAAACGTATTGTCCTACTTTCAATAATTGTTTTTCCTTCTTCTGGTGCAATTGCAAATCCTCCGAGACTTTCATTGACGTCAGGAGGTAAAACATTGATACCCATACGTCGGCATTCGTTGACATAAATTCCAATAGTTTCAACATCACCTGATTCAGCGGTGAGCATTGCGGTCATGTAGGCAACAGGAAAGTTCGCTTTCATGTATGCAGTGTGATACGCAAGTTTTCCGTAACTTGCTGCATGTGCCTTGTTGAATCCGTATCCTTGGAATGGCTCGAAAAGTGTCCAAATAAATTCGGCTTCCTTTTTTGTCATTTTTGAATGTGACTGGCAACCATCAACGAATCGAATATGTTGCTTTGCCATTTCTTCAGGAATTTTTTTACCTACCGCTTTACGAAATTTGTCTACTTCACCCCAGTCGTATCCTGCAAGCTCGATAGCAGTAAAAAGCAGGTCATCTTGATACACCATCAGTCCAAGTGAAGCACCAAGGTAACTCTTCATTTTTGGGTGGTAGTATACTATCGGCTTTTTGCCTTGCTTTCTGTCGATATACTCATCGATCGTCTGCATCGGTCCTGGACGATAGAGTGCTACCATGACATTAATGTCGTGGATACTTGTTGGTTTGAGCTTCACGAGTTTTTGAGTCATTCCGCCACCGTTGAGCTGGAACAGACCTTCTGTTTCTCCTCGGGCAAGCATTTCAAATGTTTTCTTGTCATCAAGTGGAACTTTTACAAGATCTACTTCTATGTTGTAGAGCTTTCGAACAATGTTGATAGATTCTGCGAGAAAAGAAAGGTTTCGAATTCCAAGGAAGTCGAATTTTGGAAGACCTGCATCTTCGATAGAATACATGTCGTATTGAGTAATAATTTTCCCACCTTTAGGGTCGAGCTGTACTGGAGTAAATTCTGTGATTGGGCGTGGAGAAATTACCACACCTGCAGCATGGACAGAAATGTGCCGAGCACCACCTTCGAGTTTTTTTGCAAGGTCAATAATTTTTTTGGTATCTTTTTCTTTGTCGTAAATATCCTTAAGTTCAGGAGTGATTTCGATTGCGTGGTCGATGGTCATTGGAAATCCTTGTGAACCCATTGGTATGAGCTTTGAGATTCGGTCACCGATTGCATACGGATATCCAAGTGCTCGAGCAACATCTTTCACTGCACCTCGTGCAGCCATTGTTCCAAATGTTCCTATCTGTGCGACTCTGTCTTCGCCATATTTTTTTCGCGCATATTCAATAAGGTCATCACGACGATTGTCGGCGATGTCCATATCGATATCGGGAGCAGAAGGACGGTAAGGATTTAAAAATCGCTCAAAAGGAAGATTGTATTCGATTGGATTAACGTTCGTGATTCCAC
>DALYDM010000008.1:0-13576 GCA_031973235.1 Minisyncoccota bacterium | reverse complement strand
AGTGTTGGTGAGAATTCCTGCTTCGCGTGCAAAGCGCATCAGATCTGCCACGACCAAAAAGTATGAAGGATATCCTTTCATTTTTATGACATCGAGCTCGTAGTTGAGTCGTGTCATTATTTCATCAGAATGAGGTATTTCGAGTCGGTCGATACCTTGGAGTGCCATTTCTTTTAGTACGTCATCAGGTGATCTTCCGTCTGGGATTTCGTATGTTGGGAAGTATAGATTTCCTAGGTCAACTTCAATATCTACCAGTTCTGCCACTTTTACTGTGTTTTCAGCAGCTCCAGGAAAATCTTTGAATACCTCATGTGCTTCTTCGGGACTTATAAAAGAATAATTTCCTGCCTTCATGGACATCTTTGATGAACCGACTTCTGTTCCAGTGTTTATAGCCACGAGAGTGTCGTGTGCCTCATTGTCATCTTTGTGAAGATAGTGAGAATCCCATGTTCCAACCATTGGAAGTTTAAATTCTTCAGCAATGGCTTGTATTTTCTTTTGAAGTGGTACATACCATTCAACTTCATCATGCTTCATGATCTCCACAAACACATAGTCACGTCCAAATATGTCTATATAAAACTGAACAAGCCCTCGTGCGCTGTCTAAGTCGTCGTTTTTGAGATAGTGTACGAACTCACTTCCAGGACATCCAGTGAGGCATATAAGCCCATCTGCGTATTCTTTAAGAATGTCTTTGTCCATTCGTGGTTTGTAGTAGTATCCTTCAAGATTCGCTTTTGTTACAAGAGTCATCAAATTCTTATACCCCTGAGTATTTCTCGCAAGTAATGTAAGGTGAAATCGCTTGTTGTCTATGCCAGGATCTTTGTCAAAGCGAGACCTGTTTGCAATATATGCTTCTACTCCGATGATCGGTTTTATATCAGCTTTTTTACATTCTTTATAAAACTCAATTGCTGCATACATGCTTCCATGGTCGGTCAGTGCGAGCGCAGGCATTCCGTAAGACTTGGCTTTTTTAACAAGTTCGGGAATTTTTGAAAGACCATCCAGAAGTGAATAGTGAGAATGAGTATGGAGATGCACAAACTGTTTCGACATATAGTGCATAGTATAGCAAATGAATGTAGTATAGATTATATGGACAAATCCTCGTACATAGTGGGTATTGATGAGGCCGGAAGAGGGCCGGTGGCAGGACCTGTTGCTGTCGGGATTTTTGTTATAAAAAATAACTCACTACTTCGACCAAAGAGTAAAAAACTCAAACTCAGAGATTCTAAGGCGCTTTCTGAAAAAATGCGTGAAGAATGGTTTTCTGAGATAGAAAAATGGAAAAAAATGGGGAAAGTTGATTTTGTTGTTAAGTTGGGAAGTGCACAATTGATAGACAAGAAGGGAATTGCAGTTGTCATTAAAGAACTTATATTTTCTGGTCTGAAAGAACTTTGTGTCCCATTGAATTCTGTGGTTTATCTTGATGGGTCACTTAAAGCTCCGGAGCAATTCACTATTCAAAAAACAATCATTAAAGGAGATGAAAAAATTCGAGTTATTTCACTTGCGTCAATATGTGCGAAGGTTGTACGAGATGCGCACATGATACGAATTTCAAAAAAATATCCTAAATATGACTTTTGGAAGCATAAGGGTTATGGTACACAGCATCATATGTCTAAAATTCGAAAACACGGACTTTCAAAAGAACACAGGGTGACATTTCTTAAAAGAATTCCACAGTGATTTGTTGACAAATATACATATATTTGTTATATTTTAATCCCTGTAAAATGCAGGAAATGAACCTTAAACAAAAAAATATGGCGAAGACACAGACCGCACAAGAAAAAAAACTTGAAAAATCGATGCAAATGGTAAAAAACAGCATTTTGTATCGGACACACTCACTAGAAATTTTAAAAGGCGGAAAAAGAAAAACCATTGTGGTGGATCTGGATGTACCCCCAGAAAAAATTCTTAAGAAAGTCAATTTCGATTCTTCACTGCTTGGTCCAGGAATTGTTCGAGAGATTTTAGCGAATGCTCTTGATGAAAGCAGGGCAGGAAAAATTCCACGAAAATGGAGTTTTGAGTTTGTTGGAATCACTATGAATGACAAATACTGCGAAGAACTTAAGCTTATTGAGGAGATTTCTGAGGATATACAAAAAGGTCATAGTGTAATTAATGAAGTTCAATCACTTGAATCATTTCTTACACCAAAAAATCTTTCAACTTCACTTTCAGGTGTGTTGTCAAACAAAAAGCTTCAATTGCTTTCACCTCTTGAAATAATTTTCTTTGCATATGCAAGGAAAGTAAGCGGAGTCGAGGCGTTTATGCCAGACTTTCCAGTGGAGCGAATTCTTAGGTACAAAAAACCAAACAGTCCAGGATATGATGTCCTGAAAGACATGGTTCCAAGAATTACTTTCCCGTCATTTTTTGAAAAGATGATGAGAGACAAGGTTACCGTAGAAGGACATCTGCTCTCCGGTGCAGAATTGAGTGTAAGAATGGAATCAAACTCGTATTTTATATACAAAATTGATTCCTACCCTGACAATCTTCGTTTGAACTAGCTAGTAGCCCCCCCGAAAGGGGGCTTTTTTCTGTATATTGGTCAGATTGTTATAGTATTGACAAATTTATATATTAATATATAATTGATTAAAACAACATAAATCAAAAGATGATGAAAAACTTGATCATTTCAGGACTCTTGCTGTTTGGTATTCTTTTTGCAGGATGCGCATCTCAAAAGACTGCGCAAGTGTCTGAAAAAGGTACAACACAACAGGATTCAAAAGAAGTGTTTGTAGAATTAAGCTACGAACAGCATGTAAAAGGCTTAAAGTTGAGTGCTGTACAACTTTCAACAATTCAAATGTTCGCTTCAAAGGCGTTTCAATTGACTGCGACGGGTTACTCAGAATCAACACTTGTTGAGGATGGGACGCTGGTACTTCAGAAGGTGTCTTTAGGGACGATTATAAAGTTCAAAGACAAAATCAAAGGTAAAGTGGTTCGTTCTGATGGTGCCACATTGATGGTTCAGTTCCACGATGGAGCTGATGGAAACATTGGTCCACCAATTCAGTTTTCAGCAATTGGAAACGGAAGCTACAGAATTGTGACAAAAAATGGAGTAATTCCGTACAGCAACGTGAAATACACTCCAAGTGACCTTGATGTAGTTCTTGTGATTAAATTCAAAGAGCGTACATCTTCTGGGCAAAATTCATTTTCGGCTTCAGGTTTGGAAGTGAACGGTAGTGTCCAACTACAAGAACCTTCAGACGGAACACAAATGAACGAGCAACAGAATGAGCCAGTTCAGCAACAGTCAAATCCGCTGTTGCAACCACAAAAAAAGATTAAGATCGAAAGTGTCGATCCGAACTAAAAGAAAACACCAGGGTAGTGCAGAGGTTTAAGGTTCAAGTAGGCCCTCGGTGTAATAAGCGGCGATGACGAAAGTCACGCCGTTTTTTTATTTTTCTGTCAATGTCACATAATTGTTTTCTATGCGTCATAATGTATGTAAGCAACATGATTGTGATGCTTACTTATTAATAACTTTTTATTATGAAAAAACTACTTGCATACTCGACTTTGGGTCTAATGGTGCTTGGAATCACTGCACCAGCATTTGCTCAAACTTCATCAACTACACCATCAACCATGCTTTCATGCATGCAAAGTGCAGTTGAAAAGCGAGAGACTTCTATTATTTCTGCGGTTGATGGATTTAGTTCATCAATATCAAAGATTCACAGCACTCGCAAAACAGCACTTGTGGATGCATGGAAGATTGAAGATAAAACTACTCGCAATGAAGCTCGTAAGTCAGCATGGACAACATATCGTACAGATGCAAAATCTGCACATACTACCATGAAGACTGCTCGACAAACTGCATGGAATACGTTTAAGGCTGATCGTATTGCATGCGGCGCACCCGTAACTGACACTACAGCTATGGATGTCGTAGGAGCAACTCTCTAATATAATAATTACTCACGACCATACACTCATAAAAACACCTCGCAGTGCGAGGTGTTTTTATGTGAAGTAAAGTATGCCGAGTATTCCAAGTAAAATTCGATACAAGGCAAATGAATTGAAAGTATGATGCTCTAAGTACCGTAGTAATTTTTTCATGACTATGTATGCAACTATTCCTGAAACAATTCCACCTGAAACCAGTAAACCGATTTCGTTTGTTGAAATCTCTGAATGATTTTTATAAAGATCATATGCAGTCGCACCGAGTATTGTTGGGATTGCAAGTAAAAAGGAAAATTCAATTAAGAACTTTCGAGGAAATGAAAAAGACATTCCGCCGATAATTGTGGCGCCAGATCGCGAGACACCTGGGATGAGTGCAAGAATTTGAAGTGATCCGAGTAAAAGTGATTCTTTGTAGGTAATGCTTTCGAGTGAACGTTCTTCTTTTGTGCGGTAAAAACGTTCGATGATCAACATAAGTATTCCTCCTATGATTAATGCATAAAATACAATAGTTACATTTCCAAGTAAGTATTCTTTTACAAATGGATATAGTACTAGACCTGCTGTGAGTGTTGGAAGAAACGCAATTGCAATTTTCGGTATTAGTTCTTTGTGTGCAAGAATCCTTTTTGCATAGAGAATAAGCACGGCAAGCATCGCTCCACTTTGAATCGCGATTTCAAATGTAGTTGAAAATGATGAAGTGGTGATGTTGAGCAGTCTACTTGTTATCATTAAGTGGCCAGTAGAAGAAATCGGAAGAAATTCTGTAATTCCTTCAACGATACCAAGTATTATTGAATCAAAAAAAGTCATCATATTTTAAAGTAGTGCTGAATAGACACTAATAATAGCTGCAGTTTCTCCACGAAGAATATGAGTAGGAAGGGAGCACACCTCAATTCCTTTTGATTGCGCGGTCAGTATCTCTTTATCTGTGAATCCACCTTCTGGCCCAATGAACACTGCGACAGAAGTTTCTTTTCCACTTTGAAATAATGTACCTTTTGGGTCGAACAATACTGTGCGTTTAAAGTGATTTTTTGCAAAATCAAGTGCACTCTCAAAATTCATAGTGTCATGAAGATGTGGCAAATATGCACGACCAGATTGTTCGGTTGCTTCTTTGATTATTGATTCGATTCGCGGTCTTTTGAAACCTGTTTTGATTGTTCGGGCGGAAATAATAGGAACTATTTCTGATACACCAATTTCAACTGCCTTTTCGACTGCAAGTTCTGTATGTATGTTTTTTAAAATAGAAAAGAATAGAGCAACAGATTTTGAAGGTTTCTTAATTGCAGATGTTTTAATTACAGTCACAACTGCTTCGTTTTTTGAAAGCGATGCAATTTGAACTTCCGTACATATGCCACTACCATCAAACAATTCAATGTGCTCACCATTTTTGAGTTTTAGTACTCGTGAAATTTGATGCACGAGTACTTTGTCTGTAATAGTATGCAAATCACCTTTAAGAGTATGTGGATAGAGAAAGCGATGAATCTTCATATCATTAAGTGCTTAGTGTATTAGAAGAGTGTAGATAATCTTAACAACCGGGTCAACATCAGGACCATATACAATAGCCCCGCCAAGTCCTCCAGTAATGGTGATTGCAACAATTCCAACAAACGATGCCGTCATCATAAACCAGGCGGATGAATAAAGTGAGTCAGATATTTTAAGTAGTACTCTCCAAAGAGGTCCAATAACCGAATTCTGAATCCTTTCTTGAAATGAACTTTTTGAAATGAAATTAAGTACATATACCACTGCAAGTAAGGCGAAAATACCCGATGCAAAACTTGCCCAGTTTGCATGGGTATTTATAAGTATACGAGTGTCTGCACTTTTGTATGCGTGTTCGGCAAGTTCTCCTGTTTGTAGCGCAAATGATGAAGTGAGTGCCCCAATGATCACAAATGCACCTTTCACATACTCAAACCATGAAGTGCTAACAATCTTATTAAATCTAATTAATTCTAAAAAACCATACACAGTTAATAGTGCAATCGGAAAATGCACAAAAATTGGATGTATATTCATATTTTGTAAGTATACACCTATCTTTACTGCATTAAAAGATGAAATTATTCGATCAATTTTCCTGCTTGAATTTCAATTTCATCAGCTTTCCTTAGCTTTTTTAAGTGTGAGGGAATTAGTGAATAGTGAGGAGATTCATCTAGAAGTGCGCCAATTTCCCAAAGATCTTTTTCTGATGTTATCCAGTCTGATTTAATAGTTGTAAGATTAAATGGTTTTGAGTAGCTTCGTAGTGTTTTTGTTCCGTTGTCTAAAAAATATTCGTGGAAATAAGAAAGTGCGAGCTCGCGGATTGTTTTGTATATCGGTTCGCGATATCGAAGCACCGCATGTGATGTTTTACTAATTGCACCCCAGTATCCATTTTGTTTAAACAGTGCAACAACATGATCAGAATCCTTCATGTTGCGTGATGTTTTAAGGTCAAGAATATATGGCGTGTGGCCATGGTACCAAAGAATACTTGATGCAAGTAGTGCGCCTTCGATACAGTGAGCAGATTGAGATTGTATAACTTCACGTGGCGACATGATGATTTTTTTTTCATTATGGTTTCTTTTCAGTGTGTTTAAATAATCTTGAATTTTTGCTGGTGTTGAAAGCTTTTTGTATAGTCGAAGTTCTTTTTTCGAGAGTGGTGTATTGAAATCCATGATTCTAGTATAGCATTTGAAATAAACGTGAAAGTGGTACACTTAAATAAAAGAACATTTAAATTAAAGACACTATGATAAAGTACCTACTCGCCGTATTGCTTGGAGTATCTCCTTGTGTTATTCATGCACAATTGTTGAGTGAACTAGTGTCACTTCAAAATAAACACCCAAATGACTCATGTGCGTTTGGAATAAGTATGTGGTGCACAAATTTTATTTCAAGAATTGAAAAAAGAGACTATACTGCGAGTTCGGATAAGCAAGTGCTGCTCTTCAACCCGGCCATGTCTCTTGAAATGTTGTACGATATATCGTACAACTCAGCAAAAAAAAGTCACTTGTTTATTGGGTGGAATGGGTCATTTTATGGTGATGATGTAATGACTCGATTAAAGATTGGTATTGTTCATAATACTTCTTATTCATTTGGTGTGCTACTTGGGAAAAGAATTATATCTTCACATGAAGGAGATTATTTTTCTCGACGAGGGAAGTTTCGTCATGTTGAAACTGCGGGATTGTTTGTTGAACAATATAACGATGTATTTTCTATGTCAATTTACTGCGAGTATTCAAAGAATGAAATGTATCACTGTGCCGAGATTTCAAGAAGGCTAACTGAGTATCCAAAATTTTGGATTGCTGCATGTAGCGAGTCAATGAGAGGGTATGGCCCTAGAATATATTACAAAATGGTGAGGAGTCCTGTGTGGTTGCAATGTACAATGAATATCGCACCGCCAGCATATCGTGATCATGATAACGTATCAAATAGTTTTCAGGTTGGATTCAGAAGATCATTCTATTGATTAATGTTGGAATTATGAAGCGCTTCCTGTAAGGAGCGCTTTTTTATATGTCTGAAGATGTGATATTATTTTATGTATGAAAAAAAGTAAGTACGATAGTCCAAAAAAAGTTAAGGTAAAAAAATCACATTCAGGTCTTGGTTTGTACGCAGATGAAGATATTAAAAAAGGTGAGTTTGTAATTGAATATATCGGAAAAGCCCTGACCGCCGATGAAGCGAATAAAAAAGGAGGAAAGTATCTATTTGAAATCAATAAAAATCTTACTATAGATGGGACTGATAGAAAAAATATTGCTCGATATATCAATCATGCATGTAAACCAAATTGTGAAATTGATACTCCAAAAGGCAGAATATTTGTAAGCGCGATTAAAAATATTAAAAAAGGAGAGGAATTAAATTACGATTACGGAGTGGAGTATTTTGATGAATTCATCAAGCCGCATGGGTGTCGATGTCAGTCGTGTGTAATAAAAAGAGAAAAGAAAGCAGTAAAAAAGTAGGCGCCGCCTACTTTTTTTGTGATTCTATGTTTCGATATACTTCTTTAGCAACTTCCTGAATCGACAATGTAAGTTCTTCAAAATTATCTCCTCGAGTCATTATGCAAAGCAAATACGGAGTGTCTGGATGGTATATGATTCCACAGTCGTGCAATTGTTTTACATCCCCAATCACTCTCTCACCAAATTTATGAGCGACTGCTATATCACTTGGAACACTTGCGGCTATTCCATCTTTAAACTTACTTTCTGCAAGAATTCCGAGGGCAAGATTTGAATAGTATTTGTTTACATATGACGCATTGTAAAGTATTCTAAAAAAGCGCGCATACTCAATCACTGACATGAAGTTTTCAGCATTTTCATTTTTTGGAAGGTTGATACCTAGATCTAAGAACGGTTTTTGCCAAAAATAATTTGCATTCTTCATGAGGAGTGCTTGAGCACTATTGTCAGAATAAATTATCATTCTACCTATGAGATCCTTGATACTATATTGTTTTCCCAGTTCGAGCACGACTTCAGGTTTTATGTTTTGTTTTTCGTTAAGGTCTTCGTTTTGGGTAAATGTAAGTACATCTGAAAGAATTTTCGGGTTTAATTCTGCTTCCCGAAGATATGCTATCATAAGTGGCATTTTAAGTAGACTTGCAGGTGAAAAGTCTGCATCTCCGTTGATGTCGAACCAAAGTCCGTTGTTCATTTCTCTAAAATATACCGAGATGTCTGATGCACTGTCTTCGTTTTTAAGCTTAGTTACAATTTTTTCGATATCTTCTTGAAATGATTTCAATTCACTTGTTGATTCTTCCTTGCATTCGAGTAGGAGGTTAACAAATTGTAGTTTTTTGTCATATATTCGATCCTCATTGCGCGAACTTTTAGATGCAAAGTTACTCTTTGTTCGATGTACCACGGAGTGTGTCAAAAAACCTAATATGAAAATTAGAATTAATGCACAAAACAAAAGTATTTTTGCATGAGTTTTCTTAATTGCGATCATATTTTCTTAAAGTAGACAAACCAAAAAGTGAATAAAGCCCACACCATCCATACCATCCGGTAAAGAAAAGCACCGCACCAATGAGCGTAGCCCACAAATATCCGAAGTAAAACCCAATACCAACCCCGACAAGTCCAAGTATGATCCTAATGTATTTATCAGCCCCGCCAATATTTTTTTTGAGCATTATGTGTGCGAAAGAATAACTTTTAATATGATAAATTATATCACACCATATGTGAGATTAGTCAAATATGGTGAGTAGATAATCATCTATAATTCTCTGCTCGACATCATAAAAGTTCTTTTCATCTCTGTGAAGTTTTGTTGCGAGATCGACACCAACAAATCTCCAATGCCATGGTTCATAAATATAATATTGATTGTTTTTTGGGTATGACAAAATAAAACCGTATAAATGCGCATTTTTTCTCATCCATTCAAACTCAGGGCTTTTTTCAAATGCTGACAAATTACCACCGTTTTTAACATTCGTAAAATCGATAGTAGTTCCTAGTTGGTGTTCTGAATATCCTTGATCAGCAGAAAACTTGTTCGCGCCTGTTCCGTAGATGACTGTATACTGCGCCTTCAGTGATGCCTGTGTCTTAAATGATCTATACGCAGAAAGTGCTCTAAGTTCTAATCCTTCAGCATTGGCATTGTAAAATAATTTCTCAAGATAGGGCAAAACTTTCTCGTGAATTTCCAACACTCGTCCATCGTTGTATGTGTCAGAACTCTCTATTTTTGCCAACTTTATTGGTGCATAATTTTCGTTCAAAAAAAATACCTTTGAGTATTTTTTCAAAAGCTCTGGATCAAGCTTGCTGAGTTTTTCGAAGTTTGCCACAGTATTAGTAATTTTATTGACATACTGTTCAAGTAGTTCGCTTTTTCGAACTTGAATAGATAACTTGTCTTGCAAATCCGCATGCGAATTTTGAAGTGAAATGAGATTCTCGTTTGTTGACTGAAGTGATGCACTCAATGTGTTGAATTCGGAGAGAAGGGTGAAATTTTCTTTGCGCACTGATGTATATCCCTTATAGACAAAATAGCTCAAAATACACACCATGAGTAATACTGAAATCGCTAGTGCGACAAGGGTATTTACAGAAAAAGTTTTCATGATTGAATGATATCATATAAATCAAATTATCTATTGACCAATTTTGATTTTTGGCAGTTATTATTCATTGATGTATGTAACAAAATTACTGATTTACGATAAAGTCTATATTCTTGTAATCAATATTCATCGATTATTAATTAAAAGGAACAACATACTGTTGTTCCTTTTAATATATTAAATACGTTTCTTTTTCTTTGCTTTAGCGGCTTTTGCTGCAAGCATTGTCTTTTTGATTGCAAGACGCTTTTTTGTTTTTGGAGATCGCTTAGATTTCTTCTTTGGACCTAGTGATGTTGCTCTTTTTCCCATATGAAAATTATTATTGATAAGATACTACTATTGTAAGATATATTTTGAAATTTTCAAACTAGTGTGAGTAAAGTTACATTTTGATATGCGAAATTATCGAATTTGAATAATGATTCAAATGTCGTGTTTTATAAATTTGATATAAATTGAAGAGCACTCCAGAATTTACCATTACTGCACCAGCGATAAGTGACCAGTCATGATAGAAAATTCCTTTTATAAATAGTACACATTGAACAAAGAGCACAGTAATGGGAAGTAGTACTGATACATTTTTCGAACTTTTGTTTTCGTGGATAATCCAACCTTGATTGTAGTACCCAAGTGCAACAACAATCCATCCAATTGACAAAATACTGCTCCACAAGAATTGCGAATTCCAAAATGATTTAATTCCACTCAAATTGCCATATAGGGTAAGTGTGAGAAAGACGACAATCACCACAACACCAGCAACTTCAAAATACAATTTTTTCATATATGTAGTGTATCAAAAGATGTTTTGTTTTTTCTGTGTATTTAGTTCAAAATGATACAATCTATAAGTATGAAGAAGAAAACCGTAATTCGCGTGAACAACAAAATGCAGAAAAAATACTCATATGAAATTTCTGCTCGACTTGGGAAAGATTTTGATCCAGGATTTAAGCCAGATTTAACTCCGAAGGAAATGCTTGAGTTGGGTGTTTTTGGTGGTGTGTATATGCGTGATTGCATAAAGGAGTATCCATCTTCGTGGTTTAAGAATGCTCGATTTGCTCCAAAAGACACAAAAAAACATATTGCGAGTGTGAATTATTTTGGAGTCAATGCAAGTCAACCGCTTTCAGTGTGGAAGAAAAATGGATGGATATACAAAGATGATCCACGCGGGTGGTTTGAGTGGTATTGTAGGTATTATATGGGACGCAGATTGCCAGAAGAGGATGCGCGTCAAATCAAACGCTGGAATGCAATGCGTCGTCATATTGCTCAAATCACAAAAAAGTGTAGAAAAGGAGATTTTTCTTGCAATACAAAACAAAGACAAGCACTGCTCCATTGGGCATATGATAGTAGAAAAATGTGATTTTAATTGAATATATTAAGCAACAAAATTTAAAATAATACATATTGACAGAAAGTCAATAAAAGATAGTATTATTTCTGAATTTATACTAAAATGTACCTTATGAAAGAAATCAAAAAAAACCCAGACATGCTTATGTTAAAGCATTGTACTGAAGAATTATTGGCAAAACTTGAAAATATTGTTACGCCTCATGGTTGGACAGCCCGAAAGGCTATTCAGTCAGGTATAGACAACCCCGACTCAAGTATTGGTGTGTACGCGGGTGATCCTGAGTCATATGTTCAATTGGCGGATTTATTTGATCCAATTATTCGTGAGTATCACAATTACGAAATGACTGGACATAAAAGTGATTTTTCACTCGCTGGTTTGCCAACTGAAAACCTTGATCCGGAAGGGAAATACGTTGTATCGACGCGTATCCGTGTTGGAAGAAATTTTGCAAAATATGCATTTCCATCAGCGATATCCGCGGAAGACAGAGCAAAAATGGAATCAGAAATAATTGACGCGTTTAGTGACTTACCCGACAATCTAAAAGGCGAATACTTTTCACTTGAGGGTATGTCAGAAGAAGTTCGACAGCAAATGGTGGAAGATCACTTCCTTTTTAAACAAGCAGACAGATTTTTGGAAAGTGTTGGAGTCAATCGTGATTGGCCTAAAAACCGTGGAATCTTTTTCTCTCAGGACAAAAAGTTTCTTGTGTGGGTTTCTGAAGAAGATTCAATGCGTATTATCAGCATGCAGCCAGGAGCAGATATTGCAGAAGTGTTCAATCGCCTTGCGTCAGCACTTGATACAATAAACAAGAAAATCAATTTTGCGTTTGATGATGTTCGTGGTTATCACACAACTTGTCCAACAAATCTTGGTACCGCAATGCGTGCGTCAGTGCATATCCGTATTCCGAAGCTCTCAGCGAGACCAGACTTCAATGAAGTTTGTAAATCGCTTGGACTTTCGATTCGTGGAGTTCATGGTGAGCACTCAGAATCATCAGATGGGATCTACGATATTTCAAACAAGCGCCGATTGGGTATTACTGAACGTGAAATTTACGAACAGTTATACAACGGTGTGAGAGAACTTATTAAACTTGAAAGTTCACTGTAAAATTGAAACACACAGGGTAAAACCTGTGTGTTTTTTATATTTACAAAACATGCTTAAATATTGACAAATTATTATAATTTGATATAATATTTAAAAAGCTTAATATGAAAAAAATCGCAAGAATCAACACAGATCAACCCATTGAATCCTTTGAAGGAATCACGATTAAAAGATTCAGATTAGAGGAATCTGAGTGTTCACAGGCTCAACTCACAAATAATCCAAGACTTCATATTTCTCATGCTGTCTTGAAAATAATTGAGAAGTTGCCACGTGAATTTAATGTTCCAGTTGTCGATTTTGTAAAAATCGACTTTGATGATGAGCGCTATGATTCAGAAATTTTTGCAAAATCAAAAAAAACTGCACTCCCGTTCGAATCTTTTGTTGCACTTTTGATTCACATGATCGATGAGTCTTTTTCAAAACCAGACTGTGTGTTACACACACATGGTACACGAGATGATCCACCAATGAATGTTTTTATTGTTCTACACAATAAAAGGCTTCATTCATTTACGCTTGTGCAAGACAGAAATTCAGACGGAAATACTTTCAAAGATTGGTTCTTAGGATATCAAGTGGTTGGTAATATGAAGTTGTCTCCATCTAATTCTGTAATGTTTGCACTTAGTTAGAAGACGTGAGATTCATCAAAATCCCTTTTCAAAAGAGAAGGGATTTTTTATTGAATACTTTACTTATGATACTATTTTAGTATGGCATTAGGGATCGCCTCTTCTTGTCAGTCGAGATCCTCCATTTTTATAGTCGTTATACTCCTTAAAAATGGGGACCTACGGTTCGATCTCTGCCAAATAAAAAAACACCATTGCTGGTGTTTTTTATTATGCTCGAATGGAGGTGTGCATTTCGAACTTTTGACTGGATAAGTACCTATCCCGACCCTCACTATCATTTGATCGCAATCAATAGAC
>DALYDM010000007.1:0-30366 GCA_031973235.1 Minisyncoccota bacterium | reverse complement strand
TCCCTGATGACCCACAAGTGCCAAAAAAGAATAAAGCGCACTTGATATTAAAAACACCCTGAGAAACCTCTCTCTTGATTCTTTTTGAGTCAATATATATATGACACAAAACATAAACAGAACGAGATGAGTTATATAAAACAACCCTGATGTTCTCTCTGAATGAGACCAGAACGATGTAGTAAAATCAACCCCAAAGAAAGCGGAAATAAAAAGGTACATAAAGTAACACGCAAAGACACAGAGTACTGGAGATTTTGATATCGAGACATTACTTTTGTTCTTCAAAAGAACAACTCCTAAAGTAATTGCACATATTGAAGCAACAAGTGACAGGAGTAAAAATCTCGATGATGATCCCTGGTACAAAAAATTCTTAAAAATAAAGAAAGGGAAAATCGCGACCATTACATACACCATATATTCGACATACTTCATTGAAGCATTCTTAGCATTTTCGATAAACATACTGCCATTATACCAGTTTACCCAAAACAAAAAACCACCCTTTTGGGTGGTTTTTTGCGAGTTATACACTCATCATAACTAGTCTAAACTGTATTAGTTAAGAGCTTTGTATGATGTCTTGAATGAATCAAGATTTGAAGTGTAAGACTGATCTGGAGTTGCATCATCATCTGTATCCCAGTCAATTGCTCGTAGGAGTGCTCGGTATTGACCTGCTGCTCCTGCTGTAGGAAGTTGAACTGTTGTAGTCATGATAAATGTCTCTTCTTCACCGTCTTCGATAAGGAAGTTTCCAACTGATGTCATATCATCATCTGAATCATTTACGATTGTGATTGATACTCCGCCGATTGTAGCTGTTCCTGATCGTTCTACACCTCCTACGAATCCTGTTCCTGTAGTTGTAAGTGATGCAGCAGCAAGTGATGATACATATACTGAACTACCATTTGCCTTAATCTTAAACTTGATTGTGAACTCTCCGAGGTCATCATTTGTTGAGTTACCTGTTGTAACATCAGCGTCTGTTGAAACGAGAGTTACAGCAATTCCTTCTGTTCGGAATTCTTGTGCCTCACCGTTTACTGTTCCAGACTTTTCTGATGAATCAGAAAGTTGATCACCTTCTTCGTTTTCCATGTCTGCAACATCTCGGTTGTCTGATGTTACGTTTGCTTCAAGAGTATCTCCTTCTGCGAAGATTGTTCCATCAAGATCAGTGATGTCTGCACGAACTTCGAACTCTACTGTACTTCCAGCATCAACTACCAAATCAAGGTTGTCGAATGTTACAGAAGCTGTAGCTCCGTCAGCAATTGAAGGAACTGATTCTGTGTATTCTTCTCCATCAAGAACCAAGATAAGAGATTCTGCGATTACGTTGATGTTTGCTCCTACTGGTGAGAATGAAACTGGGAGAGAGTCGATTGTTACATCTGAATCTCCTTCAAGTTTCATTTTACCCTTAAGAAGAACAACACCTTCTGTTGAAGAAGAATCATCAACTAGGACAATTCCTGCATCTGGTGAATCAGTATCAGTTGAGAATGTAAGTTCAGTATCTGCTGAATCTCCGAATGATACGAAGTTCATAGCAATACCTTCTCCTGCTGTTACTCCATCAGTTCCAATACCTGTTGTTGATCCAAGATCTCCAGCTGTTGTGTCAGTTGTAACAACACCTGATCCATCTTCGAATCGGATGTTTTCAACTGCTACTGTCCAAGAGTCATTTGTTGATGAAATATCTGAAGAATCAAAAGAGTTTACTGCATCGACTGCGATGTAGAACTTTTCTGTTTCGTCAGCCTTAATTACAGCATTTGAAACTGTAATTGTCTTTGTATATATATCTGAGTTTTCTGAGAAATCATCAACATCTGCTGAACCAATCTTTGTTGATCCCATCCAGATTGAAACTCCTTCAATGTAATCATCGAGGTGTGTTGATCCAGTGTTTCCAGTTGAGTCAATCTTAAGCTTGATTGATCGAAGTGCGATGTCTCCATCGTTTGTTGCTTCTACTTCGAATCCTGCAACCTTAACATCTGATTGTCCTTCTCCAACTTCTTCATTGTTGTATGAAGTGATTGTATCAACATCATTGATTGATCCATCTGTTCCTTCAAGGTTTGAAGGTGTAGTTGGAGTTGTTGGTGTAGTTGGAGTTGTTGGTGCTGATGCCATTGCTGCACCAGTCATTGGTCCTACTACTCCATCAGCTGTCAATCCTTTTGCTGCTTGGAAAGCCATAACTGCTGACTTTGTCTTTGCACCGAAATAAGTTGATTCCATTCCTGGTGATCCTGCACCAGTTGATGAAACAGCGAATCCTTTTGCGTTAAGAGCTTTTTGGAGCTCCATAACTTGTGAACCTGTTGAACCCAATTTTAGGGTTCCCATGTGTGTGTAAGCTTGTGCGTTTGCTGCTACAAAAAGAGCTGCAACTGCAACGAAACTTACTGCGAACTTTGTAATGTTCTTCATAATTTATCGTTTATAAGTCCTACGCAATTGCTACGATATTACTCATATCAATCACGCAGTGTATGCATTTAAAATTGTGATACCGACATATCACTGCATACATACCTGATCCGATTTGTCTTTATCACAAATCGGGGTTGGTTTCTTTCTGAATAAACTTACCCATACATATATCTATGTATGTTAAGCGTTGTGTCTGCCTTGTCGACAGGGCATACAGACAAGAGCAGAGTTAATCGAAAGAAAACATACTAAAAATATTCTCAAGTAATTTGAGAAAAATCCTAAGTTTAGTTTTCAATGATCTATCAACTCTTGTTGTGAACACGTGTTTTGTCTCCGCGGTGCTTCAGGAATCCTATCATCCCTCAAGATGCACGGACGAAACACGTAAACGCATAATACCATAATGTTCGCTAAAACACCAGTTCTTATGCACTCTTTATTATAGAGCATTACTTTCAAAATAAACAATAAAAGTGTGGAAATCCTCACTCTTTTATTTCAAAAGTTCACCTACTTTAAAGAGGCAGTTGGGTCACATAGAGGCATTCCACATAACACCAAACTACATATACTATGACGACATATTTGGCACCATGTTACAAAGAAAAAATCTATACAATATAGTACAGATTTGTCAAATTATAATAAAGATCAGCAAAATTGAAGAGGTAATAAAATAAACTTGAGCACCATAGATATCACACAAAAGACAATACTGTCGCTAAGAGTTTAACGAGTATTTACTCCAACGCTTCTCCCCTGTCTTTTTGAGAACTCCTTCGGACACAAGATTGAGCAATTCACGCTGAATTGTCTTTTCACTTACATCAGGGACAACAACTGAAACTTCTCGGATTGTTACTTCTCGTTTATCTTTAATTAATTTAAGTATTGTGTTACGTCTTCCAAGGCGGATAGCGATATCAGACTTTGAATTAGTAGATTCAAGACCAACTTCCTTTTGTTGTGCAATCGGTCGGTCATTCATTGCTTTCTGAACAATATGTCCTTTTAATGGACTCGCAGAAACTTGATGTCCTTTATAAAGGACATCACTTTTTTGTGTGCTTTGGGTACTAAAAGTCATACTGTTTTCTGACAGTGCGCCACTTCTTTTCTCCATCATTTCCACAACTGGAACATCGAACATTTCTTTTGTAATCAAAACTTCTTTGTGTCTCAAGTGTGGGTGTGCTCCACCAAACTCACCAAGTCGTGAAATTTTTTCCGTTTCAATATCCTGGATTAATGTTGATATTTCAGAGATTAACAGCGTACCATTCATTGAGCTTATAAGTGACACTGACATACCGAGAGCAACTAGAGATCTAAGTTCAATCAATGAAAGAGTGAAATCACCTTCAAATGAAAATTTTGAAACACCGGTGTCACGCATCAATTCATGAGAGACAGAAATAAGATCAAGAGCGCATGTTCGAATTTTTTCACGAAGTGGTTCTGACTCAGGAAGACACTCTGTCACAAGATAGATTGCAGTTGTGACCCTCTCTGTCCTTTTGATAATATGAATACTTTCATTATTCAAAAAGGACCCAAGATAACTATTTGAGCCAAACATTAAAGCATTATTCTTGATTTGATACCCATGCGAAATCGATGAGTTGTCCTTTTTAAATTCCATAGTATTTATGTCCGTTAAACAGATTTTTATTTATCGGACATGATTATGTCGAAACCATTAGTAATTAAGTTGTGACCATTATATATCGGACAGGGATGTTTCTGCAAGAGGCCTTGAAAAATAAACGTATATTTGAATTTGCATGATATACTTTTTGTATACACATATGGCAAAAGTACCAAAGAAAGTTGTAAAAAATGACACCCAAGATGAACACGAGGAGCGCTCAATTTCACGCAAAAATCGTAGTGGAAAGAATGATTCTGGTTCATCATTAAAAGATGAGACACGCTATAGCATATATGCCGTTATTTCATTTTTGATTGCACTTTTTTTTGTTTTTGCTGCATTTCACAATGCTGGTGTAGCCGGCTCTGTCCTCTATACTTTCTTTAAAGGATTAGTTGGTGTCGGATATATTTTACTTCCTCTTGTGAGTGTACTTCTTGGTGTCTCTTTCATTCAATCAGAGCGTCCGAAGATGGGGTTCCTACACACACTAAGTGCTACTCTTTTTCTCCTCGCAACTCTTGGTCTAATAGATATATCAAGTGGTGTTTCTCATAGTGGCGGATTGCTCGGAAAGATTTTTGCATTTCCCTTCCTCAAACTATTTGACGTGTATATCGCTATTTTTATTCTTGGTGCAGTATTACTTATTTCACTTTTTATACTGTTTGATGAAAGACCAAATCTCAAAGATGTCGGATCTCGTACACTTGCAGCCCTGAAGCGAGTTGTCAGTCTTTTTGGAAAACGAAAAGCGGAGATTGTAGTAACTGAAAAAGAAGATGCCATGATTGCTGAAGCTGTTGCTCAAACTTCACAAGAAAAAGAACCGGAAGAAGAAAAGCCGACAATCACAGAAAAAGTCAAAGGAGTGCTGGGCATGGAAAAGAAAGAAGATGACGAGTTTGATCTTGGTGCCAACAAATACGTCTCAACAACATACACTCCACCGCCACTTTCATTTCTTGAACGAGACAAAGGTAAGCCTAATGTTGGTGACATCAAATCAAACTCAAATATAATCAAACGAACTCTTCAAAACTTCGGCATACTTGTTGAAATGGATGAAATAACTATTGGACCAACAGTAACTCGCTACGCACTCAAACCTGCTGAAGGTGTGAAGCTTTCACGAATCGTTGGACTTCAAAACGACTTGGCTCTTTCACTTGCTGCTCACCCTATTCGTATCGAAGCACCAATTCCAGGCAAATCACTTGTGGGTGTTGAAATTCCAAACAAATCAAAAGCTACAGTATCACTTGGATCTCTTCTTGATGATGAAAAATTCCAAAACGCTCCGAAACCACTCACTGTCGCAATGGGTCGCGACATTGCCGGAAAAGCACTCTTCCCTAATCTTGCAAAAATGCCTCACGGACTTATCGCTGGTACAACTGGTTCTGGAAAATCTGTTGCGATCCACTCAATCATCACATCACTTCTTTATCGAAACGGACCAGAAGATTTGAAATTTATCATGGTTGACCCAAAGCGCGTTGAGCTTACTTTGTACAACAAAATCCCTCACCTTCTTGTACCAGTTATTACTGAAGCAAAAAAATGTATTCAGGCGCTCAAATGGGCAGCAACAGAAATGAGTAAAAGATACGACGTACTTGAGAGATTCTCTGTGCGAGATATTGAGTCCTACCACAACAACGTCGTAAAAGGCCACGAAGATGAGATTGGTGATGAAATGCCTCGAATGCCGTATATTGTCATCATTATCGACGAACTTGCTGATATCATGCAGACATACCCAAGAGAACTCGAAGCTTCTATTGTAAGACTTGCCCAAATGTCGCGAGCGGTGGGTATTCACCTTATCCTTTCAACCCAAAGACCTGAAGTAAATGTCATTACAGGACTTATCAAAGCAAACATCCCAACTCGCGTCGCACTTCGTGTACCGACTCAAATAGACTCTAGAACAATCCTCGACACTGCAGGCGCAGAAAAACTTCTCGGTGCCGGAGATATGCTCTTCTCGGACGGCGATGGCGCACCAAAGCGTCTCCAGTCTGCATATGTATCCGAAGATGAAGTGAAAAAAATCGTAAAGTACTTAGCAGATGCATATAAAGATGCAGTGCCTACCTCAATTGAAATGGGTGGTGGTATTAGTGCAGACAGATCAGTCTTTGAAGCTACACTTGAAGACGAACCTGAGGATGATGACAAGTACGAAGAAGCTCGACAATTAGTAATTGAAACTGGCAAAGCTTCAACATCATGGCTACAGCGCAAAATGGGACTTGGCTATTCACGTGCAGCAAAGATAGTGGATACACTAGAAGCTCGTGGTGTGATAGGTCCTGCAAATGGCTCAAAACCACGTGAGGTATACGAAAAAGCCGGTGCGGACGCTGATAGTACAAGCGACATGGAATAACAATCAACACATGACAGAAATAATCGCCTACAACTTCAAAAAAATCCTTCTCACCACGATCGGTGTTGGACTCTTTGTAGTAATTGGCGTGTATTCCGCATTAAAAATGCGTGACATAATCTGGGGTGTAGATGTTGTCGTGCGTGGTGTCACAGACGGAGAAACAGTCACTAATCAGAAAATCACACTCGAAGGAAACGCACGAAACATTGAAATACTAACTATAAACGACAGGATTATAGGCGTAGGAGAAAACGGTGAATTTCGTGATTCACTTCTTCTTTCACCGGGTTATAATATAGTAAGTATTAAAGGTGATGATAAATTTGGCAAACACATACGCCATGAATATCACGTCGTATACAAGCAAGACCCAAGTACTGCACTCTCAATACCAGAGGCATTATCGAGGGCACCGATTACAAATTAACAAATACAGTAATTAGTCTTTAGACTTTAGTAGTTAGTTTTATACACAGATAGGAAAAATACTAAAGTCTAAAGACTAACAACTAAAGACTACATTTATGGCAAAGAAAGCAAAAGTCCCAAAAGAAATTGGTGGAGCGATAGAAGATACAATTAAGTCTATTCAGACAAAATTTGGAGAAGGTGCGATTATGAAACTTGGAGACACACCCAAGGTTGATATTGGTGTTATTCCTACCGGATCAATCGGACTCGATATCGCACTTGGAATTGGCGGAGTACCACGAGGACGTATTATTGAAATATTTGGCCCTGAATCTTCTGGTAAAACCACGCTTGCACTTCACATTGTTGCAGAAGCACAAAAGACTGGTGGTGTGTGTGCATATATTGACGCTGAACACGCAATGGATCCAGAATACGCAGCAAAGCTCGGCGTAAAAATCAACGACCTACTTATTGCCCAACCAGACACAGGTGAACAAGGGCTTGAAATCACAGAATCACTCGTTCGTTCAGGTAAAATCGATGTGGTGGTAGTCGACTCAGTAGCAGCACTTACCCCAAAAGATGAAATCGAAGGAGACATGGGTCAACAACACATGGGTAAACAAGCACGTCTCATGTCTCAAGCTCTCCGCAAACTCACTGCGATTGTGGCACACTCTAAGACTGTAGTTATTTTCATCAACCAAATCCGTATGCAAATTGGCGTGATGTTTGGTAACCCAGAAACAACACCAGGAGGAAAAGCGCTCAAATTCTACACATCAGTACGACTCGATATTCGTCGTATTGCTCAGATCAAAAAAGGTGAAGAAGTAGTGGGAAGTCGTACTCGAGTAAAGGTAGTCAAAAACAAAGTTGCTGCCCCATTCAAACAAACTGAATTCGATATAATATACGGCGAAGGTATTTCACTCGAAGGTGAACTTATGGCACTTGGTGAGAAACTTGGCATAATAACAAAGAGTGGTACATCGTACTCATACAATCGCCCAGGTAAAGGAGAAAAAGATGGTGAAGAAATCAAACTCGGACGTGGATACGATGCGACACGACAATTTATGCGCGCTGATCCAAAACTACGCGACGAAATAATGAAAGAAGTACGAAAGAGAATGAAAGAAGTAGTGATGGAATCTGGCGGTGAATAATAAAAAACCTTTGTACTGTGATAGTACAAAGGTTTTGTGTATTCCTTTACGATTCGTTTCTGTTGAAATTTTTGTACGCATACAAAAATTCAGTCAATTTTCGCACGCCGGCTCTCAACGTATCGCTTGATTCGTGGAACAATGAGAAATTATTCGTGCTCTTTTGCTCTTCGAGTGCTCTGTAAGCATCACCAAGGCTCACATTTGCAACAGCACCAGATTCATTTAATTCAATGTTCCTCTTTGTAAGATGTTGATGGTCATTAAATCCTGCATTTATCAAGAGTTTTTTATATCTCTTAAGAGAAACTGTTGCTACCTGCCTATTGATTACAGGGATTTTACTTTTTGTGGCTGTTCCCATTTTCTGTTGTTTATAAGGTTCAAGAAACAATCATACTCCTTTGTTGCAATTTGAGCAAATAAAAAACCCGTCAAAAGACGGGTTGACTGATTTTAGAAATTTGAAGTTTTATTTTTTGCCTTTGATTTTGGCAATTCCTTCTCTTTCTATTTTGCGTTGCTCGAGCTTTGAAATTTTTGCAATTGTGTTCTTGCGACTTTTTTTTGCTCCAATTTTTGCAACCTTTTTTTGTAGTACCGGATCATTGATATGTGCTTCTCTTGATCCCACTTTCATTACTTTTTGCACAATGGGCATTGCAGGTTTCCAGCCTATTCCAGTCTTGTGTGGACTTGTATGACCAGTGTGTCCATTTTTTCCGATATTTGGAATTTTCGTTGTCCGTTCACGATTCTTTTTGCGAGTTTGATTTTCTGCAAAATCAGCAATCTCAACAACTTCTGATACATTTTCAACTGATAAAGGAGCAGCTTCTACTACTTGATCAGTAAGTGGAATACAGTGAGCACATCCATCACTCCCGATAACAAGCACAGAATTACACTCTGGACAGGGTTGCCCGAATTCTTCTTCCGGTACACCTTTTTCAGTTTGAACACGGGGTTGTAAAATTTCCTTTTCTTCAAAACGTTCTATTCCTTCGTCAACACATGGTATATAGCGAGCTTGTACGAATAGATGTGTCGAGAATTTTTTTCTTGAGATATCACCACCTTCGGTGCGTTTTTTCTCATCATCAAGATCTCGATCAAAGTCAAGGATTTCTTTTTCAGAATACCCACCAAGACCAGGATGCGGTAGTTGATTTTGTTGATCGATTGATACTTCAAACTTTTGAGGTTTACTGTTTCTCATAAGAACATATTTTTATGGTTCGTGTCAAATTATACTACTTTATAGTTTTTTGTCAATATTCTCAAAAAATAAAATAGACCTAATCTCCCCTATCTGATATAGTGGAATCAATAGCCTCACAAGGCTTATTTTGTTAATAGCATTGGCTTTGGCCATTTACTCATATATGTTGGAATATAGCGAAATCCGCGAAAAGAAAATAATTATTTACGAAAATGAACCATGTGAAGTCACCGACAGTCACGTGGCTCGAACTCAACAACGAAAGCCTCAAAACCAAGTAAAGCTTCGTTCGCTCATGTCTGGAAGAACATTCACTACAGTATTTCATGCATCAGACACCGCAGTAGAAGCTGATATCTCAAAAAAGGATGTGAAGTTTCTTTATCGAAACAAAGGAGAATTCTGGTTTGCAGATCCACAAGACCCAAAGAACCGATTCAAATTTGACGAGAAACTCCTTGGTGATCAAACAATCAAATTTTTGAAAGACAACCTCATTGTCTCTGCACTCATCTGGGAAGATGAAGATGGCGAAGAAAGAACAATTCAAGTCAAACTCCCAATCAAGGTTGAGTACACAATCAAAGAATGTCCTCCAAACATCAAAGGAAATTCTGCGACAAATTCAAACAAACAACTCACACTTGAAAACGGTACCGTCATTAATGGTCCAATGTTTTTGAATGAAGGCGATAAAATTATCGTAAACACTGATACTGGTGAATACGTAGAGCGAGTCTAGGAACGCGGAACCATAAAAAAACACCCTTTCGGGTGTTTTTTATTTTTGTATGTACGGGAGAAGTCCCATAAAACGTGCACGCTTGATTGCCATAGAAAGTGAACGTTGATTTTTGGCGATGATACCAGTTCGTCGCTTCCCTGTAATACGCGCATTTGCGTTGATGAATTTCTTCAAGATATCGATATCTTTATAATCGATATGCTTGATATTGTTTGCTGAAAAATAATCTTGCTTCATAATTTTAATTGCTAATAATTCAATACAAGCTTGAAAAATCGTATTGAGAGCCTAGCAAGCTCTATTTCTTCTAAAAAGGTATGTCCTCTGGATTTATGTCGTCTTCTGGATAATTGATACTATCGAGACTCTCTGATGGTGCTTTTCCTGGAGTCGATGCTGTAGGAGATTGTGACTCACCACCTGCACTGTATCCACTCTTTGGACCAAACTGGAAGTTTTCTACAACGATCTCAGTTCGATACTTTTTTGTACCATCTTGCGCATCCCAGCTGCGTGTTTGAATTCGTCCTTCAACATAGATTGAATTACCCTTTTTCATATATTGAGCAATCAACTCTGCTGGTTTACCAAATGACACAATGTTGTGATACTCCACTGATTCTTGTTTTTGACCGTTTTGATCTTTCCAAGAACGATTTGTAGCGAGCGCGAAACTAGTCACCTTAATTCCAGACGGAAGAGATTTGAGCTCTGGGTCTTTTGTAAGGTTTCCGATAAGTTGAACCTTGTTTAAATACATTGTTCGTATTGGCCATAAGCCATCTTAAAGTAGTAATCGACACATTTCATCCTCGATTATACCACAGGTGTTTCTTCTACAAGTGCATCGATTTCTTTGTCGATTTGTTCTGGTGACACCTCGGCAACAACACCTTCTTCATCAGATTTTGATGATGTGCGCTTCTTTCCTTCTGTCTTCCCAAGAGTCTTCTTTCCAATAACAGTATTTTCTCGTACTGTCTTAATCAAAAGGAATCGAATAATATCAGTAGATCGCTTCACCTCTTCATCAAGAAGAAGTACTTGTTCCGGCTCCATGTCAAACTTTACCCATCCAAAATACGCATCATTGAAACGGTGATTTTTGTTTGAAATCACTTTCAACATTTCATATTGAAGTGGAATCATTTTTGGAAAATCTTCTGAAATGAATTGTCCACCGTGTGAACTGATTAGATCTTTTAATGCTTGAAATTTTTCTGAGAGGTGCTCTTCTGCGATTGTTGGAACAAGGAGAAATCCAAGTTCATATACTCGCATGTCTTTTTCTGTACTCATACTAAAATAAAAATAGGCCTTTCGGCCGAATAAATAATATCTGCACTTTATACATACGTAAAATATGTACAAAATGTACTTTCCCGCTTCGGACCTTGGGGACACATCGACATAAGCGTGTGTCCAACGGGATACATGTATACGATAGCACACAGTTTCCAAAAAGTCCACAGAGACGAAGGCAACCGTGAACTTAGCGTAAACCACTCAGTTTCGTGTTTAGTTCGCTCCAGTTCGCATTAAAAAGAAATCTTAAAAAACCCTTTTACATTTTCTAAAAATTGCTTTCGTACAATGTCTTCATTCATTCCCTTTATTTCAGCAACTTTTCTGACTACTTCTGCCACCATCCATGGCTCACAAGTTTTTCCTCGATATGGCACAGGTGCTGCGAATGGTGCGTCTGTTTCGGCCATTACTGACCCTAGAGGAACATTCTTGATTACCTCATTATATTCTTCGGTAAACGTAATCGGTCCATCAAACGACACTGTGTACCCTCCTTTTAGAATACGTCCGAGTACATCCAAATCGCCAACAAAGAAATGAAAATTTGCTCGCACATTCTCTGCTTCAAGTATGTCCAAAGTATCATGGTATGCATCCATACTCCCTTTTGATGGACGTGCGTGAATCATGAGCGGCTTACCAACTTTTTTTGCAATCTCAATATGTTTAATGAAAATATGTTTTTGTATTTTTTTAATATCTTCTGCTTTGTTCACGTCCTCCACATCTACTAATGCTTTTTCATTATTCACTAGTCTATAGTAATCCAAACCTGTCTCACCTATCGCCACCACATTTTCATCTTTGGCCAATTCCAAAAACATGTCAAAATCAAAATCTTGACTATGGTCAGATGGATGCAATCCTACTGTGGCAAAAAAAGACTCATTTAGATGAGATATTCTTACTGCTTCCTTGGATGTCTCAATATCTGTACCTACAGTAATAGTACCTACTCCCTTTTCTTTCATTTGCAAAATCACCTCATCTTTTCTACTCAAAAGAGGTTCTAAATTCAAATGCGAATGTATATCAAAATAGCGAATTTCCATACTAAATCCTCTTTTATTCCTTTCTCATAAACAACCCCTCTCCAAGCTCTTTAATCGCAAATTCAGGGGTATTTGGTATATCCTGATGTAAATCTATTCCAATGGTATTGAGTATTTTTTCTGAGGTTTTTGGCATAAATGGCAACAGTAGATCCGCAACATTCATAAGTCCATATGTTGCATTCCACAAGAACTTTTGCGTGCCTTGTTCGTCTACCTTGATCATTTTAAATGGCTCATAATCTTGAATATATTTATCTATCGTTCCAATAAGTTCCCAAATATATCCAGATGCCAAGGTAAGATCAAACTGAGAAATCGCTTGATTGTATTTTGATTTTATTTCATCAACATACATATCCAATCTCTGCCCTTCACTTTGGGTAGTATGAACACCATAATCAACTGACATCTTGATTGGAAACTTTACAAAATCACCTTCATTCAACTGACCTTTAAAATACGAGAGTGACATTTTATTAAGACGTGAGGCAAGATTACCAAGACCATTTGCAAGATTTGAATTATATGCAGATTTAAATCTCTCAAGTGTCATATCAGAATCTTCCCATTGTGAAAGTTCTTTTAGAAAAAACATTCGTGTTGCCTCTGTGCCATACTCTTTTACTAAATCATAAGGATTTATGACATTTCCAAGTGACTTAGACATTTTTTGTCCATCGACAGTAATAAAACCATTTACAAGAATTTTTTCTGATGGCGGGAGATTAACCGAAAGGAGCATGGCTTGCCACATCGCAGATTGCTGACGAAGATTATCTTTACCGCAAATCTGCACGCCTGGCCAAAACTTTTCAAACTGCTCAGTGTTTGTAGGCCACCCCAGTGTAGAAATATAATTCACCAGTGCATCGAACCATACATACATAACTTGATTTTCATCACCAGGAACAGGGACACCCCACGGCATTTTTGATTTAAGTCTAGAAATAGAGAAGTCCTCAAGTCCCCGCTCAACAAATGCACGAATTTCATTGAAACGACTAGATGGAAGTACAAAATCTGGTCGTCCATTATAAAGCGCAAGAAGTTCTTGCTGAAATGCAGAAAACTTGAAGAAATAATTTTCTTCATCAATAAGTTCAAGTGATCTTCCAGGATGAAGTGGGCACTCACCATTGTCATTTAATTCACTATCAGTTTTTTCAAGTTCGCATCCGACGCAATATTTTACTTGATAATTTTTCTTGTAGATATAGCCATTGTCATTGCAATGCTTCCAAAATTCCTGCGCTGCGCTTTCGTGTGACACATCAGTAGTGCGAATGAAGTGTATATCATCCAAAAGACCCAAAGACTCTTTAAGTCCTCGAAATTTTTCTGCATACTCGTCTACATACACCTTCACTTCTTTCCCTTCTGCTTCTGCTTTTTGGAGAATTTTTATACCATGCTCGTCTGAGCCTGTATTAAAAAACACCTCGAATCCTTGTCTCCTTTTAGCGCGAGCAAGCACATCAGCTCGAATAATCTCCATCGCAAAACCTACATGCGGATCAGCATTCACATACGGTAATGTGGTGGTAATATAAAATGATTTTTTTTCCATAACAATCTTGTGTATTATTCTAATCGTCCAATCTTTTCTCTTTCTATGTCATTCATATATTCAAGAAGAGACACTGCGACAGGTACTGCAAGTATAAGACCCCAAAAACCTGCAAGTACTGCACCTATAAGTACTGAGAGTATCACAACTAAAGGAGAAATTCCAATCACTTTTTTGACCACGAGTGGCTGAATTAAATAACTCTCAAATTGTTGAACTATTATATAAAAACCTCCCACCATTAACGCTAGTGATATTCCTCCTGAAATGAATGCAAACGACACAGCAGGAATCACAGCCAAAAAGATTCCGAATGGAATAAGTTCAAATATTCCTGCAAGCAATGCAAGTAAAAATGCGTTGGGAACTCCTAATATCGCGAGACCGAGATATGTCAACACGGCCACTATTAATCCAAGCACTAGTTGACCGCGAATCCACAATCCAATCTTTCTTTGTGATCGCTCCCAAAGATCAATAATATATGCTTCGTTTTTAAGTGGTGTTACAATCCGAAGAAATTTTTCAATACCTTTTTCTTGAATTGAAAGATAGAATGATATAACAAAAATAAGTATAAAGTTTACGAGGCCACCAAACAAACTTGAAAGCACATCAATAAATCCTCCTGAAATTTTTGCTGATGCTGTCTGAATCGATTTTGCAATTTCAGCAAGTGAAGAACCTTTGTCTGAAAATGATGAAATAACAGCATTTGCGTCTTTGAGGTTTGAAGGGTTCAGCATCTCGGTACTCGATGGAATGTATTTCGAAACTATATTTATTAAGTTAGAGAGTTCAGATACAAGAAGTGGAACAAAGAGGTAAAACAAACCAGCAATTACAACCGCCAACGAGCCAAAAATCACAACCACAGAAAACGTGCGGCCCATCTTGTACTTTTTAAGTCGTTGCACACCTCCCTCAACAAATGTCGCAAGGACAATTGCCGTGAGTACCACGAGTATAATTTCCCAAAGTTTTGTTACAGCAAATGTGAGAAATGCAAAAAGAATAACCTTAAGTATAGTTCCAGTACTTATTGATACAAATACATGTTCTCGCGAAGAGTCTTTCTTCATATACCCTTATAATACCACGCACTCAAAAAAATAAAGGTTTAGTCAAGAAAATCTGTGGGAAAATCCCCAATAAGCGCAGTCACAAAATTCTGGGTAAGAACTTTCTTTGCTACTTTTTTAATATCGACGAGTGTAACACTTCGTATCAATTTTTCTTTGTCTTTTGGTAACTCTTTCTCTTTTCCCATCACTTCCTGAGCACCAAAAAATGCACCAAATGAATCTGAAGATTCTAGATCCAAGTACATTGAACCAGTCATGTATTCTTTTGCTCGTGAAAGCTCTTCAGATGTGACACCTTCAGCGACAACTTTTCTGATTTCATTGTGTATAACATCAAGAACTTCTTTGACTCGATTTTTGTCTACTCCAGCACCGATTTCAAAATATCCATGATCAGTCAAAAATGACGAGTGTGCATAGACATAATATGCCACCCCCATTTCTTCACGAAGCAACTGAAACAATCTTGAACTCATTCCTCCCCCAAGAATCACAGATAGTACTGACAAAGAATATCGCTCCTCTTTGAATGTATCAAATGCCGGAACCCCAAGTACAAAATGTGCTTGATCTGTCTTCTTTGTAAGAACCACATTACGAGATGATGCAACTGTCACTTTTGGTTTAATTCTTCGAGGCTGATTTTTTGATTCACTTGGCTGAAATGCATCTTTTATTTGTTTCAAAATTATTTTTTCGTCAAAGTTTCCAGACACCACAACAACAGTGTTTGATGGAATATAATGCTTCTTATGATATGCCACTATCATTTCTCGAGTAAATGAACTGACTGACTCTTTCGTACCAATTACCGAGCGTGAGAGTGTTCCCGTTTGAAAAAAAGCATGCCTCCACTCTTCATGCACTTCATGATCAGGTCGATCCTTGTACATATTTATTTCTTCTATCACTACACCTTTTTCTTTTGAAATTTCACTTTCGGGAAATGTCGAATTTAGATATATATCTGAAATAATCTCCAAAAGTTTTGAAGCATGTGATGACTGACTTTTTGCATAGTATCCTGTGTACTCATACGAAGTAAATGCATTTGATTGTGCACCAAGACTTTCAAGTTCTTTTGAAATACTTAGTGCGGTTGGTCTATTTTCTGTACCTTTAAAACACATATGCTCAAGAAAATGAGAAATTCCATGCTCTTTGTCTTGCTCATCTCTTGAGCCTGCACGAACAAGAATCTGAACGGTCACTGTTGGACTTTCAGGCATCGATACAAAAAGTATACGTAATCCATTTTTTAATATCTTCTTTGTCGTTTTCATATTATTCATTCACAAGCACATCTCTCCATTCTTTTAACATTTTAGAAATATATCCTGCCCTATCTAATGCAATATGATTTTCCACAATAAATTTTGCGTTGACTCGCATATCGTCTCGTGCACCGGGCTTTTCCATTAAGTGTCTGATCCTGCTTTCCATACACTCTTTATCGTTCACATCGCACACATATGTCGAATAAGGAGTTCCTGTAAACAATGTGGCTCCGACACAAGCAGTATTTGTAACAACCGCAGAGCTTGATGCAAGTGCTTCTATCAAAAACCTATCTCCTGTTGAGTCATTATTCACATCAAAATATAAATGTGCACCTCGATAATATGGCGCTAGGTTTTCGTCTGAATCTATGCACACAACATGCTTTGAGAGTCCAGACATGCGAGCTCGCAAAAGAATTTTTCTTTTAAGTGAACCTTTCGCTCCGATTACAGCGATTCCTGTTCGCGGGTAACTCATAATCAGTCTCTTTGTGATTGAAAACAATTCCCCAATCAATGATGTGTATTTTGTAGGATGAATCGCAATAATAAATCCAAGATGAGGGTACTTTTTTTGAAAAGAAAATGTTTCTCTGTTGTTTATAAAATCATTGACATCAACATACATTTGGACAATCGAAATTCGATCAGGCTTTACAAAATAAAAATTTTCAAGTTCATTGCGTGATACTTCGCTTGTGACACGAATTTTTGATGCATGTCGAAACACATAACGAACACACAATTCTTTAAAATACTTACCAAATTCAAAAAAGGATGACTTAGATGATATGTGATTCTCAGTAAGAATGTATACTTTTTTCTTAAAACGTTTTCCAAGTAACACAGCAATCAATCCCGACAAAAATGGAGTATCTCCAAAAATAACATTCGGTCGTAAATGAAATTTCCAGGTAAGTTGTGTATACGCAATATGAAATGCTTTGAGTATTTGAAATATCCCACCAAATACGGAGGTTGGATATATCCATACTTTTTCATGTGGATGCAACACTTTCTCACCATGAAGCGCATTGCCTAGTACTATCACATGAAGCTCTTCAAGCCCCTGTGCATACTCCATAATCGTTCTACGAAATGCAGAAGTCTCCTTCAGTACAGAAGTATCGTGTGTTATGTAGAGAAGTTTTACAGGGTTTTTTTGTGATTCCATAATTAAACCATTCGAGATGAAATAAATGACAATAATTCTGAAATACGAATTCTTTGTTGCTCGCCGGTATCTCGATCTCTCACAGTGACACTCTCATCAGTAAGTGAATCAAAATCAACCACAATACACCATGGTGTTCCAATTTCATCTTGTCGGCGGTATCGCTTTCCAATGTTTCCATTATCATCCCACGCAATTCTTCCAAAGTGCGACTTAAGCACTCCAAACACTTCTCGAGCTTTTGAGACTAATTCTGGTTTGTTTTTAAGTAATGGTGAGACACACGCAATCACGGGAGCGATACTTGGTTTGAATTTCAAATAGACACGAGTACCCTCCTTATCGGGCACTTCAGTATATGCAGACACAAGAAGTGCAAGAAGTGCACGATCAAGCCCAAATGATGGTTCAATAACGTGTGGAAGATATTTTTCCTTTGTTTCTTCGTCGAAATATTCGAGATTTTGCGTGCTTCCCTTTTGGTGAACACTTAAGTCAAAATTTGTTCGATACGCAAGACCAGAAAGTTCTTTTTGTCCGAAAGGAAAATGAAATTCGTAGTCAACTGTTCGCTTTGAATAGTGTGCGAGGTCTTCTGGTGCTTTTTCTATTTCAACAAGTCTCCCACTGTCTATTCCCACTTCCTCAAACCACTCACACATTTCATCTTTGAAAAATTCAAAATACTTTTGCCAGTCTCCCTCTTTTACGAAATATTCAATCTCCATTTGTTCAAATTCTCGGACACGAAAGAGATAGTCTCGCGGCGTAATTTCGTTTCGAAATGCCTTTCCAATTTGAGCCATACCAAAAGGTATTTTTGGGTGAATCGAATCAATAATATTTTTATAGTTTACAAACATTCCTTGTGCAGTTTCAGGACGGAGATATACAACTGATGCAGAATCTTCAATAGCACCAATTGAGGTAGAAAACATCATGTTAAACTGACGAACCTCACCGAGTGGATTTCCATCAGGGCTTACAATATTTTTTTCTCGAATTGTATTTGTCATGTCAGAGAGTGACATGCCAGTTGGGTTGATACCATTATCCTCAAGAAGAGTATCTGCACGAAAACGCTTTTGTGTCTTTAAGTCTTCCACGAGCGGATCAGAAAATCCTCCTACATGTCCACTTGATTCCCAAACTTTTGGGTTCATCAAAATAGCTGCATCGACTTCGTACATATCTTCTCGATTATGTACAAACTTTTTCCTCCATGATTCTTTGATATTGTTTTTCAGTGCAACTCCATACGGTCCAAAATCCCATGTTCCGCCAAGTCCACCGTATATTTCTGATCCCTGAAATACAAACCCTCTCCTCTTTGCAAGAGAGACAAGTGTTTCCATATCTACATTGTTGTTCATTTTTTCCATAGTGATTTATCTAGATTTATATGAGTGGCCCGCTGTAATGCAACTGAGCATACTTAGCAATGCAGCAGTGTACCCTTAGCTCTGCATAAGTGTACCCTTAGCTCTGCATAAGTGTACCCTTATCTTATAACAGTTTCGTTGCCTGAAACAAAGCCTGGGTCTTGGGTAATTCGTGTTGTAATTTTTGGCTTAGTTGTGCGTACCATCTGACCTGTAAACTGATCAATTCCTTGTGCACTCGTATCATTGACCAACACAGGAGCTGAACCTACTTGTGAAATTGAAGGTGTAAATTCAATTTGAAAAGCCACTTCTTTTGGATCAGTAGTGAATCCAACTCCTTGATTGATTGCTCCCACCTTCCACACAACTTCTCGTGTCGAAGGAAGATATGTAACATCCTCTGAGCTTGGAGAAACCACTCCAACCCATTTCACATACGTTGGAAGTGTTGCACGTACCTCTCCGTTATTGATTCGATTTGAAGAATTGGTTGCTGTCCACACAACTGAATATGTTATCGGTTTCTCTGCAACTGGTGGAAGAGATCCAGTATTTTGGATTGGTCCGACAGTATGTACTGCTTTGACTGCGAGCTGGAAACTAGAGCTGATTTTGACCACCATCTTTTCTGTGTTGTTGATTTCTTTAACAACATTTCCCTCTGCTGGCTGAGTTCCCTTTACTGATACTTCTATTGTTATTGAAGGTTCACCACTGGCAGCTGAAAGAACTTGCGGTGAAAAATTAAATGCAAGTCTTCCTCTGTCTCCAGGTGACACAGATGCAAAATCAGTGTTTGTGTTTCGATCCCAAATTATTTCATTGTTTACAGAATCATAAAATCCTGAAAGTGTCGACAAGCTTGATTCATTGAATGCATTTCCAGAAATTTTTGCATGAATTTCAAGATTGTCGATTCTGCTTGGTAGATTGTTTGACCACTCAACTTCTGCAGAAACACGCCCCTGACTTCCAATCACAACAGTGTCTCCTTTTTGTCCATTTACTGCAATAGTTGTTTCTATAAAAGGTCTCTTCACTGACACAGTATGAAGAAGTGAATTGTATGTCACACCGATTTTTGCTTCATCACCCACATCTTGGGTTCCAGCAAATGCATGGAACGCCTTTTCTTCGCCATCTGCAGCCACAATAACTCCGTTTAGTTCTATTGTTTTCTCGCCACCTTTTGCTAAGTCTCCCAAAACCCAAATATTATTTGAAAGTGTTGGCGACGGAGTTGCACTTTTGAATACAAATCCTGGAGGGTATTCGACTCTCAACATCAAATTTTCTGCGGGAGTTTTAGAATTCAATACTGTCTTGAAACGAAGTGTCATTTCTTGGTTTGAAGATACTGAATTTGGCGCTTCAACAGACAATACTAAAGGTGCTGCATTAATACTGACCTTGTGTTCAAACTCTTTTGTGAAAATTGCATTTGATCCACGAACACGATACTCAAGTATTGCCTTCACTACCTTGTCGCTGCCTTGCTCACCAAAAAGTGTCACCTCAACATTTTCAGCGATTGTTTTACCTGAAGGAATTTCACCAAATTCAATTCGTCGTCGTTCTAAAATAGTAGCATCCGAACCTTTTGGATATTCCACAATCATATCAGCGAGTTCAAGTGGTACTGCGTTTTTGTTGGTGACCGCAATCTGCAGAGGTAGGACTTCTCCACCTCCAGTAAACGAATTTCCTAATACTTCGATTTCAATTTTCTCACTTGAAACAGCGTTGTCTCCACCATAAAACTTGTATACAGCAAAACCAACTGCTCCAACAAAGAACACAAGAGAGAAAAGGAAGAATTTTTTAAATAATGAAGGTTTTGACATAATACGTGTGGTTGTCTCAACATGCTCCTGTACTCGAGGGGCCCAAGTATCAGGAATCTTCACATTGTTTTTTGCATGAAGAACACCTTCTTTTGTTTTTCGAACAACACTATTACTTGTAGTATAAATTTTGTGTTTTAATGCCTCGATTCTATCGACAGGCTTTTTTTCATCTTCCAACATATAGCCCAAGTATACCATGAGCTACATGTGTGATTCGTGGATTCCCCTGTTTACCTCAGCAATAAGTTCCTTCTTGACTGGGCGAACTTTAGAGATAATTTCATGATCAAATAGTGTGCCTATAAATGGATTTGTCACATGAGATTTTTCGACATAACCAAGCTCATACAAAAGTGAGAGCACAAGTGCCACTTCTGCATCTGCAATCTCCTCATGATTAAATTGATGCTTTTCAAAAAATGAAAGTCCTGACTTAAATTTCTCATACAGTGGAGAATTTTCCCCTTCTCCTGCACATAGCCTTTTGAGTAGATGAGACACTTTCAGCACACACGCAAAAACATGCTGAGTTTTTTTAATATCTTCAAATGAATGAATCCATGTAGCACTCGTGATTCGCCACACCTCTTTTCCGCGAACCAAATCAACTTTTACTAAATTGAGATCCTGAAGTGCATAACGTAGTTTTGATTTCAAATGTCGGACACCCTGCGCTTGAGCGTGAATCACTCCGAGCTCACGAGTAAAAAGCGTAAACGAACGATTTGCTTCGCCTCTATTCTTACTGTCTAAAATTATTGCTTCGGTGTGATAGATGTGGTGCATAAGAAAGTGATCAGGAATTGGCAGACAGAGAATTCATAATACAGAAAATAGTATAGCAAAAATTCCACCTTTCAAGATGGAATTTTTGGCGAGCTTTTGCATTGTACGTAAGTATTATTTCAGCCAATTGAGTGCTTCGGGAAGCTCATACCAATTGCTTTCAGAATTCAAATGTCCTCCACCTTTTACTATGACGAGCTCACAGCCAAGCATTTTTGAAATATACTCTCCGTGATACAAAGGCACTGCGTCATCATCGTCGCCATGAATCACCACACACTTTCCGCATACGTTTTTTATTTTATGCCAATCAAATTCGTGATCTGCAAAATGATCAATCTTTCTTTCTTCCAGATCTTCATCTTCAATAAGTGGTTTATAGAATCCAGAAACGAGTACTGCGCCACCAATTTTCTTATCGTCGTTTAACGATTCTAGATAATTCAAAATCGTCGGGACTCCAAGACTGTGACCGACAAGATACACATCTTCATTTGGATTTTGCACAGCGTCAGAAATTGTCTTGACCCATTCATCCCTGATTGGGTCATTTGGTGTGGGCATTTTCAAAAGCTCCACAACATCACCATGTGCTTCGAGATTATCTTTGAGCCATGGACTCCAACCACCTTCTGGTATATCTTGAAATCCATGAATTATAAATACTTTTTTTGACATATTTAATTAGACTCTATCATGCTCAATAAATTATCTCTGACTTCTGGCAATTCAAAACACCCGGCTTTTCCACTTAGATGACCTCCGTTCGGAACTACAACCAGATTACAATTCAATGAGCTAGCAAGCATTTTTCCATCTTCAAAAGGAACATTTGGGTCATTGTCTCCATGTACAACGACAAACCTCTCAGAAGCTTTTTTTATTTTCTCAAAATTCAGTTCATCTTTATAAAATGATTCAAGAATGCCTGATCGAGGTTTTCCAAATCGACCAGAAACAAGAACCGCACCTTTTATTGGTGATGTTGATACATTTTCTAAATAACGTAAAACAGCACGAACACCTAAAGAGTGTCCTACGAGATAAATTTCTTTTTCTTCTCCTATTGTATTTTTTAGATACTCAACCCATTCTCCACATTCTGGGTTTTCACTATTGGGCATTGGAAGTGAGCAGGCAAAAATATCTTTCTTCGCCAACTCAGACATAAGCCAAGGTCGCCAAGCTTTATTTGGCATACTTCCCAATCCATGAATTACAAATACTTTTTTTGACATATTTTTCTTTACTTAAATCTTATTATATATCTTACTTGTCACTCGACGAGTTATTACCTATTTTTCTTTCTTCAAATTTCTTATTTGATTCTCCCATCCTCGTCTTGTATTCTTCAAATGTTTCAAGACCTGCAGATGTTCTTCTTTCTTCTAAATTATCAGGATCTTCTATTTCATGAGGTCCATAATCACTTCCAGACCCCTTAAATTGGGTACCATACAGTTGATTCATGCCTTTATTTACACGAACCCGGTCAGTCAAGTAAGCAATATGCCTATTATCAACATCATTTCTATTTTCCTCCATGAGCGTTAAACATTTTTCTTGAAATTCAACATCCACATCTGCATGTTGAGCAAGAAGCCACGCCGACGAAGCACCCAATTTACCTACCTTTGAAATTCCTGGCCATCCTATCTTTTCAATAATTTCTTTAAGCTTTAGAGTGTTCTCTTTATCAACAGAATCATCAAAAACACCTTCAGTACGAATAAATTGATCCCTCTCTCGCAAAAGAGATAGTTCCTTCGCTATTTCTGGATACAATATATTCTCACTTTGATTTTCAGAAGAATGAACTTGCTCCATATTTATATTCTAACCTTAAACACAATTTCATCGACTTTTATTTCTTTTCCGTCATTGTTCTCAAACACCACAGAATCTGCTTGGACGATTTTCTTAAGTTCATTTTCGAATGATTCGACAACATTCTTCCCTTCCTCGTTTGTTTCAATTGAAAGATTGATACGGTCATCAGGAGTAAGTCCGCTCGCTTTTCGCATGTCTTGAATTGCACGTGCGAGTTCACGGAAGTCACCTTCCATTTTTAGCTCAGGTGTTATTACTGTATCAAGAACAACATCAACATCTAATGACACATCTTCAACAATTTCTTTAAGGTTTAATTCGTCTTTAAGAATTTCCAAATATTCCTCTTTTAGCTTTTCACTTTTCACTTTAAGCTTGCCGAGTGGCTGTCTGACTTTGATTCCCGCTTTTTGCCGAGCTTCAAGTCCTTTTGTCACGATATCACGCACGATTTCCATATCTAAAAGTATTTGAGTATTCAATGTTGGATGTTCTGAATTCCAAATCTCAAGATGCACACTCTCTTTTCCTCCTCCAACTTTTTGATACAAATCATCTGCATAAAATGGTGTGAATGGTGCCATGTATTTTGCAAGTTCAATAAACACATAGCGAGTAGTCGCAAGTGCGTTATTTTTGTCTTCTACATCATCAGACTTAAATCTGTCGCGTGATCTTCGGATATACCACGTTGAAAAATCATTCACAAAATCCTTGATGAGTCGTGATGCTGTAAATAGATCATATTTTTCAAGTGCAGATGTTCCGTCCGATATCATTTTGTGAAGTAGTGACACAATCCATTTATCCAAAACATGCGGAGAAGTCTTTGGTTGAAGGTCTTTAGTATTGAGATCATTTCTATATTGATCAAAAAACACATAACAATTATCGAGAAGTGCAAATACTTTTCGTGAAAGTTCAAGAATTATTTTCTCATCATAGTTTTTCCCTTCTCCTGGCTGATTCACAGAGTACATCCAAAGACGGATTACATCCACTCCGTATTTTTCCATTTGCTCCCAAGGCTCAACAACATTTCCAATAGACTTAGACATTTTCTTTCCATCTTTGTCGAGTAAGTGTCCAAGACAAATCACATTTTTGTATGGAGTTCCACGATCCATAAGCACACCTACAGCAAGAAGTGTGTAGAACCACCCACGTGTCTGGTCAATTGCTTCAGAAATAAAGTCTGCAGGATACGAAGTACGTTTCCATAAACTATCAAATGATTCTAGTCTTTGGGAGTTCGCGTCAAGTTCGCGTTCGTTCGCATATTGCGCGAATGGCATTGCGCCACTGTCAAACCATACATCCATCACGACATTTTCTCGTATCATCTGTTCGCCAGATTCATCCACAAGTACAAGCTCGTCTATATACGGCTTATGTGGATCAAATTCATACTGTTCATTGTGTGAAAGTGGTACAAATGATAGCGGCTTTACTTCGGCATTTTGGAAATAGTGAAATTGCTTCACATCACGAATCATTTCAAGAGTTCCCTCTTTGTCTTTACCTTGAGCAACTGCGTGTATAAACCATGCAGGTGCACCATGTGTCACAATCAAAATGTTTTTATTTTGATACTTTGACTCAAGTTCATACAAGAATTCTCCAACTCTATTTTTGACATCAACATATGATTCATCACCTTCATTCTTGCGATCAAAGAATTCTACAGTCTTCGGAAAATCAGCGTGAAATTCATTCCATGATTTACCTTCATATGAATTGATTCGCATTTCAGAAATTCGTTGATCCACTACAATACAATCATCGGACAGACCAAGATCTTTTTGGATTATCTTCGCAGTCTCTTTTGTTCGTGCGAGGGGTGAAGTGATGATCAAATCAATCTTCTTGTCTTGAAGTTCTTGAGATGTTTTAAGTACTTGCTCAACACCATTTTCAGTAAGTGGTGTAGCTGATGTAATTTGCGAATCAATAATTCCTGAAATATTACTTTCAGTCTCACCATGTCGCATAACAAAATAATTATTTCCAGATTTCTTTGTATATTTTTTTATTTCATCAAGACTTCCGAGTACTTCATGTGACCCATCAGATTTTTTCCATACTGGAAGTGGAGCACCCCAATATCTCTCTCGTGAAAATGCCCAATCCTTAGCATCACGAAGCCATTCACCAAATCTTCCTTCTTTTATATGTGCAGGTTCCCAATTTATTTTTGCATTTTCTGCAACCAAATCATCACGAAGTTTTGACATTGCCACATACCACGAATCACGTGCAAAATAAATGAGCGGAGTCTTGCAACGCCAACAATGTGGATATGAGTGTTCATACTTCTCTTTTCTGAAAAGGAGTCCACGGTGAGCAAGATCTTTGATAATATCTATCGCCACTTCTTCATCTTTTACAAAGCGACCAGAAAGAAAATCCATTCCATCCAAAAAATGACCATCCTCTTTTACAACGTGAAATTTTGGCAAACCAAGTGTTGTTCCAAGTGCGAAGTCGTCTGCCCCATACATCACCGCTGTATGCACTATTCCTGTTCCGTCTTCGGTGGTGACAAAATCAGCTACACACACCTTGTACGCAAGATTCATCTTCTCATCTTGAGCATTGAGTTTTGCAAGATATGGATATAGTGGTTCGTAGCTCATTCCAACCATTTCACTTCCCTTGTGTGTTGCAATGATCTCATATGGATCTGCAATCACACTCAATCGTTCTTTTGCAAGAACTAAAATTTCTTCACCAATTTTTATTTCTACATATTCAATATCAGCTCCCACTGCAAGTGCGACATTCCCAGGAAGTGTCCAAGGTGTCGTGGTCCACGCAAGAAAATACGCATTATCAAAACCAACAATTTTAAACTTTGCTGTTACACTCAAATCTTTTACATCTTGATATCCTTGTGCAAGTTCATGAGAAGAAAGTCCTGTACCACAACGAGCACACCACGGTACGATTCGATAATCTTTATACAAAAGACCTCTTTCGTCGATTTTTTTCACCACAGCCCAAAGTGCTTCAACATAGTGTGAGTCGAAAGTAAAATACGCATCGTCTTTATCTACCCAATATCCGATTCGGTCAGTAAACATTTCCCAGTCCTTGATATACTGAAATACACTTTCGCGACACTTTGCATTAAATGAAGCAACACCATATTTCTCGATATCTTTCTTTGAAGTAAGTCCGAGTGCCTTCTCAATTTGAAGCTCCACAGGAAGTCCATGGGTATCCCATCCAGCTTTTCGGCGAACATTGTAGCCTTGCATAGTTTTGAAGCGTGGAATCACATCTTTGAATGCGCGCGCTTCGAGATGGTGAAGTGCGGGCTTTGCATTTGCAGTTGGAGGACCTTCGAAAAAGACAAAATCTTCTTTGCCTTTATTTTTTTCTAGCGACTTTTTGAAAATATCTTTTTCTTTCCAATGCGCGAGAACTTTCTCTTCGCGAAGTGCTATTGGTGATTTTTTATTATCTGGGTTGTTGTTCATAATTAATTTAATTTCTAATAAAAAAACTCGTCGCTGTATAACAAATAATTGTCATACAAGGACGAGTCTTCTCGTGGTACCACCTTGTTTTTCTGTCAAACGACAGACTTCATTTATGCTATAACGGGCTACCCGCCAGATTCTACTTTCTCTTTCGAGATTTCCTTCTAGTGCTCCGAGGTGATTGGCCTCATCAGTGCATGTGTGTTTATCATAGTCAAAAATCACAAAATAGGCAAATAAAAAATCCTTTCATTTCCTGAAAGGACTTTTGCATCAATATACATAATCATTTGTTTTATATTGCCATAAATCTGCAATACTTTCAGATACTGTATCGAGAGTATCGGCAATAATCCCAAGTCTATCTGGCGTATCTGGCCACACCGATGACAACAAGTGAGATTTTACTTGCTGGGCGTACTGCGCGAATTCAAGAAGCTTTTTTTCAGCAGATTCATCTATATCACTTTCTAAAATAACTTTTTTTGATGATTCTATTATATAGAGAAGTCTTTCTGAATTTTTTTTAACAACACTTTTAAATAAGGTTGCTCGTACGATTTGTGAATAGTTTTTGAGTGATTCATTGATGCGCCTTATATGCTCATCAGCTGTGAGTGGAATTTTCTCTTTTGAATCATATGTGCTTTTGAGAGACTCAAGTGCACTATAATAATAAATCAAGTACAAAAAAAATACCGCACTGCACAAAACAATTCCAATGGTCGCTGACCACTCCTCGAGTGAATTTATATTTATATAACTTTCCATGATGTGTACGTTTTACCACAGGCTACATCCTGGAAACCAAGAAGTCAACTACATTTTTGAAGGAAGACGAATACCAAGAAGATGAAGTCCGTTCTCCATGACTTGTACAAATGACTCTGTAATCATGAGATTGTATGGAGTATTTTTATCCTCTGCTTGAGCAATAGGATTGTGAGCATAAAATGCATTGAATGCACCAGAGAGCGCAAGCAGGTACGTGACGATATGGTGTGGCGCATACTCATCATGTGCACGAGAGACCACAGAAGGAAATCGTCCGAGTAACTGCTCAAGTGGTGAAAGTGTATCTGGTATATGCGTATCACTCACAACAATCTGAGCATCAATCGCTTTCTGTATTGCTGAACGTGCACGAGTCACACTATAGAGTAAATATGGTCCTGAATCTCCTTCAAAAGAAATTGAGTTTTCAAAATCAAATACAATATCCCCTCCTGTTGCTTGGCGAAGAATTGAAAACTTAATTGCTGATACTGCAATAATCGAAGAAATCTCACGGCGTTCACTGTCAGTCATTTCGCGATCTTTCATAATATCTTCCACGACCTCAATCGTATCTTTAATCAAAGATTCTCCGGTGACTACATTGCCCAAACGTGAGGACATTTTTCCTGACGCAAAACGCATCATTCCATGAGTAATATGCTTTATTCGTCCTTTGTATTCTGGAAAGAGGATCTCCACGGCTTTCATCACTACCCTCATATAGTCTTTCTGCTCAACAGCAGTGGTAACAATAGAAAGGTCAGGATTTTCTATATCAAATTTTTTCTTTGTGAGCCCAAGTTCTTTTGTTTCGTAAGTAGGAAGACCTTGAGAATTGATGAATACACGAGTATGGAGTTTTGGGTCATACGCTTCACCGTGAAAGACAACAGCACCATCAGATTCCTGAAAAATACCTCTTTGCAAACCTTCTTCAACTATTTTCTTTCCTGATTCCGCAGTTGCACTTTCAAAAAAATAATAATCAAATTTTGTTCCAAGCAGTGTATAGAGTTCTTCAAACGCTGCGAGTGTTATTTCTCTTCCCCAGTGATAAAGTTCGTGAATAGATTCATCACTTTTGTCATACACTACTTTGTTGATTCGCTCAATTTCCTTTTTTGCTTCTTCATTTGTCTCATATTCATTATTTCCCCACACATAACACTCACCAACATAGTGAGCTTGTTCATTTAGCGTAAGCGTAGCTTCGGGCTTCCCTTTCATTATGAGTCCATACAGTGCTTTTGCCACATGAGGACCCACATCACCTTGATAGTTTACACGGACAACATGCGCACCTTGAGATTCAATAATTCTTGATATAGATTCGCCGATTGCATTAGACATCAAATGCCCAATATGAAATGGCTTAAACGGGTTTGGTTGAGTATATTCAATCATCACCTTCTTTCCAGAAAGCTCTGTACTTTTTCCAAAATTATTTCCTTTCTCAATTATTTCTTTCAGTGAATTGGAATAATATTCACGAACTGGTGTGATATTGATAAATCCAGGCCCCGCTATTTCTATCTTTGAAACTCCAGATATATTTTTATCCAATAACTTTTGACAAATAATCTCCGCAAAATCCTTCGGATTCTTGCTCTTTTGCTTTGCATACATCATCGCCACATTTGTGGTGAACTCACCAAATGAAAATTGTTCTGGGTACGACAATTCAACCTTGGGATGTTCTATTCCAAGTCCCCCAAGCACTTCTTTGATTGCGCCCACAAGAGTATCTTTCATTACTTCGCCCATCATAACAAAAAACATACAATAAAAAAACCCGCCTAAACGGGTTAATTTTTGAAGATGAGTCTCTCTGAAGGTTTGTCGAATATCCGTATCCCCCTCAATCCTTTGCTAAGCAAATACTGATTATATTTTTCCACATAAGCAGTGTATGCTTCATTCTTCGTTTCAACAAGATTGAGATGATTTCTTATCGAATATATGACGGTGGCATGATTGCGCAACAAGAAAATACCAATGTGTGTCTTAATTTGTTTCTGTCTCAATAAATCCAAAGTGATAATATTGCGCACAAAAACATACTCAGTGAACTTAGTTTTGGTAATTACCTTTTTCGGATCAATCTTATAAAAACGCGTAATTCCAACAATTGTCTCTACAATCTTTTGCAATATCTCTCTTTGAAACATTCTATCCACATTTTCTTGTCCATAGTACTCTTGCAGTCGAGTATCAATCTTCAGAAGAAGTTCTGAGGTTATCTCATCATCAGTTTTAATGTGCTCCATTTTTTCTTTTCACAATATAGAGCTTTTTAAAAAATGTCAATCTACGCCTTGCCAGTACTTCCCCATCCACTATCGCCTCGTGTAGTATTTGAAAGTTCTTCAGCTTCCGAAAATGATACGTGTTCAATTTTCTGAATAAGCATTTGTGCTACCTTTTCACCTTTTTTTATGGTGTATGGAGTGTCTGAAAAATTATAAAGTCCGATAATTATTTCACCGCGATAGCCCGCATCGATTACTCCACCCATAGTTTTCAGTCCGTGATTAAATGATATAGACGACTTATCCCATACAAGCCCCACATATCCATCAGGTATCTCAAGTGCTATACCAGTTGGAACACGCATTTTCGCTCCAGGTTCAAAATGCACATCTTCTGTCGCATACATATCAAAACCCGCATCGTGAGAATGTGCATACATCGGCACTTTAGCGTCTGTGTGAAGTTTTTTGAAATTGAG